>DAOVDX010000062.1 GCA_030669345.1 Methyloceanibacter sp. | reverse complement strand
CGCATGTGAAGCGCGAGGCCGACGCCGGGCATGCCTGTGCCGTGGTGGTTTCCGCGATGGCCGGCCAGACCAACCAGCTTGTCTCGCTCGTCGAGGAGGCATGGGACTATAAGGGCCGTGCTGAGAACGGGGCGGAAGCCTCGGCGTATTATGACGCTTGCGAATACGATGCCGTGGTGTCCTCGGGCGAACAGGTAACCTCTGGGCTCCTGGCTGTGGTGCTCCAGTCCATGGGCGTGGCCGCGCGATCCTGGCAGGGCTGGCAGATTCCGGTTCATACCGACGCCGCCCATCGCGCCGCCCGCATCACCAATGTCGATGTGGCTGCGTTGAAGGCGCGGATGCTCGATGGCGAAGTTGCGGTGATTGCTGGTTTCCAGGGCGTCGCGCCGGGTGGCCGCATCGCGACGCTTGGCCGGGGTGGCTCCGATACCAGCGCGGTGGCTTTGGCCGAGGCGCTCGCCGCCGATCGTTGCGATATCTACACGGACGTTGATGGCGTCTACACCACCGATCCCCGCGTGGTGGCCAAGGCCCATCGGCTTGACCGCATTTCGTACGAGGAAATGCTAGAAATGGCTTCACAGGGGGCCAAGGTCCTGCAAACCCGCTCGGTCGAGCTCGCTATGCAGAAGAATGTGCGGCTGCTCGTGCGGTCGAGCTTCGACGCGCCCGAACTTGCCGGCGATGGCGATGCCGAGACCGGTGAGGGCGTTGGTACACTTGTTTGCCATGAGGATGAAATCGTGGAGCAAAATGTCGTCAGTGGAATTGCCTATGCGCGGGATGAGGCCAAGGTGACGCTGCTCAAGGTCGCCGACAAGCCGGGCGTCGCCGCGCGCGTGTTCGGACCCTTGGCCGACGCCCATATTAATGTCGACATGATCGTGCAGAACGTGTCGGACGATGGGCATCATACTGATCTCACCTTCACGGTGCAGAGTGCCGATCTTGATCGGGCGCTTGAAGTTTTGAGGAATTCCAAGGATTCTATCAGTTATTTGGACTTGCGTGGCTCAACCGACATCGCCAAGGTTTCGGCCATTGGCGTCGGGATGCGGAGCCATGCTGGCGTTGCCGCGCAGATGTTCAGCGCGCTTGCCGAAAAAGGCATCAATATCGAGGCGATCTCGACATCCGAGATTAAAATCAGCGTATTGATCGATGCAGCCTATGCCGAGCTTGCGGTGCGGACTCTGCATTCCTTATTCGGATTAGACAGCCAAGTAGACAGCCAATAACGGGTGAGTTGCGGCCAGCCTTAAACCTCTTAGGAGACGTTAGGTCCGCCGCACTCAGCCCGGTCGGCGAGGACTGGTAATCGAGGACTGGTAGTTATGCCTGCGTCAGTTGGTGCCCCAAGACAGATGCTCCGTCGCCTGCGTGAGGTGATGGCGGAGCACGTGAGCGCGCAGGCTCGCCTCGACAAGATCGTGGTGCTGATTGCCTCCAATATCGTGGCCGAGGTTTGCTCGCTCTATTTGCGGCGGCGTGACGGCTCGCTCGAGCTGATGGCCACTGAGGGCCTGAACGCTGTGGCCGTCCACAACACCCATCTGAAGCCCGGCGAAGGTCTCGTCGGTCTGATTGCCGAGCAGGCCGAGCCGAAGCAATTCGCCGATGCTCAGCATCATCCAGCCTTCTCCTTCCGGCCCGAGACGGGCGAGGAGATCTATCATTCCTTCGTCGGCGTGCCGGTCCTGCGCGGCGGGGACACCATCGGTGTGCTCACGGTGCAGAACCGCATCAAGCGGCAATATAGCGACGAAGAGGTAGAGGCGCTTCAGACCACGGCGATGGTGCTCGCCGAAATGATTGCCTCTGGCGGATTCCTCGCCGACGAAGTCACGACGGAGACGCGCCGCTCTACCAATGAGACGTTCAAGGGTAAGCCGATTTCGGAGACCGTGGCGCTCGGCCATATCGTGTTGCATGAGCCGCGTGTCGTCGTGACCCGCCTCATCGCCGAAGATGCCGATCTTGAACGGCAGAGATTGCTGGTGGCGATCGAGGAACTGACCGGCTCGATCGATGCGATGATGGAGCGTGGCGACCTGGCGCGCGCCGGAGAGCATCGTGACGTGCTCGAGGCCTTCCGCATGTTCGCCCATGATCATGGGTGGCGCCGCCGTCTCGATGAGGCATTGGCAACGGGTTTGACCGCCGAGGCGGCCGTGCAGCGCGTGCGCAACGACACGCGGGCGCGCATGATGCGCATGCCCGATCCGCGGTTCCGCGATCGTCTGCACGACATCGACGATTTGTCGAACCGCCTGCTTCGTCTTTTGTCCGGCGACACGCAGACAGCGGCGATGGGCAATCTTCCCGAGGACTCTATCGTCATAGCGCGCACCATGGGCCCGGCTGAGTTACTCGATTATGATCGGCATCGCTTGCGCGGGCTGGTGTTGGAGGAGGGTGGCGCCAACAGCCACGTGGCCATTGTGGCCCGGGCGCTCGGCATTGCCGCGATTACGCAATGCAAAGGCCCGCTGGATGTGGTGGAGCCGGGGGACGCGGCCATTCTCGACGCCGAGGGTGGCGAGCTGCATTTGCGCCCCACCCAAGAACTGATCTCTGCCTACTCCGACAAGGTTCGCTTCCGGGCACGGCGTCAGGCGCAATACGCCGCGTTGCGCGACGTGCCGGCGGTGACGCTGGATGACGAGCGCGTCGGGCTCAACATCAATGCCGGGCTTCTCTACGACATGCCTCATCTCGCTGAGTCTGGCGCGGACGGGATCGGTCTGTTCCGCACCGAGTTGCAGTTCATGATTTCCCCGACCTTTCCCCGCCTCGATCAGCAGACGCAGCTCTATCAATCCATCATCGATGCTGCTGGCGACAAGCCCGTGGTGTTCCGCTCGCTTGACGTCGGCGGTGATAAGGACGTCCGCTATTTTCGCATCGGCGCTGAGGAAAACCCGGCGCTTGGCTGGCGGGCAATCCGCATGGCGCTCGATAGGCCGGCGCTGTTCCGCACGCAGATCCGGGCGCTGCTTCGCGCCACGAATGGGCGCGAGCTGAATATCATGCTGCCGATGATCGCCGATGTTTGGGAGTTCAAGCAGGCCCGCGCGCTGATCGACCGCGAGGTCGCTCTCCTCGAAAAGCATGGATGGCCGCAGCCAAGCCGATTGTTGATAGGGGTGATGATCGAAGTCCCTGCGCTGCTGTGGCAGCTCGACAGCATTCTGCCTCTGGTTGATTTTGCCTCGGTCGGCTCCAATGACCTTCTGCAATTCTTATTCGCCGCGGATCGGGGAAATGTCCGGGTTGCGGATCGGTTCGACCCGCTCAGTCCGTCGGCGCTTCGGGCGCTTCGCCAGGTCGCGCGCGGGGCCGAGAAGCACGGCGTGCCGCTGACGTTATGCGGCGAAATGGCAGGAAAGACTTTAGAGGCCATGGCACTGATCGGTCTCGGCTACCGGTCGCTTTCCATGGCCCCGGCCTCGATCGGGCCGGTCAAGGCCATGATCCGGTCATTGGATGCAAATAATTTGCAACAGAGGCTTGATGAGTTGCTTGAAGGTCACGCCGCCTCGTTGCGCGAGGACCTAAAGAGCTTTGCCGACACGAGCGGCGTGCAGTTATAGGTGTTCCCTTGGCTCGGTAAGGTCATAGATCAGTTGAGCAATATGGTAGGCTCTCGAAGGCTTGATGTGCTAAGAGGCCCATCGTCCGATGCCGGGCGGCGGCGTCTTCACATTTCACGGGATGACAGAAATGCCTGCGGGCTCTGATGCGGAAGTGGCCTCGCTGTTTCGGGACCTGAGGGTTGCTAGCAACCTGACCGAAGCAGACCTTGCCGCGCGGATTGCCGCCCCGATCGAGGTGGTCCAGGCGCTTGAGCAGGGCGCGCTTTATGCGTTGCCGCCCTGGCCCGAGACCTGCCGCGTCGTCAACGCCTATGGCACGATGCTCAATCTCGACACGGGCCCCTTGCTTCGGCGCATCTATGCTCAGCTTGAAGCCGGAGTCGTTGAACTTGGGCCGAAGGCCGTGCCGGATGTTCCCGTCATGGCGCCGCCGGGCGCCGCAGATTTCGGATCGGGCAACGTGAATGCTGGCGCGCCGCCGCCGGCCCCGCAAGCTACGCCCTTGGTGCAGGCTCCTACGGCCCCGGCCCAGGTGCCCCAGGCCCCATCCCCAATTCCATGGCCGAACGGTCAGCCGCAAGCCGCTTCGCCGCAAGCTGTTCAGCAGCAAGCCGCTCAACCGCAGGCGCCTTCACCGCAGGCTGCTTGGCCGGCTGCCGCTCCGCCGTTCCCGCAAAGGGGTATCGGAGGCGCGCTCCAGCCAGCGCCGATCACCGCGCCGCCTCAGGCCGCACCGCCTCTGGCGCCGCAGCCTCCCGAGGCTCCGATTGCGCCTCAAGCTCCAACCGCGCCCGACGCGGCATTTTCGTCCGAGCAACCAGGGCAGGGCTTTCCCGATCAGCCGTCAACAGAGCCGCTGATGGGCGACGATGCTTCGATGGGCGAGCCGGAAGATGAGCTGGAGCCAGTGCCGGCGCGCAAGAAATCCCCGTTGTTGAAATGGGGGCTCGTGGCTTTTCTCATCTTGATGATGTTGGGTGGGATATGGACCGTGTTTGGCGATTCGTCGGGTTCTTCATCGTCCTTGGGGTCTTCGGGCACCTCGGACCCCGTATTGGGTCCGGACGACCCGCGCAGCCGCAAGGCCGACCGGCTTCCGAATAATTTCTGAGCTTTTTCGCTCATCCTTTTTGCTGATCCCAACTTTGATTGATCCCATGACGACGATCCCCGCTGAGAAGCTCGCCCACCTTGTTGCCCGTTGGAAGACGGTGCAGGGCGCGCTTGCGTCCGGCGCGGATCAGGAGAGCTATGTGCGCCTCTCCCGCGAGTTTGCCGAACTGGATCCCATCGTTGCCACGATCAATACCTTGCGCGAGACGCAAAAAGAGAGAGATGGCCTGAAGGAGATCATCGACGACGACTCCTCCGATCAGGATATGACCGCGCTCGCCGAGGAAGAGATTGGCGGACTCGATTCGAAGCTCGAGGAACTCGATCATAAGTTGAAAGTGCAGCTGTTGCCGAAGGACTCTGCCGACGAGAAGAGCGCTATTTTAGAAGTGCGGGCCGGCACTGGCGGCGACGAGGCGGCGTTGTTCGCCGGCGATCTGTTCCGCATGTATCAGCGTTACTCGGATCGGCACGGCTGGAAGGTCAACATCATGTCGGCGAGCGAGTCAGCCACCGGCGGTTACAAAGAGATCATCGCCAACATCACCGGCAAGGGCGTATTCGCTCTGATGAAGTTCGAGTCTGGCATGCACCGTGTGCAGCGTGTGCCCGAAACCGAAGCCCAAGGCCGCATCCATACGTCGGCGGCGACCGTGGCCGTGTTGCCCGAGGCGGAGGAGGTCGACGTCCAGATCGAAGAAAAGGATTTGCGCGTCGACATTTTCCGCGCGAGCGGCCCGGGTGGGCAGTCGGTCAATACCACCGACAGCGCGATCCGGATCACCCATTTGCCGTCCGGTCTCGTGGTCATCCAGCAGGACGAGAAGTCCCAGCATAAGAACAGGGCGAAGGCCATGAAGGTGCTGCGGGCGCGCCTTTACGATCTGGAGCGCGGCAAGCTCGATGCGGAGCGGGCGGAACACCGTCGTAGCCAGATTGGCACCGGCGATCGGTCTCAGCGCATTCGCACTTATAACTTTCCGCAAGGCCGGGTAACGGATCACCGGATTGGGCTCACCACCCACCAACTCCAGATGGTGCTCGAGGGCGAGCCGGCGCTGGACGAGATCGTCGATGCCTTGATCACCGATCATCAAACGAACCAACTTGCCGCCATGCAAGAAGAGCCCGAGGCGTGACCCAGAGCGTCGAGGCGGCGCTGCTCGCGGCAGCGCGGACTTTGCGGGATGGGGGGATCGAGACGGCGTCGCTCGATGGGTGCTTGCTTCTCTGTCATGCCAGCGGCCTGACCCACGAAGCCCTGATCGCGCGAAACCGGGAGGCCTTGCCGCCTGAAGCCGTGGCGTTGCTTGAGGGCTATGTGGCGCGCCGCCTTCAGGGCGAACCGGTATCGCGCATCAAAGGCAATAGAGAATTCTACGGGCGGTGCTTCGAAGTCGATGCTCACACGCTCGACCCGCGTCCCGACACCGAGACCCTAATCGAGGCGGCGCTCGCACTCGTGGTGCAGAAGGGCTGGCAGGACCGGCCACTTCGGCTGCTCGATCTCGGCACCGGTTCGGGCTGTATCCTGCTCACGCTACTGGCCGAGCTACCAATGACTGAAGGTGTCGGCGCCGACATCAGCGAGGGCGCGCTTCGGCGAGCCGCCAAGAATGCTAGCCGCTTGGGGCTGGCGGATCGTGCACATTTCATCGCTACGGACTGGTTCGATGGAGTATCGGGTCGCTTTGATCTGGTTCTCTCAAATCCGCCCTATATCGCGCGTGTGGAAATCGCTGGTTTGGCGCGCGAAGTCGCCGGGTTCGATCCTCTTCTCGCGCTCGATGGTGGCGTCGATGGGCTCGATGCCTACCGGCGGATCGCGCAAAAATTGCCCGAGGCTCTGAACGATGGCGGGCAGCTTGTGGTGGAGATTGGCCCCACTCAGGCCAAAGCGGTGATGGATATTTTCCGTGCGGCCGGGTTGAGCGTCGCCGAAGATGGCGTCCGATTTGACCTCGCGGGGAGGGCCCGATGCGTCCTTGCGGGAGATCCTGAAGGGCCCTCGCAGAACGTCAAATATCCCCAAAAATAAGCTTGGAAAGCCGTGATGATCGGGGTAGGTTCGAGCCACGGAAAGATATTCGGCCAGCGTGGATTTAGGGACGCGGCCGGTTGCACGGCAACTGAAGCGGATATCTCGTGAACCTCGATAGACAGGCGATGTTGCCTCTTGGGGCGTTCAGGAGACGCTCAATCGCTCATCAGATTTGGCTGGCGCTAGCCCAAGGATTCAGGACGCGTAGCGCCTGATTAAAGACCCAAGACAAGGCAGCAAAAAATAGCGTTGTGACAACTGCGTGACCAGTCCGGCTTTCCGGGCGCAAAGCGTGTGCGAGACCGAGCGCGGTTTCGTCGAGTGATCAGGGAACGAAGGAAGCGGCTCTCGCCGCAAATCAGGTGAAAAAAGGCTCATGAGGCAAGGACAACAAAATCGTAGGGGTCGCGGTCGCGGCCGTAAGCCCCAGAATCCACTGTCACGGAGTTACGAGTCGAACGGCCCGGACGTGAAGGTCCGCGGGACCGCATCCCATGTGGCGGAGAAGTATATGTCGCTCGCCCGCGATTCCTTGTCGTCCGGCGACATCGTGGCGGCTGAGAACTATCTCCAGCATGCCGAGCATTACAATCGCATCGTCATGGCCGCCCAGCAGCAGGCTAGCCAACAGAGTGCTCAGTCGGCCGATCAGGCCAATGGTGGAAGCGGCCGTCCTCCCCGGCATAATGCTGAACAGGGCGGCAGAGAAAATGCCGAGCCTGAGGCGGCGGATGCCGGCCCGGGCAGCCAAGATCGCCAACGCCACGCCGGTGATCGGGAGCATCATGGCGGACGTGGCCGTGGTCGCCAGCCGGAGAACCGGAACGAAGGCGTGACTGACGCCAATGGCGCCGAGCCCGAAAAGGCGCAAGCTGCGGACGAAAGCGAGACCGTTTCCGACACGGTCAGCTAAGCTTTTCGCTTCTTTTCTTTCTAATTATCGAGATCGTCGCCGGCCTCGCTTTGGCCGCGAGACGTTAAGGTTTTGCGCGTCCGCAAGCTCGCGCGCCATCAAGTTTGCTTTCGATCAAACCTCCCCCTCTTTCTGTGCGCTAAACGGATCGCTATATGTCCGTTAACGAGCCCTGGGTTATGAGGCTTGGGAACGGGCCGCCATCCTTTCCCGGCTGAACCCTCGGCACTTCGCCCGATCCAAGAGGGAAGATCATGGACTTCGAAAAGCTTTCCGACCGCCTCAAAGGTTTTATCCAGTCGGCGCAAACCATTGCGTTGCGTGACGGCAACCCGCAGATCACCCCCGACCATCTATTAAAGGCGCTGCTCGACGATCCCGAAGGGATGGCCGCCGGGCTCATTGGCCGCGCTGGCGGCGACGCCAAGGAAGCGCTACGTCGCACCGACGCCGCGCTCGCCAAGCTGCCTAAAGTCTCAGGCTCAGGCGCCACCCAGCCGCAGATGACACCGGCCTTGTCGCGCGTTCTCGATCAGGCTGAGCAGGTAGCGAGCAAGGTTGGCGACAGCTTCGTCACCGTGGAACGCGTGCTTCAAGCACTCACCATGACGAAGGAGGGCGAGGTCGCGGACATCCTCAAAGAGTCCGGCGTCACGCCACAAAGCCTCAACGAGGCGATCAACGATTTGCGTAAAGGGCGCACGGCAGACAGCGCTTCGGCCGAGCAGTCATACGATGCGCTGAAGCGTTATACGCGCGACTTCACGGAAGCCGCCGCGAACGGCGAGCTCGATCCGGTGATCGGCCGGGACGAGGAAATCCGCCGCACGATCCAAGTCCTGTCACGCCGCACCAAGAATAACCCCGTGCTGATCGGCGAGCCGGGCGTCGGCAAGACGGCCATCGTCGAAGGCTTGGCCAGTCGCATCATCAAAGGCGACGTGCCCGAAAGCCTGAAAGGCAAGAAGCTGTTGTCGCTCGACATGGGCTCGCTCATCGCCGGCGCGAAATATCGTGGCGAGTTCGAGGAGCGGCTGAAGTCTGTGCTCTCGGAGATCGAGGCCAGCGATGGTCAGATCATCCTGTTCATCGACGAAATGCATACTTTGGTCGGCGCCAGGGCTGGGGACGGGGCCATGGACGCTTCCAACCTGCTGAAGCCCGCATTGGCTCGAGGCCAGCTCCACTGCGTTGGCGCCACGACGCTCGATGAATATCGCAAGCATGTGGAGAAGGACGCCGCACTCGCCCGGCGCTTCCAGCCTGTGTTCGTTCCCGAGCCCTCAGTGGAAGACACCATCTCCATCCTGCGTGGGCTGAACGAGAAATATGAATTGCATCATGGCGTGCGCATTTCCGATGCCGCGCTGGTCGCCGCCGCCACGCTGTCCAACCGTTACATCTCCGACCGCTTCCTGCCCGACAAGGCTATCGACTTGGTGGATGAGGCGGCGTCGCGTCTGCGCATGCAGGTGGACTCTAAACCCGAGGAACTCGACGAGCTCGACCGGCGCATCATGCAGCTCAAGATCGAGCGCGAGGCGTTGAAGAAAGAAACTGACAGCGCATCGAAGGACCGGCTGGAGAAGCTCGAGAAGGAACTCGTCAATCTCGAGGAGAGCGCCAACGCGCTTGCCGGTCGCTGGCAGGAAGAGAAAGAGAAGCTCGGCGCCGCGCAGAAGATCAAAGAAGATCTCGATCAGGCGCGCAACGAGCTGGAGCAAGCGCAGCGCGAAGGCGATCTTGCCAAGGCGGGTGAGCTTGCTTATGGCGCGATCCCCGACCTTGAAGCGAAGCTTAAGGCGATCGAGAAGGAAGAGGACAAGGCC
Organism: Methyloceanibacter sp.; assembly: GCA_030669345.1. GTDB lineage: Bacteria > Pseudomonadota > Alphaproteobacteria > Rhizobiales > Methyloligellaceae > Methyloceanibacter. Next base: position 1,264 of record DAOVDX010000062.1, on the reverse strand, counting down.
GGCAGCTTGGCGCAAGAGGTCGTTGAGCCCGACATGATCGCCCAGGTGGTGTCGCGCTGGACCGGCATTCCCGTCGACAAGATGCTCGAAGGCGAGCGCGAAAAGCTGTTGCAGATGGAAACCGAGATCGCCAAACGCGTTGTCGGTCAGAAGGAAGCGGTCCAGGCCGTGTCCACCGCGGTGCGCCGTTCGCGTGCCGGCCTGCAAGATCCCGACCGGCCTATGGGCTCGTTCATGTTCTTAGGGCCGACAGGCGTCGGCAAGACGGAGCTGACGCGCGCCCTCGCAGAATTCCTGTTCGACGACGAGCATGCCATGATCCGCATCGACATGTCGGAGTATATGGAGAAGCACGCGGTGGCCCGGCTCATCGGCGCGCCTCCCGGCTATGTCGGCTATGAAGAAGGCGGCGCGCTCACCGAGGCCGTGCGCCGGCGCCCATACCAAGTCATATTGTTCGACGAGATCGAGAAGGCGCATCCGGACGTGTTCAACGTGCTGCTGCAAGTTCTCGACGACGGGCGGCTGACCGACGGCCAAGGCCGCACGGTCGACTTCCGCAATACGCTCATCATCATGACGTCAAATCTCGGCTCCGAAGTCCTCGTCAACCAGAAGGAAGGCGAGGATAGCGACGCCGTGGAGAACCAAGTCATTGACGTGGTGCGATCCCATTTCCGGCCCGAATTCCTAAACCGCGTGGATGAGATCATCCTGTTCCATCGGCTGCGGCGCGAGCATATGGGCAGCATTGTCGACATTCAGCTGAAGCGCCTCGCCAAGCTTCTGGCCGATCGCAAGATCACGCTCGACCTCGACGATGGCGCCAAGGAGTGGCTCGGCAATAAAGGCTACGACCCCGCCTATGGCGCGCGCCCCCTAAAGCGCGCGATCCAAAAATATGTACAAGACCCCCTGGCCGAGATGGTGCTGGCCGGCAAAATCCGCGACGGCGAGACAGTGAAAGTCATCGCCGGCAAGGATGGGCTTAAGTTTGGGGGGTAGGGGTTTAGTCCCTCCCGCGACCTTGCTGCCATGCCCGCGTAGGCGGGGCATCCAGTAGCCACCTGTCTTCGTGATAGCGGACTGCGGGGGTTACTGGATCGCCCGGTCAAGCCAGGCATGACAAAGAAGGAAGTTGGGTCGATGGGGAGAGAAGGGAGACCAGAATCTCTTGAGACCGAAGTCTCTCGGCTTATTGAGCCTGGGCAATCTGGGCGACGCGGCTGATGACTGGATCAAGGTCCATCAGGGCTTCGATGCA
>DAOVDX010000127.1 GCA_030669345.1 Methyloceanibacter sp. | reverse complement strand
CGGGATGTCGCTCATATGGATGCCGCCGCAAACCACGACGCCGCCTTTGCGCACCGCGCGTAACGCCGCCGGTATTAGCGCCCCGACCGGCGCGAAGATGATGGCCGCATCGAGCTTGTCCGGTGGCGCTTCGTCGGAACCACCGGCCCAGACCGCGCCCATCTCGCGCGCGAAGTCTTGCGCCTTGGTGTCGCCGGGGCTGGTGAAGGCATAGATCTCGCAGCCTTGCGCCTCTGCCACTTGCGCCACGATATGCGCTGCCGCGCCGAAGCCGTAAATGCCGAGGCGCTTCGTTCCCGATACTGGGTCGCCGGACAATGCGTCTTCCGCCATCTTCAAACAACGATGGCCGATCAGTCCGGCGCAGAGGAGAGGGGCTGCTTCCGCATCGCTATAGCCGTCCGGGAGTTTGAAGCAGTAGCGCGCGTCCGCCACTGTGTAGGCCGCATATCCGCCGTTGATTTGGTATCCGGTGAAGCGGGAATCGTCGCAGAGATTTTCTCGGCCCGACACACAATAGGGACAAGTGCCATCGGTGAAGCCGAGCCATGGCACGCCGACGCGCTCACCAATCTCGAAGCCCTTCACGCCTGACCCTAGCGCTTCGACGCGTCCGACGATTTCATGTCCCAACACCAAAGGCAGCTTCGGTTGGTCCAGCTCGCCATCGACAATGTGCAAATCGGTACGGCACACGCCGCAGGCCAAAACCTTCAGCAGGATTTGATCGGCCTTAGGCTTCGGCACCGGCAGCGCGGTGGCTTTTAGCGGTTTGCCCACCGCCTCCAGAACCATGGCCTGCATCGTCTTTGGGGGCATGGGCTTTGCCCGCTACTCCACGCCGCTCAAGATCGCGGCTTGGATAGCGGTGTCGGGGCGGCCGAGCCAGCTTCGGTTGTCGCCATTGAGGATCATGAGCCCCCAGGCTTGCTTGGCGCCCGGCGCGAACAGCACGTAGAGCTGATTATCGCCGCAGTCATGGGCTTTGCACACCCAAGCGAGCGTATAGGGCTCGCCACTGACAGCGACATTTTTTGACGGCGTGGCCGGACCGGTGAAGCTCTTGGCGTAGTTCTTCACCCACGCCGGCACGCTCTCGCTCGCTAGCATCCCGTTCCAGGCATTGAGATAGCTCGCCTTCTTTAGGAGGTCGGGGAGATAAGGCTTGGTCGCATCCTCGGCATAAGCCGGCGCGGAGCCGAACAGCACGAGGGCCAGTAAGATTTTTTTGAGCATCGAACACTTCCTCATCCTGACGCCTTGATGGCGTCCATCTACCGTCTCAAGCCGCTCTTAATGGCGTCTTGGATTCGCTCGTCGGGCCGCCTGAGCCACGAGATGCCGCCGTCCGACACTAACAAGCCCCAGGCATCGCGCTGCCCTGGCGCAAAGAGCACGTAGAGCTGATTGTCCTCGCACGCATTGGCTTCGCAGATGAAGCCCAGCGTACAGGTTTCGCCGTCGAGCGGCACGGGGATCGTCGGGACCGGCGGGCCGTCCAATGTCTTGGTATATTCGCCGACCCAGGACGGGGGTGTCTCGCCCGATAACATGCCGTCCCAGGCATAAACGTAGCCCTTTTGCTTCATCAACTCGGACAGCAGCGGGCCTTTATCGTCCGCAGCAAAAGCTGGCGCAGCAAGAAGCAACCCCAAGCTGAGAATAAGTCTGGCGAGCATCGGCGGCTCCGTCATCTATTTCTGGCAACGTACAAGCGGCGAACCGCTCGCATCTCAGGATGACGATATTATAACGCCGAATTATAGCGCGGGGCGGCTAGCGGCTAGCCACTAGTGGCGGACGAGCGGCCAGCCTTGGAGATCCCGGCGCAAGGCCGTGATCGGAGCATCATCTTGCGTCCGCTCATAGGCGCCGGACGGCTTCGCGTTGCCTCCCGCCACAAGATGGCGCTCAGGCACCGGCACCGAAGCGCCCCACAGCGCTGAGAAGGCGTGGGCGCTCAGCCGCGCCGCATCGGGGGCATCCATGTCGAACAGAACCAGAGGATTGCGCTTGCCGGCATCGCGGCGCATGGCGTCGCCCGACCAGCACATAGTCTCGCCGTAAGTCGCTTGCTCATGGGCATCCAGAAGACGCGGATTGCGTGCCCAGCGGATCAGCTCGCCCGCCGGTTCGTCAGGCGCAAGCGCTCTTAGGCTTGAGAAGAATTGCTTCAGCTCGTCTTCGGGCTCAAGCTTGGCGAGGATCGCTCTGGCGCGTACGCCGGCTTTCGCAAGCGCATCCTTCATGTAGACCAGAGCTTGCGCCGGGGTGGATGTTGCCGAACGCAAAATCATGGTGCAGCACAGAGCATCTTGCTTGCCCGCCTGCTCGACAAAGCGCGACATGGCTTCGAGATGCCGCTCGAGCTCGGCCTGTCTGAATTCGCTAGAAATTTCTGAACCGACCACAAGGCGCATGAGGCCTCCCCGCTTTTGTGGAGCTGGCAATCGGGCAGGCGCGGAAGCGCCTTAAACCCTGTTCCGGTTAGGAATAGCGGGGGTGAGGTTAAGGAATTGTTGACTGGCGTGTTCTTTTGCGACGCCAAAGACGGCTAACGCCAGAAACCTGATATATGTCAGATCTCTAGCCGAGCCGGGTATCTCGCGACCGGCCCGGTCAAACGGCGCGGCGATAGCCCCCTAATCGCTCAATGCGTGTCCGAGCGCACCTTCCGGACACCCCACAGGATTAGCAGGAAGACCAGCGAGCCGGTGAAGGCCGAAACGATATCGCGCAACGAGATGGAGATGGAATCGAGGCCCGGCAAGATGTTGAACAGGCCGAAGATCAAGCCGCCGATCAAGGCGCCAACCAGGCCGACGCCGAGGCCGCACCAATGGCCAAGCCCGCCCCATTTGCCCGTCACCACGCTCCCGGCAAGCCATCCGGCGACGCCGCCGATAACCAGCCAAACGATTATTTGAGCCCACGTAATGGCCATTTCGCCTTGTCCTCCCCCGAACATCTCAAATCTGTTTTATGTCAGCTGCTCAGATCATAGGGCGGAACCGAGGTTTTTGCGACGCCTTAGGCATTTTGGGCATTTTGACGCTGAAACGGCGCGAAGCGGCTGGGACTGATCTCTGACGCCGGCGCCTGCGAAAAGCTGTCGCATGCCGCGGTTTCCTTAGCCATTTGCCGGTCTGTGCAGCAAAACTGTCACGCGAAGCCGCTATCGTTCAAGGCACCTGATAAAGCCTTCGTGAGAAGCCTTGGGCTGCCAAACCGGCGCCTCAAGGCTTTTTCGTATCTGCTGTTCTCAGCGCCTCAAATTTTTTCGGGAACCATTCGGGCCGGTCCAAGTTGAACTCCCATGGACCCGGCGCGGGTGAATGAGCCCCCCAGCCCCAAGCTCGCGCCGGTGCTCTTAAACTTCCCTCTTCCAAGCCCGGCTTTTGCCGGGCTTTCTTTTTGGGGAGTGTGGGCTCCAGCCTCGGGAGCCGTCATGCCGGGGCTAGAGCAATGCTTTGAGCTTGCCCGCGAGACGAGTTGCTGCATTTGATGGTGCCCACAGTCATTGCGGTCCATGCGGATGCGCCAAATAGCAACCCGGTCGGGTCAAATGAGAAGCCGCTTGCAGCCAAATTCGCTCGCCGTCATTTGCCTTGTGATCCTTTTGGTTGGCTTGTCGGGGGAGCGTCGAAAACTAATCCCCGCCTTCAAAACCGCCCGTACACTCCTTCCCATCCCTGCCCCATGAGGGTTGCGCGAAGCAAGGCTGCACAACTATCAACACGCTTCGAGGTTCCGTTTTGGGGGGTGTTCGTCTTGCCTTGGGTGTAAGGTGGCAACTCGCAAAAGCAGCCTGAAGGAGACGCAAGATGAACAGGAAAGCTGTGATGATCGGCATCGCCGGTCTCGTTCTGGCCGGAAGCTTCACCCCCGCCTCGGCGCAAGTCACCGATGCGGTGAGAAGTGACTGCAGAAAAAAGGCGGTACGAGTCTTGCCCGCCCTGAGGGCTCCTGAAGTGGAGGCCTACATCGCCAATTGTTTGGCCGACGCGACGGCAACGCAAGGCACCAAGCGCAAGAAGAAAAAATACTAGGCACAGCTTTCGCGCGGCCATGACGAGGTAGGAGAATGGCCAGCAGCGCATTGAAAGAGCTGTCATGCCCGCGCAGGCGGGCATCCAGTAGCCACTGACCTTCGTGATGGCAGGCTGCGGTCGCTACTGGATCGCCCGGTCGAGCCGGGCGATGACAAAGGAAGAAGAGGCTGATAGCGCGCTCAAGGTGGCCGAAGGCGCGGCAACGCAGCCACAAACCCTTCCGAAATTTTGCATTGCGACAAGATCGTCATACATACAGGCCATGACCGAAACACTCTCCAAAGACCGCATTCTCGCCGCGCTGAAATCCGTGCGGCACCCCGAACGCGAGAACGACATCGTCTCTCTCGGCCTCGTCTCCGAAGTGGTGATCCACAAGGGCAAGGTCTATTTCGCCATCTCCGTGGACCCGGCCCGGGCGAAAGAGCTTGAGGCTGTGCGCCTCGCGGCCGAGGGCGTGGTGCGGGATATTCCCGGCGTCGAGAGCGTGACCGTAACGCTCACCGCCGACCGCGTGCCAGACAGTGCGAAAAATGGCAATGGCGGCGCGCGCGCTCACCCCGCGCAAAGCCCACAAGGGCTCGGCCCTAAGGGTTCGACGGCGCCCGGTGCGGCGCGTGATGCGAGGCGGCGTCCGGGTGGCGTGCCCGGTGTGAAACACATCATCGCCGTGGCGTCTGGCAAAGGCGGCGTCGGCAAGTCGACCACCGCGGTCAATTTCGCCCTGGCGCTGAAGGACAAGGGCTTGAGCGTCGGCATACTTGATGCCGATATTTACGGGCCCTCCATGCCCCGGCTGTTGGGCATTCACGGCCAGCCCCAGCAGCTCGCCGGCAACAAGCTCGATCCCATGCGCACTTATGGACTGAAGGTCATGTCCATGGGCTTCTTGGTCGACGAGGATACGCCGATGATCTGGCGCGGACCCATGGTCATGTCGGCGCTATCGCAGATATTGAAGGACGTGGCCTGGGGCGAGCTTGACGTACTCGTGGTCGACATGCCGCCCGGCACGGGCGATGCGCAGCTCACCATGGCACAGCAAGTGCCGCTCGCCGGAGCCGTCATTGTCTCAACGCCGCAGGATCTGGCGCTGATCGATGCACGAAAAGGTCTGAACATGTTCACCAAGGTGAATGTGCCAGTGCTCGGCATTGTCGAGAATATGAGCACGTTCCTGTGCCCCCATTGCGGGGAGCGCTCCGACATCTTCGGCCATGGCGGGGCGAAGGACGAGGCCAAGCGGCTCGGCGTGCCGTTCCTTGGAGAAATTCCGTTGACCATGGTGGTGCGTGAGACTTCCGACGAGGGTAAGCCGATCGTGGCGACCGATCCCAACTCCGAAATCGCTAAGGCTTATCGGCAGATCGCCGATCGGGCTTGGGATGAGCTTGAGCGCCAGAAGGCCGCCCATCGCAATGCGCCAAATATTGTCATGGAAAACTAAGGCGTTGCGCTCGCAGGGCCGACTCAGCTAACTCGGAATGGGCGTGCGGCGACGCGCGCAT
>DAOVDX010000168.1 GCA_030669345.1 Methyloceanibacter sp. | reverse complement strand
GGTTCCGACCTATGAGGATGCACTCGGTTCGATCAAAGCCCTCAAACGACGTGGGATTAAAGTGGGCTTGTTCTCGGCGAGTCGAAATGCGGAGCGCGTGCTGATGAGCGCCGGCGTGATGGACCTGTTCGATGCCAAGGTCGACGGGAACGACGCGGAGAAGTTGAGCCTTCCCCCAAAGCCCGACCCAGCGCTGCTGCTCGAAGCCGCCAGACGGCTTGGTACCACGCCGTCCCGCGCCGTCGTCGTCGAGGACGCGGTCGCGGGCGTGAAGGCCGGGGCGGCAGCAGGATTCCGGCTCGTGATCGGCGTCGATCGCGAGCCTGAGGGAGAGGAATCCCATGCCCAAGTGCTGCGCGCGGGCGGCGCCGATTTCGTCACGCGCAACCTCGGGGACCTGCTCGGCGTCCGTTCGGCAGGGGAAAAGGCACAATGAACGATTGGACCCTGACCTACGAAGATTACGAGCCGGAGAAAGAAGGGCGCCGCGAAGTCCTTTGTGCGCTCGGCAACGGCTACATCGTTTCACGCGCCGCGGCGCCCGACGCAAGCGCCGACGACGTCCACTATCCAGGCACATATCTTGCCGGCGGTTACAACCGGCTGACCACGACGACCGAAGGGCACGCGATCGAAAACGAGGATCTCGTCAATCTGCCGAATTGGCTGCTGCTGACCATGAGGATCGGCGGAGACGATTGGATCACCCTCGACCGCGTCGATTATCTAGACTATCGCCAGGAGCTCAATTTGAAAGAGGGGATGCTTACGCGCATCCTGCGTTTTCGCGACGGCGCTGGCCAGATCACATGCTGGCGGGAAAGGCGAATCGTCTCCATGGACAACCGCCACCTCGCGGCGCTCGCCGTGACCATCACGCCGGAGAACTGGTCGGGCCCGATCACGCTTCGCTCGAGCCTCAATGGCGGCGTGACCAATTGGGGCGTGGCGCGTTATCGTCGGCTCAATGGCCGCCACCTCGAGACGATCGATTGCGGATACGACGACGGCGCGATCCTTACACTGCGCAGCCGCATGGTCCAATCGCGCCGCGAGATCGCGATCGCGGCGCACACGCGGGTCGAAACCGAGGGCAACGCCATCGCGCCGGCACGCTCCGAGGCGCTCACAGATCTGGTCGCAGAGGAATATGACCTCGAAGCGCACGAGGGGCGCCCAATCTGCATTGAGAAGATCGCGGCCTATTTCAACTCGAAGGATAACGCCACGTCCGAGCCCTTGATGGAGGCTGCCAAACTCGTCCGAGGCGCCGGCCCGTTTGCGGAGCTCTTGCGGAAGCATAGCCTGGCATGGGGCCATCTTTGGGAGCAGTGCGATATCCGCATCCGCACTACCAATGACGGCGCCCAGCTCAAGCTCGGGCTGCACATCTTTCATCTCCTGCAGACGGCCTCACTCCACTCCGTCGATATGGATGTCGGCGTACCGCCCCGAGGCTGGCACGGCGAGGCCTACCGCGGCCACATCATGTGGGACGAGCTGTTCATCTTTCCCTATCTCAACCTACGCATGCCGACCCTCACGCGGGCGCTGCTCTACTATCGCTACCGGCGTCTCGACGAAGCGCGCCGCGCCGCTCGCGAGGCGGGCCTCAAGGGAGCGATGTTCCCCTGGCAGAGCGGGTCGAACGGACGCGAAGAGAGCCAACGCATCCATCTCAATCCCATGTCGGGTCGCTGGGTACCCGACGATTCCTGGCGGCAGCGGCATATCGGCGCCGCCATTTGCTACAACCTCTGGCAGTACTTCCAGGCCACCGAGGATCGAGACTTTCTAATCGACTACGGCGCCGAGCTATTCTGCGAGATCGCCCGCTTCTGGTCGAGCCTGAGCAAGCGCAGGCCCGATGGGCGCTTCGATATCGACGGGGTCATGGGGCCCGACGAGTTTCACACGTCCTACCCCAGAGTCGATCCCGCAATCGAAGGCGGCCTGAAGAACAACGCCTATACGAACGTGATGGTGTCTTGGCTTCTGTCGCGCGTCTTCGACGTGCTCGACCTCATCCCAAGCGACAAGCGGCGGCGGCTCTGCGAACGGCTGGAACTCAAAGAGGAGGAACTCGACCGCTGGCGGGAGATCAGCGGAAATCTCGCGATAGCATTCCACGACGACGGCATCATCACCCAGTTCGAGGGCTATGACGAACTCCGCGAGTTCGACTGGGAGGGCTATCGTCGGAAGTACGGCGACCTTCAGCGCCTCGACCGCATCCTCGAGACGGAAGGCGAAGACCCCAACTGCTACAAGGCCTCGAAGCAGGCCGACGTGTTGATGATCTTCTACCTGTTCAGCCGCGAGGAGATTGAGGAGATTTTTCACCGACTCGGCTACTCGTTCTCGCCCGACCTCATCTTCAAGAATATCCAGTACTACACGCGCCGGACGTCGCACGGCTCGAGCTTGAGCTGGGTCACCCATGCCTGGGTGTTGGCGAGGGCCGACCGCCAGCGCTCCTGGCAACTGGCGCAAACGGCCCTCGCGGGCGATATCACCGATCTTCAGGACGGCACCACCCGAGAAGGCATTCATCTCGGCGCCATGGCGGGAACGGTCGACCTGATCCAGCGCTGCTATTCCGGCATCGAGATGCGGGATGGCGTGCTCGCGTTCAATCCACGTCTGCCGGACGAGATGCAACAGATGAGCGCCACGCTACGCTATCGCCGTCACACCCTGGATGTGGAAATCACCCAAGATTGCCTGACCATCTCCAGCCGACTTATGATCGCCCATCCGATAACAATCGCCTATCGCAGCCACATCCGCGAGCTCAGCCCCGGGCAGTCCTTCACGTTCGACCTTGTGGAGGAGCACAAGCCTGATCGCATCGCGCGCGAACGCGAGCAGGAACGCGCATGCAAGGGACGCACCGTCGAGGGGACCGAGGATCGAGCAGCATGAGTGGCCAGGAGAATTTCGTTCTCCTACTTTCGGACATCCGGCGTGGCGACGTTGCGAGGGTCGGCGGCAAGAACGCCTCGCTTGGCGAGATGATCGGGCAACTCAAGGAGGCCGGCATTCGCGTGCCCGGCGGATTCGCCACCACGGCCGCCACCTATTGGCACTTTATCAAAGCCAACCAACTCCATGACCGCATCGCCACGGAGATCGGCAAGCTCGATAAGAGCCTTGCCAACCTCGCGCACGCGGGCGGCGCCATCCGCAAGCTCATCCTTGACGCCCCGTTTCCGCCCGAGCTGGAACAAGCCATTCGCCAAGCCTACCGTGACATGCGTGAGGGCGGCGCCAAGGCGGTGGCGGTGCACTCGAGCGCAACGGCGGAAGACTTGCCTGAGGCAAGCTTCGCCGGCCAGCTCGAGACCTTTCTCAATGTCGAGGGCGAGGACGCGCTGCTCAAGGCTTGCAAGAAATGCTTTGCCTCGCTGTTCACCGATCGGGCCATCTCCTACCGTGAAAACCACGGCTTCGATCACTTGAAAGTGGCGCTCTCCGTCGGCGTGCAGAGGATGGTGCGCTCGGACCTGTCAAGTTCAGGCGTGATGTTCTCCATCGACACCGAGACTGGGTTCCCGCGCTCCGTTCTCATCACCGGGGCCTGGGGCCTGGGCGAGACCGTGGTTCAGGGCATGGTCGAGCCGGACGAGTTCCAGGTATTCAAGCCGTTGCTCGAC
>DAOVDX010000188.1 GCA_030669345.1 Methyloceanibacter sp. | reverse complement strand
GGTAGAGCGTGGGGTTGTTTGCCGTCTTCGAGATAGTAACTGCGGATGGGCGCCAGCCCGCCATCCAGCTCGTAAACGAGCGGTTTTCCCGTGGGAATTTCCAGATGCGGAATGTCCTCATCGGAGATCCCATCGAGATATTTGATGAGACCCCGCAGACTATTGCCGTGGGCGGAAATCAACGGCGTGCCGCCCGCCATGAGCAAAGGCTCGATGCGCTCCTGCCAATAGGGGAGCACGCGCGCTACGGTATCTTTTAGACTCTCGGTCAGCGGCAAGTGTCTGTGCGGCACGTGGGCATATCTCGGATCGTTGCCCGGAAAGCGTTCGTCGGACTCCTCGAGCGCGGGAGGCCGGGTCGTATAGCTGCGGCGCCATATGTGGAGCTGCTCTTTGCCAACCTCGCTCATCACCTGGTCGCGCTCGCGCCCCTGCAGCGCGCCGTAATGGCGCTCGTTGAGCCGCCAGCTGCGCCGAACAGGAAGCCAGGACAGTCCCAGCCCGTCGAGCACGATCTCGAGCGTATCGATGGAGCGCTTTAGATATGAGGTGAAGCAGTGATCGAATTTAACATCGTGCGCCTTAAGGAGCGCCGCCGCGTGCTTCGCCTCGGTGAGGCCGTTGTCGCAAAGATCGACGTCGGTCCAGCCGGTGAAGCGGGCATCCCGGTTCCAGACGCTCTGGCCGTGTCGCAGGAGAATAAGTCGCGGCATTTGAAGTCTCCGATTGCGGCGCGAGCCTAGGAAAGGACCCTTTGTGTATGGGCCCCGGTCTCCCGGGGCAAGTCCGGGCGGGTTGGCGGGCGCCACAGTCCCTCGTCGTCATTTCCCCGCAATTCGGCGATAATTCATCGAATCAGACCAAGATCAGCGACAAGTCTTCGTGGAAGTTTTTCGACGGCCTTGTCCCATGAGTTCGGGAATCGGCTTAATCTTAGTCACCAATCTGCATTTCGATTTTCGGAGGAGCGCGTGCGGCTAATTTTCTCGGTCCTTACGGCGATCATCGTCATTATTGCGGCCGTTGTCTTTATCGGACCGCTATTCATTTCCGCCGAGGATGTTCGCAATCAGATTTTCGCGCAGGTCGAGTCGACGACCGGCTACCGCTTAAGGGTTAGCGGCCCGGTCGACATCACGTTGTTTCCGTCTCTGAACCTGGTGGCCGAGGATGTGGGCGTCTCGCAGCCCGCCGTCACTGGCGAGGCTGAGTTCGCCACTACCAAGACACTCAAATTTGGTTTGATGTTGCGAGGTCTGCTCGACGGCAAGATGCGCGTGACAGAGGTGACGCTCATCGATCCGGTCATCGCCGTGCCGAAGAGCCCGGCCAAGGCTCAATCCGCTGGTGCGCCGGGGCCAGCAAAAGATGTACCTGCGAGTGGCGGCGGCGGTGGCATCGGCGAGACGCTCAAAAACCTCGCGCTCGATGAAGTCGTCATCAAAAACGGGACCGTGATCCTGCCGCCCTCCGGCAAGGCCCCAGGCAAGCGCATCGAGAAACTCAATCTCGACGCCGCGCTGCCAGCCTTTAACGAGCCTTTGACATTCGACGTGAGCGCGGTGTTCGACGGCAAAGCCATCAAGGCGAAGGGTTCGATCGGGAATTTCGGACAGTTTCTTGAAGGCGCTCCGGCGCGCGTGTCCTTGGCAGTCGAGGCTCCAGGCACGCTCGACGCAAAGGCGACCATGGCCGCCACCGCGGCGTATAAAGACGACACGCTTACGCTCAGTCAGTTCAGTGCGAAGTCTGGCGACAAGACCATGGCAGGCAGCGCCGTCTACAAGGACTATACGTTGACGCTTAGCCAGGTCACCGCCACCATCGGCCGGGATACATTCGCTGGAAATGCGGTCTACAAAGACAACGTCGTAACGCTCAATAAATTCCGCGCCAATGTGCGTGGCAATGTCTTGGCGGGCTCGGCGACTATCAATCTCGCCAACAAGGTTCCCTATGTGGTGGCGGCGCTCGGGGCGAAGACCCTCGACATCAATGCCCTGATGGGCAGTCCGAAGTCTAAGCCCTCGGGTGGCGGTGGCAGCAGTGCTGGCGGCGGGGGCGGCGGTGCTGGCGGCGGCGGAACTGGACGAGGGAAGGCCAATGCTGGCTGGAGCAACGCCAAAATCGATGTCTCGCCGCTCCGGCTCGTCAACGCCAAAATCAATCTCTCGGCCGAACAGCTGATCTACGACCAGATGAAGATCAATCCTGTGACGGTGCAGGCGACACTGATTGGCGGCAAGCTCAATGCGACCCTGTCGAAGTTTAAGCTCTATGCCGGCGTTGGCGACATCACGATTGCCGTCGACGCGAGGCGCAAGGTGCCCGCGCAACGGGTCAAGCTCTCGCTGACCAATTTCAACGCTTACAATTTTCTCAAAGATGCGGCGGACTTTCAAAGAATTGAGGGCCGGGGAAGCGTGTCACTCGACTTGAACGCGCGCGGCAACACTCAGCGCGCCATCGTCGGGGCACTCAACGGCAACGCCAATTTAAAATTCGTCAACGGTGCGGTCCGGGGCATCAACATTGCCCAGATGATACGCAATCTCGGCTCAGGCGTCCTCAATGGTTGGCAGGGCGGCGCCGCGGAGAAAACCGATTTCGCCTCGCTTGGCGCCAGCTTCACGGTCGTCAAGGGCCAGGCGACCACGAACGATCTGCACCTCGCCGGGCCACTCGTTCGCTTGACGGGAACGGGCGTGGTCAACCTGCCGGCAAAGCAACTTAAGTTGCGCATCGATCCGCAGCTCGTGGC
>DAOVDX010000013.1 GCA_030669345.1 Methyloceanibacter sp. | reverse complement strand
TGACGTCATCCGCACCGCGGCCTGAACTGGCTCCGGTGCCCGAGGCGCCGCGCGTCCAGCCGCAAAGTCCCAAAGTCACCTCGCCACAGCCTATGGCGAGTTCAAACGAGTCACGCGCGAAGGCGCCGCCGGTCAAGTCCGAGCCCAAGCCCAAGCCCAAGCCTGCCGAACACGCCAGCTCGGAAGAGTATTACGAGGTCAAGACGACGGTCTTTAACGCACTCATCGACACGATCGACTTGACGGAGTTGGCCAAGCTCGAACTCGACACTGCGCGAGAGGAAATCCGCGATATCGTCGCTGAGATTGTCACCCTCAAGAAGGTGGCGATGTCAATCGCCGAGCAGGAAGAACTGCTCGAAGATATCTGCAACGACGTGCTTGGCTATGGTCCGCTTGAGCCTCTGCTCGCTCGCGACGACATCGCGGACATCATGGTCAACGGCGCCGATACCATCTATATCGAGGTCGAGGGCAAGGTCCACGCGGCGCCCATCCGCTTCGCCAACAACGCGCAGTTGATGAATATCTGTCAGCGCATTGTCAGCCAGGTCGGCCGCCGCGTCGACGAGTCCAGCCCGATCTGCGACGCTCGTCTCCCGGACGGCAGCCGCGTCAACGTCATTGCGCCACCGCTCGCCGTCGACGGCCCGACTCTCACCATCCGCAAGTTCAAGAAGGACCGTCTCACCCTCAATCAGCTTGTGGAGTTGGGTACCATCAGTCCGGAGGGGCGCACGCTGCTTGCCATCATTGGCCGGGTTCGCTGCAACATCGTCATCTCTGGCGGCACGGGCTCAGGCAAGACGACCCTGCTCAATTGCATGACGGCCTATATCGAGCCCGACGAACGTGTCATTACTTGTGAGGACTCCGCGGAGCTGCAGCTGCAGCAACCCCACGTCGTGCGTTTGGAAACGCGGCCGCCGAACCTCGAAGGCGAGGGCGAAATCGCCATGCGAGATCTCGTCAAGAACTGTCTCCGGATGCGTCCTGATCGCATTATCGTTGGTGAGGTGCGTGGGCTCGAAGCCTTCGACCTGCTTCAGGCCATGAACACCGGCCACGACGGCTCCATGGGTACGCTTCATTCCAACTCGCCACGCGAGTGTCTCAGCCGCCTCGAAAGCATGATTCTGATGGGCGGCTATAGTCTTCCCAGTTCGACCATAAGGGAGATGATCACCTCCTCGGTGGACATCATCATCCAGGTTTCGCGCATGCGCGACGGCTCCCGCAAGATCACCCACATCACCGAGATGCTTGGCCTCGAGGGCCAGGTCATCACGCTGCAAGATCTCTTCGTCCACGACATTCAGGGGGAAAACGCGAACGGACGCATCATCGGGCGGCATCGCACGACGGGCATTGCGCGACCGCATTTCTATGAAAAGGCGCGCTATTTTGGTGAGGAGAAGCGGCTGACAGAGATTTTATCGTCGGCTGAGGTGCATGACGAGCACGGCCGCCCATTGGGAGAGCGCTTTGCTCAGTCCTGAGTTCATACAGCTGGCCGCTATCGTGATGGCAGCCCTCTCCGTTGGCGGCTTCGTCTACGTCTTGGTGATGCCGTATCTCAGCGACGAGCGCAAAGTGAGCAAGCGCGTCGCCACCCTGGCGCAGGGTCGGTACGGAACAACCACGCGGGCTGGTGTGGCGCAGCCGGTGCAAATGCGCCGGAAACAGGTGCAGGAGATCGTCAAGGACATCGAAGCGAAGCAGAAGGCCAACCAGCGTGTAACGCTTCAAATGAAGCTCATGCGCGCTGGCCTCAATATCAAGCCGCACACTTACTATATTCTCAGCGCGGTCGCGGGCCTTGTCGGCGGTCTCATCGTCCTCCTCACGGGTTCCTCCCTGATGGTTTCCGCAATTACGGCGTTCGCCTGCGGTATTGGGTTGCCGCGGTGGCTCCTGGCGCGTCTGATCAAATCACGCCAAGCCAAGTTCCTGATCCAATTCGCCAATGCCATCGACATCATTGTGCGTGGCATTAAGTCCGGCCTGCCGCTCAACGACTGTGTGCAGGTGATCGCATCAGAGATGCTTGAGCCGGTGCGCTCGGAGTTCGCCGATCTCGTCGAGCAGCAGAAAGTCGGCGTCCCTATCTCCCGCGCCTTGGAGCGCATGCATGACCGCATGCCGCTACAGGAAGTGAACTTCTTCGCCATTGTCATTGCGATTCAGTCGCAGACCGGCGGCAATCTCGCCGAGACGCTCACCAACCTTTCGTCGGTGTTACGTGAACGGCACCTCTTGCAGGCCAAGGTCAGGGCGTTTAGCGCCGAGGCGAAGGCCTCCGCCATGATCATCGGTGCACTTCCCCCGCTGGTGATGGGCGTCGTCTACCTCACGTCCCCCGACTACATTTCATTGCTTTGGAGCAGCCAGCTTGGGAAGGCGATGCTAGCCGCCAGCGCAATTTGGATGCTGATCGGCGTCGTCACCATGCGGAAGATGATCAGCTTCGATTACTAGGCCGGAACCCATGTCCTCGCTATTTCAATATCTGTTCGACCCGGAATTCGCCGTCATGGTGTTGGCGGCGGTTGCTGCGTTCGCCACCGTGGCGTCCTTTGTGTTGCCGCTTCTGTCCGGCGATCGTCTGGGCTCGCGTATGAAATATGTGGCGAGCGAGCGGGAACGGCTTCGGGTTGAACGGCTTGCCACTTTTGCCGAAGAGCAGAGTCAGGCGAAGCTGCGGCGGGAACCCAAGAGCTTCATGAAGCAGGTGGTTGAGTGGCTTAATTTGCGCAAGGCGCTTGAGACCGAGGGCACGCGCGAGAGGCTGAAGATGGCCGGCTTTCGCGGTCAGGCCCCGGTCGTGGTGTTTCTCTTCTTTCGCGCCATTCTGGCGGTCGTCGGATTTCTGCTGACACTCTTCTATCTGTTTACGGTGAACAGCTTCGACCTGCCGTTGGCTCTGCAGTTCGGCATGGCCATTGGCGGCGCCTATGTGGGGTTCTATTTTCCCGTCATCTTCATCACCAACCTCATCCAGCGGCGTCAGAAGTCGATCAAGCGCGTCTTCCCTGACGCACTCGACCTGCTCCTGATCTGCGTCCAGGCCGGCATGTCGGTCGAGGCGGCGATGAATAAGGTGGCCGGCGAAATCGGGGCCCGCTCTATCGAGTTGGCGGAGGAGTTCAGCATGACTACGGCAGAGCTGTCGTATCTGCCGGAGCGTCGCCAGGCTTACGAAAATTTCGGCAAGCGCACCGGACTCGCGGTGGTACGGGCCGTTGGTACCAGCCTGATCCAGGCCGAGCGCTACGGCACGGCAGTGGCTCAGGCTTTGCGGGTGCTCGCCAAGGAAAGCCGTGACATGCGCATGGCGGAGGCGGAGAAGAAGGCTGCAGCGCTGCCGCCGAAGCTCACCGTGCCGATGATCGTGTTCTTCCTGCCGGTGCTGTTCGTGGTCATTCTCGGGCCCGCGGCGATCCAGTTCCTGGCCATGCGCCAAGGTGGTTAGGCTCGACGGCTAGGCGCGCGTACTCTGGCAGAGCCACGCGGCGCAGCCCTTAATTCTTAGATTTTTCGACGACGTTGGTCCTGAGCAGATTCGTCGGCGCCTGAATCTCAGCGATCGGCTTCACCACCTGCACCTTGGGCTGTGCTCTGGGTGCCGTCCGCGCCATTGCCTGAGTCGGCTTAAGCGGTGGGACCGGCGCCTGCGAGGCGAAGGGCGCCCAATCCTCGGCGGATTCTTGAACAGGCACCGCCGCGACTTGAACCGACGCGTCGCGCATATTGCGCAGATAGGACATGCTGGTTCTCGTTTGGGCTTCGGTCATGTCGGCGGAAGCGACCTGACGTGCCTCATCGTATTTGCCCTGGAGTCCAAGCACCAGCGCCAGGTTCTGGCGGATGCGTTTGTCATCCTGGCCGTTGGCCGCGGCCTCTCGAAGCAGCGCTTCGGCCTCTTTGGGCTTGCCGTCGAGCGCGTAGCTCAGCGCCAGATTGCTGGTCACGGAGGCGGCTTCAGGATTCTTCTGCTGTGCCGCCCGGTAATATTGCTGGGCTTGGGCATGCTCGCCCTTCTTGGCGTGCAGGGTGCCTTGTGCCGACAATGTCTTCCAGTCTTCGATGCCTTGGGACTGAGCTGTTTTCAGCGCTTGTGTGGCGATGTCAGTCCGGCCGATCTCAAGGGCAACGCGTCCAAGCTCTGCCGCGATCTCGCCGTTCGTCGGGTCAGCGCGGTAGGCGGTCTTCAAAATCTTAAGTGATCGGTCTTTGGCGCCAATTGCCCTCAAGGACTTGGCGTAACCGAGGACCATATGGGGATCTTCTGGCTCTTTAGCGTAGGCAGCCGCCCAGCGCTGCGTCGCGCTTGCCGCCTGTAGAGGCGACATCTTCACTTCGTCCAAACTGCTGCTCTTTGAGAACAGTCCGCCCGTTTGGCCGCAGCCACCAAGCAGGGTCGCTGCGGCGGTCGTCGCCAGTAGAGCAAAGATCATAGAACGGCTTCGGCAGGAAATATGTGCCATGGCCCCAGCAATCCTTAATGCGTGCGGTTATGGGTCCGCAGTCTCGTAGTGCAATGGCGTTATGATGTGAGACAGGCGTCAAGAAAGTCTTAACCATAAACATTTCACCCCGCTTTTTTGGGGCATGGCGGGTCTAGGTGCCGGCGCGGGCCTTCATTTCCGCCTTGGCGCCCTCGGTCCATTCCGCCATGGCGGGCAGGGCGTAGATCGCGTCCACATAGGTGGCGGCCGTACCGTCATCGCCGAAGCTGGCGAGATCGAGCCCATAGGTGCGGAACCGGGTCGCCACTGGGGCATACATGGCATCGGCACTGGTGAAGTCCCCAAACAGCATCGGGCCGCTCTTGCCGAACCGCGCCCGGATATCCATCCAGATGGCCACAACCCGCTTGATATTAGCTTCGAGCGCCTCGCTTAAGGCAGGCGCGGGCAGCTGCGATAACAAATCCATGGGCATGTCGTTGCGCAGTGCCACGAAGCTCGAATGCATTTCGGCGGAAACGACGCGCGCCGCCGCTCGTGTCCCTCGATCCTCGGGCCAGAGCTTGGCATCCGGATGTTGCTCGGCGAGATATTCGGCAATGGCCATGCTGTCCCAGATCACGCCCACATCGGCCTTGAGCGCCGGCACCTTGCCCGACGGTGAATGGCGAAAGATCTCGGCTTTGCTCTCAGGCAGCCGGAGAATGACGCATTCCTCCACGAAGGGAATGCCGCTCTGTTTCATCGCAAGCCAGGGGCGCAAACTCCATGATGAGTAGTTCTTGTCTCCGATTACGAGCGTGTAGCCTGTATTCGCCATCGAAATGCCTTCCGCCATTGTCATGGTTCCGCTCCCCTGCCAATAATGCGCTTTCCCCTCAGATGCACCCGGATTTTCTATGCCCACCAAAGCGATGACGCTCGACACCACGCGCCAGCATCTCGAAGATTTGCTGCTTGAGGCCGGCGCGCCGGCCATTCCCGTCAGGCTGATTACCTCTGACAGCGATCTTGCCGAGCTCGAGGATGGCGAGCGGGCTTGGGTCGAGGCTCGTGGCTGGAAGCCGACTGAAGGTGCGGTGCTGCCGTTGCCTGGTGAGGGCGGCGCTATTGGTGGAGTGCTGTTGGGAACGGGTGGTGGGGACTGGGCGGCGCAAGTCCCCATGCTCACCGGCGTTTTGCCGGGCGCGTTGCCACCAGGCGACTACCGCTTTGCCGCCAGGCTTCCCGATCCAAACCTTGCCGCGCTCGCTTTCCTTGGTGGGTGCTACCGCTTCACCCGCTACAAGACATCCGACGCCAAGAAGCCGACGCGGCTGGTGCTCCCTGAAGGGGCGAAGCGCGATCAGGTCTTGGGGCTGGCCGACGCGCTCTATTTCGGGCGCGATCTCATCAACACGCCGGCCAGCGATCTCGGGCCTGCTGAGATCGAGAACGCCGCGCGCGAGCTGGCCAACACGTTCGACGGCACCATCAAGGTGACGGAAGGTTCTACCCTCCTGTCCGACAATTTTCCCATGATCCATGCGGTGGGGCGCGCCAGCGATCGGCTGCCGCGGCTCATCGATCTGTGCTGGGGCTCGGAGCATGCGCCCAAGGTGACCATTATCGGCAAGGGCATCTCCTTCGATACCGGCGGCCTTAACATCAAGCCCGGCGGCAGCATGGGGCTGATGAAGAAGGACATGGGTGGTGCGGCCTCCGCGCTCGCCTTCGCGGCCATGGCCATGCGCGCTAAGCTGCCCATCAGGCTTCGCGCGTTGATTCCGTCCGCCGAGAACTCTATTTCCGGAAACGCCTTCCGGCCGGGCGATGTGCTGACCAGCCGCAATGGCATGACGGTCGAAATCGGCAATACTGACGCCGAAGGGCGTCTCGTACTGGCCGACGCCATCAGCCTTGCTGATGAGGAGGCGCCCGATTATCTCATCACGATTGCCACTTTGACAGGTGCGGCGCGTGTGGCGCTCGGCCCCGAACTGCCACCGCTCTATACCGACGACGATGATTTCGCCTGCCAGCTCCTCGGCACCAGCCACGCCGTCGGCGACCCGCTATGGCGCATGCCGTTCTGGGCGAATTACGACAAGCTGCTCAAGAGCAAAATTGCCGATGTCAGCCATATCTCAGACGGCGGCTTTGCCGGCTCGGTGACGGCGGCGCTGTTCCTCAAACGCTTCGTCAAGGACGCCAAGCATTTCGCCCATCTCGATATCTATGGCTGGATGCCGCGCGAATTACCGGGCCGGCCGTATGGCGGGGAGCCGCAAGCCGCCCGTGCCCTGTTTGAGTTCTTCCAGAAAGAGCTTGCGTGACCGAGCCCGACCGGCGCCGCCATGCGTATCGCGCGGATCTCGCCGCCGAGAAATTGCGCGACATTGTGCAAGCCGAAAATTACGTAGCGGGACAGCCTCATCACGTGGCCGTGCCGTCGCTGCCGCTGCGGCGTGAGCAGCGCTTTGACTCGACTCTCGACACCGAAGCGCTGCTCGGCGAAGCGGTCACGGTCTACGACGAGAACGAGGGCTGGGCCTGGGTCCAGCTCGATCATGACGGCTATGTCGGTTACATGCCGAGCGAGGGCTTGGTGCCCGGCGTTAGCGCGCCAACCCATCGCATCGCCGCGTTGCGCACTTATGTGTTCCCGGAGCCGGACTCCAAGGTGCCGCCGCTGGCTCTGCTCAGCCTGAACGCCAATGTCGCCGTGGCTCAGTCCGCCGGTAGCTATCTCCAACTTGAGAGCGGCGGTTTTGTCTATGGCGGCCACGTCGTGCCTTTGGGTGTGATCGCCCCAGACTATGTCGCCGTGGCGGAAGCCTTTCTCGGCACGCCTTATCTGTGGGGCGGACGGACCAGCGTAGGCACGGACTGCTCAGGTCTGGTGCAGCTTGCCGCCGCCGCCGCGGGTCATACGGTGCCACGCGACGCCGACATGCAGGCGGCGGAGACCGGTGAGGAAGTCGATTGGCTTAGCGGGGCTGAATTGGCGCGCGGCGATCTCGTGTTCTGGGATGGCCATGTGGGCATCATGACCAGCGCCAGCGAGTTTCTCCACGCCAACGCTTTTCACATGGCCGTCGAGATCGAGCCTTTCGCGCAAGCAAAGGATCGCATCAAGGCTGCGGGCTTTGAGGTGACCGGTGTGCGGCGCTTGCCGCTCTCAGGCGCAAAGCAAGCCCGCTAAGTCGCGACCTCGGTTCCTTTGGTCGCCTCCAAGTCGAACGCCGCCGCCAGCAGTGCCTTGGTGTAGTCCGTCTTTGGCTTGGAAAACACGGATCGCGCCGTGCCTTGCTCCACAACTTTGCCATGGCGCAGAACGATGATGGAGTTGGCTAGGGTCCGCACCACTTTCAGATCGTGGCTGATAAAGAGATAAGCCAGCTTGTGGCGGCGCTGAAGGTCGCGCAACAGATCGACAATCTGCGCCTGCACCGACACGTCGAGCGCCGAAGTCGGCTCATCGAGAATGAGGAATTTCGGCTCCAGCACCAGCGCTCTGGCGATGGCGATGCGTTGGCGCTGGCCGCCGGAGAATTCGTGCGGGTAACGGTGGGCGAAGCTGGCATCGAGGCCGACTTCCTTCAGCGCACTAGCGACTCGCTCATTGCGTTCGGTCCGGGTCGAACCCGGGTTCTGGATGGTGAGCCCTTCCTCGATGATCTGGCCGATCGACATGCGCGGGCTGAGAGACCCGTAAGGGTCCTGGAATACGATCTGCAGATCACGGCGATACGGGCGCATGCGCTTTGAATCGAAGCCATCGATGCGGTCGCCGAGATACACGATCGGCCCCTCGCTCGAAATCAGCCGCAACAGAGCGAGCCCCAGTGTCGTTTTGCCAGAGCCGGACTCGCCGACGACGGCCAGCGTCTGTCCCGCTTTGACTTCCAGGTCGATGCCGTCCACTGCCTTGATGTGGCCGACCGTGCGCCTAAGAAATCCGCGCTTGATGGGGAACCACACCTTCAGATCCTCGGCCTTGAGGATCACTTTCGCGTTCGGGTTGGCCGGCGGCGGTGAACCCTTGGGCTCCGACTCGATTAGGTGTTTGGTATAGGCGTGCTTCGGATGATCGAAGATGTCCTTGGTCGGGCCACGCTCGACGATCTCGCCGTCCTTCATGACGCAGACCTGGTCGGCCATCTTGCGCACGATTCCGAGATCATGGGTGATGAGCAGCATCGCCATGTCGGACTCGGATTTAAGTTTTAGGAGAAGTTCGAGAATCTGCGCCTGGATGGTGACGTCCAGCGCCGTGGTCGGCTCGTCGGCTATCAACAGGTCTGGCTCGTTGGCGAGCGCCATGGCGATCATGACCCGCTGCCGTTGGCCACCAGAAAGCTGGTGCGGATAGGATGGGAGCCGCCCCTCAGGATCCTCGATGCCGACCTTGGTGAGGAGATCGATGACGCGAGCTCGGCATTTCTTGCCCGATAGGCCCTTATGGATGCGCAATACCTCGGCGATCTGCTGCTCGATGGTGTGGAGCGGATTGAGCGAGGTCATCGGTTCCTGGAAGATCATGGAGATCTTGTTGCCGCGCACGTGGCGCAAGCCGTTCTCCGGCAGCGCCAGAAGGTTCTCGCCCTGGAAATGGATGGCGCCGGAAGGATGCTCCGCGGACGGGTAGGGCAGCAATTGGAGAATCGATAGCGCTGTGACCGTCTTGCCGGAACCGGACTCGCCGACGAGCGCCAAGGTCTCGCCCTTCTTGATGTCGAAGGACACGTTCTTGACCGCATGGGTGACGGTGTCGCCCGCGCGGAAGTCCACGGACAGATCGTCGATGGAAAGAAGAGGATCTTTGGTCATGCTTTTGCCTGCCCGGCGTCATCGTCGGCGCAAGTGCAGCGCTCGATCTCGACGGTGGCGTGGCTAAGGCCGAACTTGTTCTTCAGCCGCTTTTTGATGCACTTCATCACCTTGTCGGAATCCTCTGTGTCGCCAATCTGCGCATGCAGCGTCACCATGCGCCGCTTCTGAGTGATCGACCACACATGCACGTGGTGGACGCCCTCGACGCCTTCGACATTGGCCGCGAGGTCAGGTCCAACCTCCCGCGTGTCCATTTCTTTCGGGGCGCCTTCAAGCAGAATGTGGGCAGATGCCGTGACCACATACCAGCCGCTGCGCGTGATGATGGCGGCGACCACCAGGGACAGCAGCGCGTCGATGGGCATCCAGCCGGTCAGCAGGATCACGGCACCGGCGACAAGCGCCGCGATGGATCCCAGAAGATCGCCAAGCACGTGGATCGCGGCGCCGCGCACATTGAGATTTTCGCGGTCGGCGCCAAGCAGCAGCCAGAACGCCACCAGATTCACCAGCAGCCCGACAAACGCGACCACCACCATGATGCCGCCGGACACTTCCGGCGTCGATGCCAGACGCCCGATCGCCTCGTAGACGATCCATCCGGCGATGGCGAACAACATCAAGCCATTGGTGAAGGCGACCAGCACTTGAAAGCGGTCGAAGCCGTAAGTGCGTTTCCAGTCGGCTGGCCGGCGCGACAGCCGGAAGGCAAACCAAGCGAGCGACAACGAAGCAAAGTCCGACAGCATGTGACCTGCGTCGGCGATCAGGGCCAGCGAATCCGCGGCGATGCCGCCCACCACTTCGGCGAACATGAAGGCGCCAGTGATGAGCGCCGCAAGTCCCATGCGCCGTTCGTTCTTGGCGTTCACTTCGCCGGAGCCATGATCATGTGAGCCGTGCATTCTTAGCCTCAGACCATTGTCTTGCGCGGGTCGAGCGCGTCGCGTACTGCCTCGCCGACGAAGATGAGCAGGCTTAGCATAATGGCGATGACGGCGAAGGCGGTGAGGCCGAGCCAGGGCGCCTGGAGATTGTCCTTACCCTGCGCCAGCAACTCGCCAAGAGACGGCGAACCCGGCGGCAGGCCAAAGCCTAGGAAGTCGAGCGAGGTCAACGTAGTGATGGAGCCGTTGAGGATAAACGGCATGAAAGTGAGCGTCGCCACCATGGCGTTTGGCAGTAAATGCCGGAAGATGATCTTGATATTGGACAGGCCCAGCGCACGGGCCGCGGTGACATATTCGAAATTCCGGACGCGCAGGAATTCGGCGCGCACCACGCCCACCAGCGCCACCCAAGAGAAGGCGAGGAGGATGCCAAGCAATATCCAGAAATTCGGCTCGATCACCGCCGCAACGATGATGAGCAAATAGAGCTGGGGTACGCTCGTCCAAATCTCGATGAAGCGCTGGAATATGAGATCGGTCCAGCCGCCGAAATAGCCCTGCACCGCGCCGGCGGCCACACCGACGATTGAAGCGAAAATGGTCAGCGTCAGGCCGAACAGCACGGAAATGCGGAAGCCGTAGAGGATGCGAGCGACAACGTCGCGGCCCTGATCGTCAGTGCCGAGCCAATTCCATTCGAGGCTCGCGTTACAGGGATGGAACCCGCGCTCGACCGCCAGCTGGCAGTCTTCCTTGGTGAGCAGCCAGGTTGGCTTCACCGGGAAGGCCATGGGCGGATTCTTGTTCTGGGTATTGTAGGAAAAGGGGATCGGGGGCCAGATCATCCAGCCGCCAGCGTCAGTGATGAGGTCCTTCACCACGGGGTCGCGATAATCGGCCTCGGTTTCGAAGATGCCGCCGAAGTCGGTTTCTGGATAGGCTTCGAAGATTGGCCAATAAAACGAGCCCTTGTAGTCAATGAGGATGGGTTTGTCGTTGGCGATGAACTCGGAGCCCAGGCTCAGTCCGAACAACACCAGAAATATCCACAACGACCAGAAGCCGCGCTTATTGGCTTTGAAGGTCGTCCAGCGCCGATGATTGAGCGCCGACATTCGAGGCCGCGGAATTCCCTCCGCGGCAATCTCCTCGGTTATGGCGACGTCGGTGGGTGCGTCCATGCGATCACACCTCTCGCGTCTCGAAGTCGATGCGCGGATCGATCCAGGTGTAAGTGAGGTCGGAGATCAGATTGATGAACAGGCCGAGCAACGAGAAGATGTAAACGGTGGCGAACACCACGGGATAGTCGCGGTTCACAATGGATTCGAAGCCAAGCAGGCCGAGCCCGTCGAGCGTGAAGATCGTCTCAATCAGCAGCGAGCCAGCGAAGAAGGCGCCGATAAACGCGCCAGGGAAACCGGCGATGACGATCAGCATGGCGTTGCGGAACACATGTCCATACAGCACCTGATTCTCCGCCAGCCCTTTGGCGCGCGCCGTCGTCACATATTGCTTTCTGATCTCCTCAAGAAACGAGTTCTTGGTGAGGAAGGTCGTGGTGGCGAAGGCCGACAGCGCCATGGCGAAGAGCGGTAGGATCAAATGCCAGAAATAGTCGAGAATTTTTTCGTACCAGGGCAGCATCCAGAAATCGTCCGACACCAGCCCGCGCAATGGGAAAATTTGCAAGAAGGAGCCGCCGGCGAACAGCACGATCAGGAACACGGCGACGAGGAAACCTGGAATGGCATAACCGATGACGATCACGCTGCTGGTCCACATGTCGAAACGCGAGCCGTCGCGCACGGCCTTTCGAATGCCGAGCGGTATCGAGATGGAATAGGAGAGGAGCATCATCCATAGACCCAGCGAGATCGATACCGGCAGGCGCTCGGCGATCAGAGTGAGCACGCTGGCGTCGCGGAAATAGCTCTCGCCAAAATCGAAGCGCATGTAATTCCAGATCATCATGCCGAAGCGCTCATAGGCGGGCTTGTCGAAGCCGAATTGCTTCTCGAGGCTGGCGATGAATTCCGGATCGAGGCCCTGGGCCCCGCGATATTTGGATGGGGCGGCGGAGACATCGCCCGGCATGCCGGGCTGATTGCTGCCGGCGAAATCGCTGCCCCCGCCGCTGAAATTGGCCGTGGCGCCAACGTCGGTGCCGGAAAGCTGGGCGATCAGGCGTTCCACCGGGCCGCCGGGCGCAAACTGCACGATGACGAACGTCACCAGCATGACGCCAAGCATGGTGGGGATAATCAGAAGAATGCGGCGAAGAATATAGGCGGCCATTTTTCTCTGTCGCTTGTGCCTTGTCCGGCCGCTGCCCCGCCGAGGCGGTCCGGATTACGGAGCCAGAACCTCTGGCTTACTGGATTCTCTTAGCGGTTGGAACCCGATCATTCTTGCGTCTTTGGCCCCGGGGCAGGGCTAATGGAGAAAGTAGTGCGCATCATGGCTTGCGGGGCTCCCGTGTGAACCTGATGCTCGACAGGCCAAGTATGCCATCGACCGTCTTCGCCCTGGGCTCGTTGAGCCACCAAGTGTCGAGGATGCCGCGGTCAAAGCGCGGCTTCGTCTTTGGCCGGGAAAATCTGTCCCAATAGGCGATCGAATTCGATGCCTTGTACCAATGGGGCACCCAGTAGTGGCCAGCCCGCAGCACACGATCGAGCGCGCGCGCGGCTGTCGTCATGTCCTCGCGGTTTTTCGCCGCCACCACACGCTCAATGAGCGCGTCCACGGCGGGGTCGGCGATGCCGGCGAGATTGAGGGAGCCGTTTATATTGGCGGCGGCCGAACCGAAATAGCTGCGCAGCTCCACGCCGGGCGTATTCCGCATGACGTAGCGCTGGGTGATGATGTCGAAGTCGAAATTCTTCAGTCGCTGCTGATATTGCGCCGGGTCGACCTTGCGGATGCGCGCGTCGATACCCAGCAGTTTGAGGCTCGTCACATAAGGCGCGATGACCCGTTCGAAGGTCGGCTCGAAGGTCAAGAACTCGATGGTGAATGGCTCGCCCTTGGCATTGACGCGGACGCGGTTCTTCACCGTCCATCCCGCATCGTCGAGAAGCTTACTGGCTTTGAGCAGGAGCTTGCGGTCCCGACCAGAGCCATCGCTTTTCGGCGGTAGATTGGCCGCCACAAGCGCGGCCTCGGGCACATCCACGCCAAGCCCCTCGAACAGCGCGCGCTCTTGCGCTGAAGGCTCACCGGCCGCCTCCATCGGCGAGTTCTCGAAGAAGCTCTCGGTGCGATTATAGAGTCCATAGAACATGTTGCGATTGGTCCACTCGAAGTCGAAGGCCAATCCAAGGGCTTCACGCACGCGAGGGTCTTTGAACTTGTCGCGCCGCGTGTTGATGAAGAAGCCTTGCGTGCCTGATGGCGTCTCGTCGGGCAGTATCTCTTTGCGGGCGCGGCCGGCGAGGAGCGCGGAGAAGTCGTATTCGGTCGCCCAGACTTTCGAGGTGAACTCTTCGCGGAAATCATAGAAACCCGCTTTGAACGCCTCCATGCCAGCGGTGCGGTCGCGGAAATACTCGATACGGATTTTGTCAAAGTTCCACCGCCCGCGATTGACGGGCAGGTCGCGTCCCCAATAGTCGGGGTTGCGCCGGTAAACGATGGTGCGCCCTTGCGCCATGTGGTCGATGAGATAGGGCCCCGAGCCGAGCGGCGGATCAAGCGTCGTCTTGTCGAACTTGTGTGTCGCGTAATAGGCCTTCGAGAAGATCGGCAATCCGGAGACGGTGAGCGGCAGGTCGCGCACGAGATCGCCTTTAAATGTGTAGCGCACGGTCTCGGGGTCCAGCGCCTCGGCCTTCAACACGTCGCGCAATGTCTGGCGATAAATCGGGTGGCCCTTTTCCTTGAGTGTGTCGAAGGAATACACCACGTCGTCGGCGGTCAGTTGGCTGCCGTCGGAGAAGCGCGCTTCAGGCCGCAGATGAAAGGTCACCGATAAGCCGTCATCACCCAGCTCGGCGCTCGAAGCTACCAGCCCATAGACGGCGTCGGGTTCGTCCGTCGCGCGC
Source organism: Methyloceanibacter sp. (assembly GCA_030669345.1). GTDB lineage: Bacteria > Pseudomonadota > Alphaproteobacteria > Rhizobiales > Methyloligellaceae > Methyloceanibacter. Next base: position 8,437 of record DAOVDX010000013.1, on the reverse strand, counting down.
GTCATCAACGTGTCGAACAGAAGCTCAAGCCCTTCCGCCGCGTCGCCCTTGAGGATGTAAGTATTGAGGCTGTTGAAGGTGCCAACGCCACCCCAGCCGACCATCGAGAAATCGCCGCCCTTCGGCGCATCCGGATTGGCATAGGCGAAGTGGTCGAAATCCGCCGGGTAGCCTAGGTCGCCAAAAGCCGAAAGTCCGTGTTTGGGCTCGCTTGCGCCAACCGGCGCCGTCAGTAGGGCAAGGACGAGGAGGGCGCTTGCCCAGGCCTTTATGAAGAGTGCGCTTGGGCCCACCATCAAAGCTTCGAGCGTCCCGGCAAGCGCTCGGCCATCTTCTGATCGTACCACCACACCTGGATGAATCCCGGTGTCAGCTTCGGGAGCTTCTTAGGCTGGCCGTAGAAATTCCAATAGGCAATGCGCACATTCGGCGAGAACCACTGCGGCACAACGAGGTCATGCCACTGAAGCACGCGATCGAGTGCGCGCGTAGCCGAGACCAGCTCGGCGCGGTCCTTGGCGAAGATCACATGGTCGACGAGCTTGTCGATGGCCGGGTCTTTGAGGCCGATCAGGTTCATGCTGCCTTCGCGGCCGGCGGCTTCGGTGCCCCAGAAATCGCGTTGCTCATTTCCGGGCGAGTCCGACTGCGCGAAGGTCGACACGATGATGTCGTAGTCGAACACGTTGAGCCGGCGCGTGTATTGCGCGGAGTCCACGATGCGGATGGTTCCCTTGATTCCGAGCCGCTCCAGATTGCGCAAGAAGGGCTGGATGACGCGCTCGAATAGCGGCGACACCAGCAGGAACTCGACCGTCATGGGTCGCCCGGTCTTCACGTTGGTGAGGACGCCGTTCTTGACCTGCCATCCTGCATCTTTCAGCAGCCCTACGGCCTTGCGCAAATTGTTGCGCATATCGGCGTTGGCGTTGTTCACCGGGTTCTTATGGATCGTTGTGAAGACCTCGGCCGGCACGTCATCCTTCATGCCGTTCAGAATTTCTAGCTCGCGGCCCTTGGGCGGTTCCTGCGGCGCGGCAAGCTCGCTGTTCTGAAAATAGCTGCCGACCCGCTCATACTGTCCGTAGAACAAATTCTTGTTGGCAGTCTCAAAGTCGAAGGCGAGATTGAGCGCCTGACGCACCCTGCGGTCCTGGAACTGGGGACGGCGCAGATTGAGCACGAATGCCTGCATCGGCTGCGTGCGCTCGATCTTCACTTCCTGACGCTTGACCTCGCCGTCGGTGAGGGCGGGAAAGTCGTAAGCCGTCGCCCAGTTCTTGGCACTGGTCTCCTGCCAATAATCGAGATGTCCCGCTTTGAAGCTTTGGAACGCCACCGTAGCGTCGCGAAAATATTCGAAGCGGATCTCGTCGTAGTTCCACTGGCCTTTATTCACGGCCAGGTCCTTGCCCCAATAGTCGGGCACGCGCTCATAAGAGACGACGCGGCCGGGGGTGGCTTGCTTGATGCGGTAGGGCCCAGAGCCGAGCGGCGACTCGAGCGTCGTCTTCATCGGGTCGCGCTGCTCGCCGTTCGCGTCTTTCCCCGTCCAGTAATGCTTCGGCAGGATGGTGAGCTGTCCCATGATCAATGGCAGCTCGCGATTATTCTTGCTGTCGAAATAGAAGGTGACCTCGTTGTCGCCCGTCGCCTCGGCGCGGGTGACGTTCTTGTAGTAGAGGCCCATACGCGGGTTGGCGGTCTTGTTCACTTCGAGGCTGTAGATCACATCGTCGGGCGTGATCGGCTCGCCGTCATGCCAGCGCGCTTCGTCGCGAAGCTTGAAGGTGACCGAGGAGTAGTCTTCCGGATAGGACGCCCACTCGGCGATCAGCCCATAGGAGGCCGAAGGCTCACCGATGCTGCTGCTCATCAAGTTCTCATTGATAAGCCCGAGCCCCGCCGCCTTCTCACCGCGATAGAGCACTGGGTTGAGGCTATCGAAGCTGCCGATATCGGCCATGCGCGCGATGCCGCCTTTCGGCGCGTCGGGGTTCACAAAATCAAAATGGGTAAAGTTGGCCGGGTATTTGGGTTCGCCGACCAGGGACAGCGCGTGATGGCGGGTGTCCTCGGCGCTTGCTGGGCCAACGAGGGGGCCAGCCAGGACGGCGGTTAAGCCGAAGGTTAAGCCAGCGGCGAGGGCGAGGCGAAGCAATGTCATGAGTGGCGGGACGGGCTCCATCTGGATGGAAATGGCCTATCGCGACGTGCGTGCAAGGCGCGCTGTCAGGCAGGCGGGAGGGGCTAAAAAAGCTCGGGAAAAGCTAGCATGACGTGCCCCGCGACCAAATGAATTATCGGTCATCTCCGGGCGAGCCGGTCATGCCCTCTCAACAGGCCTTGAGCATGGTTTCCGGCCAAAAAAAGGGCCTCCCGTGCGGGAGGCCCTTGTCTGTTCTTTGGCTTAAACGCCTAGAGGCCGTCCGGCATTCCATCGGGATAAACCGGCTGCGGCTGCGATGAAGGAGCATCGCCGCCGGCAGGCGCCATTGCCTCACCATCGTCCATGCCGCCATCGGGATAAACCGGCTGAGGCTGCGACGCGGAAGGCTCTTCGCCCATATGGGGCTCGGTCGGTGCTTCCTCGGAAAGCATGGCTGGGACGACGATGATCACATCCATGGTCTCTTCGATCACCTCCATGGCCTCGGCGGGATAAACCGGCTGGGGCTGCGATGCGGAAGGATCTTCGCCCATATGAGGCTCGGTCGGTGCGTCCTCGGAGAGCGTGGCCGGAACCACAAGGATCTCTTCGATGGTCTCCTCGATCACCTCTACGGCGACCGGCTCTTCCATCTCGTCAGTCCCTTCCATGGCTTCGGACGCGTCCATATCGTCATGCCCGTCCATGTCTTCAGCTTCATCTTCGTCCATCTCGTCGTGCTCGTCCATTTCTTCTTCGGGCTCATCCGAAGTGGCGGCTGGTTCTTCAGCGGAAACCTCAGGCAGAGGCGCTGGCGTGTCGGCCTTGCTTCGTAGGAAGGCGATGATGTTGGCGCGCTTCTTGACATCGGGAATGCCAGGGAATGCCATGGACGTACCAGGCGCGAAAGCTTCGGGATTGGTCAGCCAGACATCGAGATTTTCGTATGTCCAGTCGCCGTCCTTGCCCTTGAGCCCGCCCGTGAAGGCAAACTCGGAGGAGGCAATGTCCTTGTTGACCACGTTGTAGAGGTTGGGGCCAATGAGTGACGCGCCACCTTGGTCGAAAGTGTGGCAGATCTTGCAGAGCCCAGCGTCGGCTTCGCCTTGGGCCGCGTCTGCATCGGCGAGCATGGCCAGAACTTCTGACCCGCCGCCACCGGAGTCTGCGTCCGGCTCTTCTTTCATGTCATGTGGCTTCTCATGCCCAGCAACGTCGTAACCGGGCTTATCCGGCGCGTGCTCTTCGCTGGCTATGTTGATAATAGTTCTCGTGCCGAAAAACAGAAGCAGCGCAACAAGCACCGCCATAGCGATTCGATTGAGGTAGTAGTATTTCATGATGGATATCCCCCCGGCAGGCAGAGGCTACTTCTTGTAGCTCTTGCAACGCGGCGTGAGACTATAGGGGGTACAGAGTCGTTGCAACTCAGAGAATTGTCGCGGACTCAATCTGTCGCCAGGAGCGTCTTCCCGTGCTAACTAGCGGAAAACCATGACTGATTCACTCATTGTCATCCCGGCCAGGTTGAGCGCCACGCGGCTTCCCGACAAGCCGATGGCCGAGATCGCTGGCGAACCTATGATCGTCCATGTCTGGCGGCGGGCGGTCGAGGCCGATTGCGGCCCCGTGCTGGTGGCCACGGACGCCGAGCAGGTGCGCGATGCGATCGCCAAAGAGGGCGGTGATGCGGTGATGACGCGCCCCGATCACGCCAGTGGTTCGGACCGGATTTTCGAGGCGGTCAGCGAATTCGATCCCGATCGGCGCATCGATACGATCGTCAATCTCCAAGGCGATTTGCCGACGCTCGATCCCCATCTGGTACGCGCCTGCGTTGACGCCCTGCAAACCGGTGAGGCCGATATTGGCACGATCGCTGCCGAGATCACCCGCGAGGAAGAGCGCACCAACCCGAACGTGGTGAAGGTGGTCGGCTCGCCGCTTGGCCGCGGCGGCATCCTCAAGGCGCTCTATTTTTCGCGCGCGACCGTCCCCTATGGCGAGGGTCCGCTCTATCATCACATCGGCATTTACGCTTATCGGCGCGCGGCGCTTGAGCGTTTCGTGTCATTGCCCCCGTCGCCGCTTGAAAGTCGCGAGAAGCTCGAGCAACTTCGGGCGCTGGAGGCGGGTATGCGCATCCATGTCGGGCTCGTTGACACTGTCCCGCTCGGTGTCGATACTCCGGCCGACCTTCAGCGGGCGCGCGAACTTCTTGAATCCGGCAGCTAAACCTAAGCCCGCCTTTCAGCAAAAGACCACCCAGTAAAAGTCCATGGCCAGATCGCGCTTGAATAGAATCGCCTTTCAGGGCGAGCCCGGCGCCAACTCCCATTTGGCGGCGCGCGACGCATACCCGAAGATGGAGGCGCTCGCTTGCGCCACGTTCGAGGATGCGCTCGGCGCGGTGAAAAGCGGTAAGGCGAAGCTCGCCATGATCCCCATCGAGAATTCGGTGGCGGGGCGGGTCGCTGACATCCACCATCTCCTTCCCGCATCAGGGCTCTATATCGTCGCCGAGCATTTCGAGCGGGTGCGTCATCAGTTGCTCGCGCTCCCGCGCGCCAGGACGAGTGGGCTTAAGACGGTGCACAGCCACATCATGGCACTCGGCCAGTGCCGCAAGGCCATTAAGGCGTTGAAGCTCACGCCGGTGATCGAGGCCGATACCGCGGGCGCCGCGCGCCATGTGCGTGAGGCCGGCGATCCAACGCGCGCCGCGGTCGCCTCCAAGCTTGCGGCGGAGATCTATGGCTTGCGGATCGCCAAGAAGGATATCGAGGACGCCGCCCACAACACCACGCGCTTCGTGGTGCTGGCCGCCAAGCCGGTAAGGACCAAGGCTGCCGATGGCCCAATCATCACCAGCTTCGTGTTCCGCGTCCGCAATGTGCCTGCGGCGCTCTACAAAGCCATGGGCGGCTTCGCCACCAACGGCGTCAACATGACGAAATTGGAGTCCTATCAACTCGAAGGCTCGTTCAACGCCACGATGTTCTATGCGGATATCGAGGGCCATCCGAGCGAAAGGCCGGTTCAGCTTGCCATGGGGGAGCTTGGCTTCTTCACCAGCGAGGTGATCGTGCTCGGCTCCTACAAGGCGAGCCCCTTCCGTGCTGGCCTCAAGGGCTAGCAGACTAAGCGGGCCAGTCTGCTGTTCAGACCTGCGCGGCGAACAGATAATAGCCGATGCTGCAAAACAGCCGGTCGCGCTGGCGCAAGTCCTCGATTTCCCTTGTCCATGTGTCGAGTTCATCCGCAGTGATCACGCCGGCGCTCTGTGCCGTCGCACCGGTCTGGGTGAAAACGGAGGCCGCTAAGTCGGGTGGAAAGATCACGATGCGGGTGTCGATCCTCACATTGGTCAGCCCCACATCTCGCATGAGTCCGGCCATATCGCGGACCAACCAGCCTTGCGGAACATTAGAGTCGCACTCGTGATTGAGCACGCGGCGCGCAAGGTCCCGATCCGGGAAATTGATCGCATTGGTACCGAAATCCGGTTCGATAGCCGTCACCGTTCCGCCCGGGCGAGTGACTCTGCGCATCTCGTTCAGCGCCTGCGTCGGGTCGGGCAAGTAGACAAGCACCCGCTCGGCCCGTGCCACGTCGAATGATGCCTGCGGAAAGGGCAACGCCTCGGCATCGCCGACCTGGAATGCGATGGCGGCTTTCGCGTGACGCGCGCGGGCCTTCGCTTCCTTGATGAAGGCCGCGCTCTTGTCGATCCCAGTAATGCGTCCGCCGGGCTCCACAAGGCGTGCGAGAGCCAGACTCTCCAGACCGAATCCGCATCCAACATCGAGAATATTAGTACCGGGCGCGATCCGTGCGTGCGTCCGCGCCAGCGCCTTTAGCTCCTGAAGCTGGGGACGCTTATCGAAGGCTTCGAGCGCGGCGAAATAGGGTGCCAAGTCCTCCACGCGATTGAGGTCGGTGAAGGCATGCAGCTCGACATTTTCCGTGCTGCGTTTTTGGTCAGAGACCAATGTCGTCCTCCGGAAAAGACCGTTAGGATTTGCGCATCTTCTTGGCGATGCGTTCGGCGTTCGCCTGATCCGCTTGCAAAACGAGGGGCTCGTTGCTCCAACCCGGACGGGATGGGGTGGGCTTGTACGCGCCGTCCTTGCATTTCGTCACCGGATGGGCGGCGATTTCTCGTGCCAGGCGCGCATCTTCTTCTTCGCGGGCCTCGGGGGTCAACGGGGCTCTTGGCGGCCTCCGGAAAGTCTTTTTATTTGTGCTCATTTTCTTTTTCTCCGATTGGACGGCGGACGAATGCGTCGCGGCAATCTGGTCAAGGTTGGACGCGTTTACCAGAAGCGACCGCTCGCGCCCACGATTATCGTTACGAGGCCGAGGACAAGATTGGTCGCGACGATGCGACGGATTTGATTCAAGTGTTTGACGGCTTCGGGGAAATGTTTCCCTTCCACGGCACCGCTGAAACGGCGCCACGGCACGAAATACAAATGCGCGAATAGGAGCATCATCACGATGCCCATGGCTTGCATGAGGTGGACAGACCCTCCGGCGCCCGCGAAGCCTCCGAAATAGAGAAACAGCATGGCGTAGCCGCTTGCCAACAGCGTCACGATGCTGAGCCAGACCCACGGGAAGAAGCGACCGAAGACACGCTGCCATAGCGCAAGTCGCGCCTCCGGCTCTAGCGGCCCGACAGATGGGCGCAACACCACATAGGCGAAGAACATGCCGCCGACCCAAACCACGGCGGCAAGGATATGGAGCGCGATGAGGAATGCCACACCATGAGGCTAGCACATCACCTCATCCTGCGGCACGGCTTCGCGGTCAACAGGCACGCGAAGACGGGGCCGCGAATCGGGTATCCTCACACCTCCTAACCAGGGAGGCCCCATTGATCGGCTTGTCCATCGCGCTTTTGAGCGTGCTGTTGCCCCTCATACATCTCTTCTTGAGCAAGGAGCCGCGGACAAAGCTCCGCGTCGTCCGCATTTTGCTGCTTTACGCCCTCGTCATGGGCGTCGGGGTCTTGGGGCTACTATTCGGCTTCATTCCGCATGTCTTTTTCGCCGACGAGACGGCGAAGATGATCGGCTGGCCACCGGGGAGCCCCTTCCAGTTCGAGGTCGGCGTCCATGATGGCGCCTGGGGTGTGCTGGGCTTCTTGTGCATCTGGATCGGCGGCACGTTCTGGCTCGCCACCGGGCTCGGCTGGGCGCTTTTCTTGCTTGGCGCGGCCTATGGGCATGTCCACCAGATGATGAAGACCGGGGACTTTGAGCCATATAACTTCCTGGCGATCTTTTCCGATGGATTTATTGGGATTTGGCTGCTCGTCCTGCTCTTTATCTATTGGCGCTGCGGCGGATTCGAACGGAAGTCGTGAGCGGGTTGCCACAGGCGCCGCGATCCCCGATATACTCCGGCTGGGAGGTTGGCAGCAGGCGCGTGCCTCGCCAACCGGGTCAGATCCGGAAGGAAGCAGCCCCAACGAGCGTTTCGCGGGTTGCTCGTCCAGCCTCCTACTTTGCTTCCAGTTTCGCGTGGCGTATCGCGGGGCTAAGCAAGAGCCGCCGCTCCGAGTGTTCTTAAAACTCAAGCGTTAGAGTCCGATCCCTTCGATGGCTGAAGTTAAAGACCAAGCGAAGAGCGCGCCTGAGACCCAGGCGGCGCTCGCCCGGAAATACCGGCCCCAAGTCTTCGCCGAGCTGATCGGCCAGGAGGCGATTGTGCGGACGCTACGCAATGCGTTCGCCACGGGCCGTATTGCTCAGGCCTATATGCTCACGGGCGTGCGTGGCGTTGGCAAGACCACGACCGCGCGCCTCGTTGCTCGCGCTTTGAATTACGAAGGCCCGAACGGCGACGGCCCGACGCTCGATATTACTGAGGAGGGTGTTCATTGCCGCGCCATTCTGGAGAGCCGGCATCTCGATGTGATAGAGATGGACGCCGCCTCCCATACTGGCATTGACGACATCCGCGACCTCATCGACAGCGCTCACTACAAGCCAAACAGTGCGCGCTACAAAGTTTACATCATCGATGAGGTGCACATGCTGTCGAAGCAGGCGTTTAACGGCCTGCTCAAGACGCTGGAAGAACCGCCCGAGCATGTGAAGTTCATCTTCGCCACCACCGAGGTGCGTAAAGTGCCGGTGACGGTGCTGTCGCGCTGCCAGCGTTTCGATCTCAGGCGCATCGAGATCGATCAGCTCGCGCAACACTTGGCGTTCGTGGTTGAGCAGGAGGGAGCAAAGGCCGATCTTGCCGCGCTCGCTCTGATCGCCCGAGCGAGCG
>DAOVDX010000187.1 GCA_030669345.1 Methyloceanibacter sp. | reverse complement strand
CCCAACCGCTGACCGAGGCGGAGCGGGGCATGTCCGGCAATGGCAAACCGTCCTTCGAGGCGGCGTTGCCGGAAGCCTTCGCCGAGCTCAAAGCGTCTTGCGCCAAGCTTGAGAAGAGTTTCCGTGATCTCCAGGACATTGAGTTCACCGTGCAGGAAGGCGAGCTCTTCATGCTGCAGACCCGCGCGGGGAAACGCTCGACCAAAGCCGCGCTGAAGATCGCCGTCGACATGGCGAAGGAAGGGCTCATCAGCCGGGAGGAAGCGGTGCTGAGCCTCAACGCCAACCAGCTCGAGCAGCTGCTCCATCCGACGCTGGACCCATCCGCCAAAATGACCGTGCTCGCCAAGGGGCTGCCTGCCTCGCCGGGCGCATCTTCCGGTGAGCTCGTGTTTGATGCCGACGAGGCCGTGCATATGAAGGCCCAAGGCCACGCGGTGATTTTGGCGCGCATCGAGACATCGCCCGAGGACGTGCAAGGCATGCATGCCGCCGTCGGTATTCTCACCACGCGTGGCGGCATGACGAGCCACGCCGCCGTGGTGGCGCGCGGTATGGGACGCCCTTGCGTGGTTGGCGCCGCGGCGGTGCATATCGATCTTGAGCAGGGCACGCTGGAAGCAACTGGCGTGTTGCTGAACAAGGGCGACATCGTCACCATCGACGGCTCGACCGGCCGGCTCATTATGGGCCGCGTGACCATGCGCGAGCCGGAGCTGTCGGAGGACTTCACCACCTTGATGGCGTGGGCCGACGAATTCCGCCGCATGGATATCCGCGCCAATGCCGACACGCCCGACGATGCGCGCCAGGCGCGCGCCTTCGGCGCCCAAGGCATTGGGCTCTGCCGTACCGAGCATATGTTCTTCGAGGAAAGCCGCATCCTCGCCATGCGCGAGATGATCCTCGCCGAGACTTCAGATGCACGCCGGAAGGCCTTGGCAACGTTATTGCCGGCACAGCGGCAAGACTTCATTGAGCTGTTCGAGATCATGGCGGGGAGTCCCGTGACGATCCGACTTCTCGATCCGCCGCTGCATGAGTTTCTGCCTCATGGCGATGAGGCCATTGCCGACGTTGCCGAAACCATGGATGTCGATGTCGCCAAGCTCAAGCGGCGTATCGCTGTGCTGCATGAATTCAACCCGATGCTCGGTCAGCGTGGCGCGCGATTGCTCGTCAGTCATCCCGAGATTGTCGAGATGCAGGCGCGCGCCATCTTCGAGGCGGCCATTGAAGCGGGGAAGGCCCTGCACGAGCGGATGATCCCCGAGATCATGGTGCCGCTTGTCGCCGTCAAGGCCGAGTTCGACATCGTCGAGGAACGCATCGCCGCTACCGCGCGCGCCGTGGAGAAGGAACGCGAGACCAGCCTCGCCTTTCAGGTGGGAACGATGATCGAGCTGCCTCGCGCCTGCCTGATGGCGGGCGAGATCGGCGAGAGCGCTGAATTCTTCTCATTCGGGACCAACGACCTGACACAGACGACGTTCGGCTTAAGCCGTGACGACGCTGGCCGCTTCTTAGGCGAGTATGCCGAGAAGGGGATCATCCACCATGACCCGTTCACCACGTTGGATGAGGCGGTGGGTGAACTTATGCAGATCGCTGTTGAGCGGGGCCGGAAGGTCCGTCCGGACCTCAAAATCGGCCTTTGTGGCGAGCATGGCAACGACCCGGAAACTATCGTTTTCTGCGAAAAAATAGCTCTTAGCTACGTGTCCTGCTCGCCCTTCCGGGTGCCGGTCGCTCGGCTGGCGGCAGCTCAGGCGACTCTCAGAAGTCAATTGCGCTAATCCGCCCCGTACCGGCTCTATTCTGGGACCACTGGAAAGCGCATCTTGTTGATATGGTTAATAAAATCCTGTTTGGGCGCTAACGGATAATTAGCCCTTCCCAGCCGTAATAGGTGGTCGTTGCCGATAATCACAATTTGCCCTAACTTCTCGGGCAGCGTTTAGGGCAATAGACGGGACTCCGGGCTAGGGACCCGGTGGGGGACATTCGACTTAGGTTTTTAGATTGCGTCTTTAGATTTGCGTCTTTGAGATCTAAGTCTCTGATTTTCTCACCATTCCGCCTGGTTGTTATGGGGACGCCCCGGTTGCGCAAGCCTGATGGGCTGTGCGGTTAGGGTAAAAGTGGGGGAACTTCCGGAACGACCGGCGGTTATCTCACGAGATTTGGGGACTTGGAGGGAATATGGGCCGGCGCTCGTCTCGTCGGATGTGGCACGCTGTAGCTGCGTTTGTGTCACTTCCTCTCATTGGCTTGGGTGTCTTCGTTGCCGTAACGGAGAGCCGCCTGGCGAATGAGGTTGAGCTTTTCGTAGCTAGCCCTGCCTCCGCTGCTCCTTACAGTGTCCCTGGCGAGGCAACAAAAATTATTGCCGTCAGGGCCCAGCCTGTCACCCGCGCCGGAAAACAGCTCATTACCGCAAGCCTCGGTGGTGCACCGGGATTAGGCCGTATCGCCGTCGTGCGCCGCGCCACCAAGGCCGACCGCTTGAATCCAACGACCTCCGAAGTCGCGCTCACAGCACCGCCCGCCGGTCGCGCCGAGAATTCTCTCTTTATGAACGCGAGCTATTCCTCGCCGTTCAATGCGGACTTCCAGGTCGATGCCTTCCGCCCCACGGTCGATGAGATCGCCTATCAAGCGAGCCCGGACGCGCTTGAGTTTCGCTACAAGGGCGAGACCCAGCCGGAGTTCGAGGACCGCGAGCGCCGCTGTCTTTCCACCGCGATCTATTTCGAAGCGCGCGGAGAGTCGAAGCG
>DAOVDX010000105.1 GCA_030669345.1 Methyloceanibacter sp. | reverse complement strand
CAGGACGGGAGGGTCAGGCCTCCCAGGTATATCACAGCCCGGACCCCGCAAAGGAACGCCCGTCAGCGGCCCACTGGAACCGTGGCGCACGACCTCTGGCTGCTATGCTGCGGGAACTGAGGCGGGTAGGTATGGCTTTAAACAGCGATGATCTCGATAGGCTTCGCCTGTCCCGCCCTTTCTCGCTGCAACACCGCAACGCTCTTGCTAGTGACTAGTCCGGGAGATGGGGACCTCCCTATTCACTACTGCTGGGTCCCATAGGGGGCTGGGGGAAGCACAACGCCGCACGGGCGCGTGCAGCAAGCATGGGGAGCAAGGATCGCGGTCAAGCTAGTTCCGATTAGCAGATGCTACCCGACCACCAGTGGTCAACATGTGGTCAACGGTCTCACCAGACGCGTCTGCTGTGAGGCCAAGTCACGGCGACTCTTGCAATCTAACCATCTGTATATGTTGACTATTTTAATGGTGCGGACGGCGGGAGTCGAACCCGCACGGGGGTTGCCCCCCTCAGGATTTTAAGTCCTGTGTGTCTACCAGTTCCACCACGTCCGCGATTGTCCGAACAGACAATGCTAGACGAAGGCATAAAGCACACGGCACGTGGGCGCCATTGCTCTTAGGCCAAGCCCTCTTATGCCGAGCCCTCTTGGGCTAAGGCATTTTGGGCTCGGCCTCTTCGGGCTTGTCCGCTTCGGACTCGTCCGGCTCGGAGCCGTCCTGTTCGCCCTCACTGGATGCTTCATCACCGGGCTCGGGCTCCGCTTCGGCATCTTCTTTGGACGCATCATCCTTCGCCGCAGGTTTTTCATCGGCTGAGCCCGATTTGGGCTGCTCCCTTTTCGGCTCCTCTTTCGCCGGTTCGTCCTTGGTGGAATCCGTCTTGTCGGACTCAGACTTCTCTGGCTCTTCCTTTTTTGGCTCCTCCTTGGCGGGAACCGTCTCGGCCGAGGCTGTCTCGGTACGGACGATCTCGACAGAAGCGAGCTCGGCCGGAGGCGTCTTGGCGAAAATCTTCTTGGGCGCCGCCCCTAAGACGGGACCGGCCCGAAGGCTCGCCAACAGCAGCAGGAAGATCACGACCGCGTTGAGCAGATGCCAGATGAAATGCGTGCCGACATCGCGCCCGTCAATCACCACCCTGTCACAGAACGACAGGTCGACGGACCTGAGGATGATCGAGCCTATGAAGATAATCGTCGCCCACACCACATAGGGCGCGGCCCGATGATGGCGCTCGGTCAGAATCATGGCGAGGATGATGAGCGCACCGAGCGCGGGCAGATAAGCGACGCTGCCGTTGAGGCACGATTTCGCGTCCGTCACTTCCGGTCCGGGCAAGCCGATACCGCCGTCCCAGCATTGCACCTGCATGGTGGCCGCGATGATCGCGGCAAAACCAATCACGATCAGCACCGTCCAGCCAGGTGGCACGGCAAGGAAGCGATTCAGGGCAAAACCGAGATAGACCATCATGAACAGCCCGATGGGGATAATGTCGGCGAGCTCCGTCCCCTCGTCCGCGTAGATATGAAAGGCAAGGCTGCCACAACCAATCAGGAACGTAAGCCCCACCAGCAGGAAATGGTCGGGACTGCGTTCCTCGGGCGGACGCCACAACAGAAGCTGCCACGCCACCAGTGCGGCCAGGAAAAACCCAGCGTTGGAGATGGCGTTGATGGGCTCGGCCCAGAGCGCCGCATCGGTGCCCCGTTCGCAATAGAGGAAGACGTGCTCGCCGAATGTCATGGTCTCTTGTCCTTTCTATCGGTCACGTAGGAAAGAGCCCTGGCGCCCCAACGGTTCCCTCAGCAAGCACTTCCGGTCCAATATTTGTAACTGCCCACCGTCCATAAGCTCCGCGTATGTTAAGCGCGAGACGGGACCAAAGGCAGCCTCATCGTGAAATTAATGTGAATTCGTCACGCCACAACTAGGGCGCTTGTGACCGCGACACTTCTATCGCTGGCCGGCATTTTGCCAGGGGACGCTGCTACGACGCACCAGTGACCCTGGCGTAAGTCTTTCGATCTGAAAGCTGAGGTTAGCTTTTCGGCTTCGGCAGCGCGGCCCGGATATGCAGATCTTGCATCTGCCTGGCTGAGACGTCCGACGGCGCACCCATGACCAAATCCTCGGCCTGCTGGTTCATGGGGAACATGACCACTTCGCGTAAGTTTTCCTCACCACAGAGCAGCATAACGATGCGGTCGATGCCCGGTGCGATGCCACCATGAGGCGGGGCGCCATATTGCAGCGCGCGCAACATGCCGCCAAAGCGCTTCTCGAGCTCGTCCTTGGGATAGCCGGCGATGGCGAAGGCCTTTTCCATGATCTCCGGCTTGTGGTTCCGGATCGCGCCTGAGGACAGCTCAATGCCGTTGCAGACGATGTCGTACTGGTAGGCCAGAATGTCCTCTGGCTCCATCGTATCCAGCGCCTCGAGCCCACCTTGGGGCATGGAGAATGGATTATGCGAGAAGTCGACCTTCTTCTCTTCCTCGCTCCACTCGTACATGGGGAAGTCGACGATCCAGCAGAAGTCGAAACGGCCGGTCGCTGAGAGTTTCAGCTCGTCGCCAATCTTGACGCGCGCGCGCGCGGCGAATTCGGCGAAGTCGCTCGGCTGTCCCGCAACGAAGAACACGGCGTCGCCGTCTTCCAGACCCAATTGCGTCCGCAGCGCTTGCGTGCATTCCGGTCCGATGTTCTTAGCAACCGGCCCCGCCCCTTCACCCTCGCGGAAGAAGATATAGGCCATGCCCGGCTGACCTTCGCTCTGCGCCCAAGAATTCATCCGGTCGCAGACCGCGCGTGAGCCACCGCCCTTGCCGGGGATCGCCCAGATGCGCGTATTGACGTCCTTCTCGATCATGCCGGCGAAAACTTTGAAGCCTGAGCCCGCGAAATGGTCCGTCACATCTTCCATCTCGATGGGGTTGCGCAGGTCCGGCTTGTCGGTGCCGTATTTGCGCATGGCCGCGGCATACGGAATGCGCGGGAATTTCTGCGTCACTGGCTGGCCACCGCCATACTCTTCGAACAGACCGCGCAGGATCGGCTCGACGGCGTCGAACACGTCGTCCTGGGTGACGAAGCTCATCTCGATATCGAGCTGGTAGAACTCGCCAGGTGAGCGGTCGGCACGTGCGTCCTCATCGCGGAAACACGGCGCGATCTGGAAATAGCGATCGAAGCCGGCGATCATGATCAGCTGCTTGAACTGCTGGGGCGCTTGGGGCAGCGCGTAGAATTTGCCGGGATGAACTCTCGACGGCACGAGATAGTCGCGCGCGCCTTCCGGCGAGGATGCCGTCAGGATCGGCGTCTGAAACTCAAAGAAGCCGCCTTCGCGCATGCGGTCGCGCAAGGACCCGATGATCGCCTGTCGCTTCATGATGTTCTTGTGCAGGGTCTCGCGGCGGAGATCAAGGAAACGGTATTTCAGCCGCGTCTCTTCCGGGTAATCGGGCTCACCAAAAATAGGCAGCGGCAGTTCGGCGGATTCCGACAAGACTTCGAGGCCAGTGATCGCAATCTCGACCCCACCCGTCGGCAGGTTCGGGTTAATGGTATCGTCCGTGCGGGCCACGACCTCGCCATCGATCCGCACCACCCATTCGGGCTTCAGCGCCTCGGCGGCTGCGAACATCGGCGATTGGGGGTCGGCAACGATCTGGGTGATGCCGTAATGGTCACGAAGATCGACGAACAAAAGCCCGCCATGGTCCCGCAGACGGTGGACCCAACCTGACAGTCGGACGGTCTTGCCGACATCCTCTTTGCGGAGCTGGCCGCAAGTGTGGCTGCGATAAGCGTGCATGATTTGGCGCGAACTCATGTGGGGAAATAAGGGTTTTAAATGCCGCGGAACACCGCACGGGAAGCCGGGCTTTGTCAAGGCGGGCTGCGTCCAGGCGCCACAGAAGGCCGATTCCGTTCATTTGCTCCATTCTGTGAACTTGGCCGGAACGCGGACCTTGGGCTATACCCGCCCACCATGGATCTCATCACCAGTACCGAAGACCTCGCCGCCGCCTGCATCAGGCTCGCGGCAGCACCATTTATCGCCGTCGATACGGAGTTTATGCGCGAACAGACCTTCTGGCCGCGTCTCTGCCTCATCCAAATCGCCTCGGCGGACACCGAAATCCTCATCGACAGCATGGCGCCGGAGATCGACCTCAAGCCCTTTTTCGACCTCATGGTCGATGAGAAGGTCCTGAAAGTATTTCATTCAGGCCGCCAGGACATCGAAATTGTCCATCATCTAGCGAGCGTAATCCCTCACCCGATCTTCGATAGCCAGGTCGCCGCCATGGTCTGCGGGTTTGGCGAGGCCGTAAGCTATTCGATGCTGGTGAAGCGTCTGCTTGGGCACAACCTCGACAAATCCTCCCGCTTCACCGACTGGAGCCGGCGCCCTCTGTCCGACCGTCAGCTCACCTATGCCATTGGCGATGTGACCTATCTCCGCGACCTCTACCCCATGCTGAAAGCGCAGCTCGACAAATCCGAGCGCGCAAGCTGGCTGAACGAGGAAATGCGGGTGCTGACCAACCCCGCCACCTATGAGCTGCATCCGGAGAATGCCTGGAAGCGGCTCAAAATGCGTATCAAGACGCCAAAGGCCCTTGCCGTGCTCATGGAGCTTGCCGCTTGGCGCGAGCGCGAAGCGCAGTCCCAAGACATGCCCCGCAACCGCATACTGAAAGACGAGGCGCTCTACGACATCGCTGGCCAAACGCCCCGCACGGCGGAAGACCTTGGCTCGCTGCGTTCCTTGCATAACGGCTTCGCCCGTTCGACGCGTGGCCACGCCGTGCTCGAAGCGGTGTCAGCCGGACTTGAGCGGGATCCCTCGACCGTCCCGCCGCTGAAGCGCGGCCAGCCCATGCCGCCTGAAGCCCAAGCCGTGGTCGATCTTTTGCGCGTGCTGTTGAAGGCGACCGCGGGCCGCCATGGCGTGGCGACGAAGCTGATCGCCACCAGCGACGACCTGGAACAGATTGCCCGCTCCGACGACGCCGACGTAAAAGTGTTGCATGGCTGGCGGAGAGAGCTGTTCGGCGCGGACGCACTTGCCTTGAAGCGCGGCGAATTGGCGCTCGTCATCGGCAAGGGCGCCGTGACCGTGCTTGCGCCCGAGGCGATATCAGCTGCGGCGGAAAAACCAAAAGATAATGGCTAACACCACAGCGACGATGGCCGCCGTGGTGAACGGCAAATAGATCGACGAGCCGGCCACGTCGACGACAATGTCGCCTGGGAGCCGACCAAAGCCGTATTGGATGCTGGCGCCTGTCAGCAGCATAACCAGCAAGACGTAGAAGACGATAGTTCCTGAGGATCGCATGAATTAGCCCTGTCTGCCTCTTTCGATCCGCAGCCTAACCATGGTGCGGACATCGGGTGGTAATTCGTCAAATGCTTCGACCAGACCGCGCAGCTCCGAACGGAGCCCGTGGATTTGATCAATCAAATTGAGCAGCACCGGCACATCGTCTTCGGCAAATCCAAGCTCATCCTCAAGATTGCAGATCAAAGTCGCCCGCGCCAGATCGGCCTCGGAGAAACCTTGCCCCGTCTGGGCAACGGGTTTGATAAACCCTTGAGTCACCCACACGCGCAGCCTGGTGACGGTGAGGTGGTGAATCCTGGCGACGACATCTTGCTCGGTCAGCATCACGCCTGCTCCTTCAGCTTGCGCCGCGGATCGTAGGCGTGGTCCTCGCGCCATTTCTCGGTGAAGCTTTTAAGGTCGTCGTCGATGGTCTCGGGCAGCATGACGTTCAGGCGAACCATCTGGTCGCCGGCACGCCCCTTCGATTTCACGCCACGCCCTTTAAGCCGCAATGTCTGCCCGGTGTTGGAACCCGGCGGCACTGTCACCGACACGCGGCCGGCAATGGTCGGCACCTCGATCTTGCCACCAAGCACCGCCTCATCGAAAGTGATCGGCAGCTCGACAGTGATGTCGTTGCCCTCGCGCTTGAACACGGGATGTGACTTCACGCTGATCTCCACCAATGCGTCTCCGGACGGTCCCCCGCCCATGCCCGGCATGCCTTTGCCCTTGAGACGCAGGACCTGCCCCTCGCTCACACCGGGCGGGATGGCCACGTCGAGCGTGCCATCATCAGGCAATGTGATGCGCTGCTTGGTGCCGTTCACTGCGTCGAGAAAACTGATGTCGAGCCGGTATTGGGCATCCTGGCCACGCATGGCGTAGCGCTGCCCGCCGCCACGCCCACCGGCCGCGGCCTCTCTGGCGAACATGTCGCCGAACAAATCGCTGATGTCCTCGTAGCCCGCAGCCGAGTGATACCGCGCACCTTCGGGCCCGCCGGCATATTGGCGGTAATATTGCTGCTGCTGTTGGGGCGGACGCTCCTGCCCGCTGGCGTCGATCTCGCCCCGATCGTATTGAGCGCGCTTATCCTCATCGTTGAGGATCGAATAAGCGTGGGAGGCCTGCTTGAACTTTTCCTCGGCCTCCGCGTCGCCGGGATTGAGGTCCGGATGCAGCTTCTTGGCGAGCTTGCGGTAGGCCTTGGTAATACCGCCGGCGTTCGCCGTCTTCGCCACACCAAGAACGGAATAAAGATCCTCTGCCATCGACCAATCTAAAGTTTGGAGTGAAGTGGAACCCTAGGGCCCTTCAGGCCCGAGGTCTTGTGACGTCTAGCGCCGCCCGGCGCTGTGATTCCCTTAAGCCAGAATGATTTGGGGAGAGTCGCCCCGTCCGGCAAGTCAACGCAAGGGTTTTTAACCCGCCGCGAGCTGGAATGGGACGCCAACGCGGATTTCAGGCTCCTTGCCGACAAGATTGGCCAGCGCCTTAAAGCGCCTCTCGACCCGCTCGCCTTCGAGGTTGGAATAGGGGTCGGGCAACGTCCAGATGAGGCGGTTGCCGTCATAGCTGAGCGGTGTATTGGGCAGCACGCC
>DAOVDX010000027.1 GCA_030669345.1 Methyloceanibacter sp. | reverse complement strand
TGTGGCACGACCCCCACCCCAAGCCGTCTTACCTGTTCGCGCTGGTCGGCGGAAACCTCGCGTCAGTGCATGACAGTTTCACCACGGCCTCGGGCCGCAAGGTCGCGCTTGGCATTTGCGTGGAGCCCGGCAAGGAAGACCGTTGCGACTGGGCCATGGAGTCCCTGAAGCGCGCCATGCGCTGGGACGAAGAACGCTTCGGCCTCGAATACGATCTCGACGTTTACAACATTGTCGCCGTCAGCGACTTCAACATGGGGGCGATGGAGAATAAGGGGCTCAATATCTTCAACGACAAGCTCGTGCTCGCCCGCCCCGATACGGCGAGCGATGGCGACTACGCCTCGATCGAAAGCGTGATCGCGCACGAATATTTCCATAACTGGACCGGTGACCGCGTCACCTGCCGCGACTGGTTTCAGCTGTGTCTGAAGGAAGGGCTCACCGTCTTTCGCGATCAGGAATTCACCGGCGACGTCCGCATGGGCTCCGTCGAGCGCATCATCACCGCGCGCCTGCTGAGGGCCCGCCAATATCCGGAAGATGCCGGCCCCCTCGCCCATCCGGTGCGCCCCGGCTCTTATATGGAGATCAATAATTTCTACACGGCCACGGTCTACGAGAAGGGCGCCGAGGTCTGTCGCATGTTGCAAACTTTGCTCGGACAGGAAGACTTCCGCAAAGGCCTCGATCTCTATTTTGAGCGTCATGACGGCGAGGCCGCAACGGTCGAGGATTTCGTCAGCGCCATGGCCGACGTCTCGGGCCGCGACATGTCGCAGTTCATGCGGTGGTACACGCAAAGCGGCACGCCGGAGCTCGCCTGCTCCTTGGACTATGACCCCCACGCCAAGATCGCCCGGCTACATGTGAGCCAGGTGATCCCGTCGACGCCAGGTCAGACCAGTAAGGAGCCCATGCTGATTCCCCTAAAGGTCGGGCTCATCGGCCCCAATGGCGATGAGCTGCCGCTTAAGCTCAACGGCGAGGACGGTCCCGCCGACGGGCTCTTGGAAGTGACGGAGCGCGAGCAGGTCTTCGAGTTTCACAACGTGCCCGCCCCGCCCATGCCGTCCCTCCTGCGCGACTTCTCGGCGCCCGTGCGCCTGACCACCAGCCTCGATCCTGACCAGATCGAGTTTCTGATGATGCATGACAGCGACAGTTTCAATCGCTGGCAGGCGACCCAGACCTACGCCACCAATTTGCTCACAGCCGCCGCGCGAAACGATGCCGGCAAGGCGACGGGTAAAGAAGCGGCCCGGCTATCCCAAGCGCTGGCCACTGCCATCAGGGACGAGGATTTGCTCCCGGCCTATCGCGCCGAAACGCTGAAGCTGCCAAGCGAGTCCGACATCGCGCGGGAGTTGGCTAGCAATGTCGACACCGATGCCATCCATGCCGCGCGCGAGGCCTTGCGCGGCAAGATCGGCAACACCATTGGCGACACTTTGCGTGAGCTTTATGCCTCTTCCGCATTGTCGGGACCGTTTTCCCCGGACCCCGACAGCGCTGGGCTTAGGGCGTTACGCAATGCCGCGCTCGACCTCTTGGTCGCGACGGAATCGCCCGAAGAGATCGCCCGCGCGACGCACCACTACCACGAGGCGTCGAACATGACCGACGCCATCATCTCGCTGTCGATCCTGTCGCAGTTACAGTCGCCGGTCCGCGATGCCGCGCTCGACCATTTCTATGAGCGTTGGGAAGACGACCCGCTGGTGCTGGACAAATGGTTCGCCGTGCAGGCGCGCGCGGCGCGTCCCGACTCCGTGGAGACCGTGCGTGCGCTCCTCGGCCACAGGAAGTTCTCTCTGAAGAATCCCAATCGCGTACGCGCGCTGCTCGGCAACTTTACTCAAGCCAACCCATCCGGCTTCAATCGCGGCGATGGCGAAGGCTATCGGCTACTGGCCTATCAGGCGCTCGAGATCGACCGCTTCAACCCCCACGTGGCCGCGCGGCTTCTCGGCGCATTCGAGAGCTGGCGTACGCTGGAACCGGTCCGTCAGGCCCACGCCAAGGCCGCGTTACAGGATCTCGCGGGACAAAAATTGTCCACTGACAGCTACGAGATTGTCAGCAAAACCCTAGGCAGCACCTAGAGTCGTGGATTCTGTCAACGGGTTGTTAACCTGATCTCCACAGGTTTTCGCTAGACAGAGGCTCTTTTCGTCGATTCCATGGATGGAAGTGATTCGGAGATGCGGCAACTTCTCCGGGATACGAGACGGCAGAAGTTAGGGGGACCGGATGGCGCGCGCACGTTCTGCGCGAGGTGAAGGAGTCTTGTCTATCGCAATCCCGCAATGGCGGGATCTGCGTGCGATCCTAGACGTTCGCCTATCCTCCACCGATGTTCTGCGTCGCCTCGTTCCCATTCTTCTCATCGCCTTTGGCGTTGTGGCTTTCGCCGGATTTGCCTCGCAAATCGGCAACGGCAAAGACGCCGCCTTGACCTCTGCGCAACGCCAGCTGGCCTTGATCGCCGACGTCACCGCCCTAAACCTCAAAGACCAAGCGCCTAAGTCCGCCAAGAGCTGGCAGAAGACGCTCGCCGGGAGCCTGCCAAAGCGTGCGACCCGCGATGGCCGCACCGCCCTTCTCGCTGACGCCGAGGGCAATATTCAGGCCCGCGCGCCGATCAGCAATTCCCCACTAGGCAATCTCCTCACGATTCTCGGTCCACAACAACCCCTGACGATCATGGGGGCTGACGCTGGCGTGCTGCAAATCACCCTTTCCGACGGCACCGACGCGATCGTCACAGTCCGCAACGTTCCGAAAACCGATGTGCAAGTCGCCTTCGTCCAGCCCGTTAGCGATGCGCTTCGCGATTGGCGGAGCGGCGCTATCGTCGAAATCACCCTGCTTGTCTGCGCCGGGCTCGTCCTCGCGCTAACCGCCGGCGGGCTTTGCTACCTCATACCATCCGCCGCGCGCGAAGGCGCCGACACGCTAGCCCGCGAGCTGTCCGATGCCCTGCCCGGCTGCGGCGTATGGCGTTGGAACCTCGCTCGCGGTCATGTGCATTGGTCCGCGCCGATGTATCGCCTGCTGGACCTGGAGCCATCCACCGACGCCATGCCATTCCGCGACCTAGCGAAAGCGCTCCATCCTGATGACGATCTTCGCGCCGAGTTGGACCGTCACTTGCGCGAGGGCATTTCCGCCTTCGATCAATGTTTCCGTCTTCGCCATGCCGAGGGCCTTTGGGTCTCGGTGCGCCTACGCGGCCACATCACCCGCGGCTATGGCGATAGCGAACCCTATCTGACGGGCATGGCTGTCATTGCCGATCAGAACACCGCGCCCGGCTCGGCCGACGCCAATGCAAGGCTGCGCGACGCCGTGGAGACAATCTCCGAGGCCTTCGTGCTGTGGGACAACCAGAACCGGCTGGTGATGTGCAACAGCAAATATCAGCAGTTCCATGGCTTGCCCGATGACATGGCGCAGCCCGGCACGTCCTATGATGACGTGATTGCCTCCGCGTCCGAGCCCATCGTTTCCAAGCGGATTGCTGTCGCCGGCAAGGACGGCATCGACTCCCGCACCTATGAGGCACAGATCGAAGACGGTCGCTGGCTCCATATCAACGAGCGCCACACGCGCGACGGCGGCTATGTCAGTGTCGGCACCGACATCACCATGATGAAGGAGAGCCAGCAGCAGCTTGCCGAGCGTGAAAATCAACTTCGCGCTAGCGTCGACGAACTCAACGCCTCACGCCGCGAGCTTGAGCAGCAGAAGCAGCAACTTGTCGTTCTCGCCGATAAATACTCGCTGGAGAAAGACCGCGCCGAGGACGCGAACCGCGCCAAGTCCGAATTCCTGGCGAATATCAGCCATGAACTGCGCACGCCGCTAAATGCCGTCATCGGCTTCTCGGAAGTCATGCAGCAGGCACTGTTCGGCCCGCTCGGCCATCCGAAATATCAGGAATACGCGCACGACATCTACGACAGCGGTGCTTATCTCCTAGAAGTCATCAACGACATCCTCGACATGTCGAAAATCGAAGCCGGACGCATGACCCTCGATGTGGGCAGTGTTGATGTGGCCGACATCATCGAGGACAGCATGAAAGTGGTGAACCAAGCCGCCACCGAGCGCAACATCACCGTCAAGCGCCATGGTCCGGTTAAGCTGAACATCGAAGCAGACCGCCGCGCCCTGAAACAGGTCTTCCTCAATCTCCTGTCGAACGCCGTCAAGTTCACCCGTGATGGCGGCAGCATCGATGTGCTGGTGTCCCGCACCCGCGGCCAAGTAAAGATTGCGATCAAGGACACGGGCATCGGCATCGCCGATACCGACATCGGCAAGCTCGGCAAACCCTTCGAGCAGGTCGAAAACCAGTTCTCCAAGAGCCATCAGGGCAGCGGCCTTGGCCTCGCCATCTCGCGCGCGCTTGTGGAGCTGCATGGCGGCAGCCTCAAGATCAAGAGCCGTGAAGGTCAGGGTACGACCGTCACTTGCCTCCTGCCTTCGCGAGCGGTGGTTACTGACGACGCGCCGGTCGCAAAAAGCGCGTAGCGCCAGCAGCGCTTAGCCGCCCTCTCCCAAACCTCAAGCAACAATGCGATCGAAGGCCTCGCGCACAGCAGCGAGTGTTTCCTTCAACATCGCCTCAAGCGTATCGAAATCCGGCATGTCGGACGCGCGCGCCAATAGCTCCCGCAGCGCTAATGGCGCTTCGGCGGCAGCGAACGGCTTGTCGAGACACAGCCGCAAGACTTGGGTGACCGTGAGATAGAGCCGCGCCGCTGGAATTAGGATCTCGGCATCGCCTGGACCAAGCACGCCGGCGGCCGAGAGCTTGGTCAGCGCCATCTCAGTATTCTGGTCGAGCACGTCGGGATGTTTCGCGGCGCTCACGATCTGAAGGAACTGGGCGAGAAATTCAAGATCGACCAAACCGCCACGCACCTGCTTTAGGTCCCAGATGTCGGACGCGCCTTTCTCCTGCGCGATCTTGGCCCGCATAGTCTTGACGTCTTCCGCCACGGCAGCCCGATCGCGGGGACGCAAGAGCACTTTCTTGATCGTGTCGTTGATCTCGTGGCGGAGCGTGACGGGGCCAGAGACCACGTGGGCGCGCGTCAGCGCCAGATGCTCCCAGGTCCAGGCTGAATCCGTCTGATAGTCCACGAAGCTTCGGAGCTTCGTCGCCACCGGCCCCTGGCTCCCCGAAGGGCGAAGCCTCATATCCACTTCGTAGAGCGCGCCTTCTGCGGTCTGCGCCGAAAGCGCCGCGATCAGGCGCTGGGTGAAGCGCGTGTAATATTGCGTGCCCGGCAAGCTCCTGGCACCGTCGGAGTGGGCATCGTTGCCGTCAAAATCATAGACGGCGATGAGATCGAGATCGGAGGCCGCCGTCATTTCGCCACCACCGAGCTTACCCATGGCGACCACCGCCACCTCGCCGCCCGGCATGTTGCCATGCTGGCGAACGAGTTCGTCGGCGACACGCGACGCAAGCGCCTCTATCAATGTCTCGGCGAGAGCGGCATAAGCAGCGCCTGCCTGCCGGGCCGAAATCGTGCCAGACAATACCCGGACACCAATCAGGAAACCCTGCTCGCGGCCAACAATGCGCGCCCGGTCGAGCGCGTCCTGATAGTCGGTGGCGAGATCGAGCGCGCTGCCCACGAGCTCTTTGAGCTTGGCCGGCGTCGGCACCACGCCGAAGAAGCCTGGATCGAGAACGGCATCCAAGAGTCTCGGACGCCGGCCAATGATTTTGGCGAGACGCGGCGCCGTCCCCATGATGTCAGCAACGAGACGCAGCAGGCTCGGATTGGCGGCCAGCAGCGAGAATAGCTGTAGGCCCGTCGGCATGTTGGCGATCACCTTGTCGAAGGTGGCGAGCGCCAGGTCGGGTTCCGCGGTGCGGCCAAAGGCATCGAGCAGAAGGGGCAGAAATTCTGTCAGCCGCTCCCGGACTTTGGCGCTTCGTGTGGAGGCATAGCGGCCCGACTGCCACGCGCGAATTGCGGAAACCGCGGCTTCTGGATTGCGGAAGCCGAGCTCCTTGAGGCTCGCAAGCGTCTCCGGATTGTCCTCATCGACGATGACGATGCCCGCCACTGGCGTTGACGGCTCGGGCATCTTCTCGAACAGAGCGCCGTAAAGTGTCTCGACCAGCTTGAATTGCTCCAAGAGCGCATTGCCAAATTCGTCGGTATCTTCGAACCCCGACAGCCTGGCAATGCGGTCCAGCTCCGACCGCTCGGCCGGGATGATGTGGGTCTGCTGGTCTCCAATCATTTGAATGCGGTTCTCGACACGCCGCAGGAACAGATATGCGCGCGTCAGGTCGTCCGCCGTTGTCTGTTCGATCCAACCGCCTGCGGCCAGCCCGATCAGCGTCGCGATGGTCCCGCGCGTTCGAAGCTCGGGATGCCGTCCGCCAGCAATCAATTGCTGGGTTTGGGCGAAGAATTCGATGTCGCGAATGCCGCCCCGGCCCAGCTTGATGTCATGGCCCTCCACCGCCACCGCGCCATGTCCCTTGAACGCGTGTACGCGGCGCTTCATAGCGTGGATGTCGGCAATGGCTGCGAAGTCGAGATATCGGCGCCAGATGAAGGGCGAGAGCTGCTCCAGGAACGCCTCGCCAAGCACGATATCGCCAGCCGCGATCCGGGCCTTGATCATCGCGGCCCGCTCCCAATTTTGGCCAAAGCTCTCGTAATAGGTGAGGCCCGCATCAGTGGAGAGTGCGATCTGCGTCGCGCCTGGGTCGGGACGCAGCCGCAAGTCGGTGCGATAGGCGTACCCATCGCCGGTATGCTCTTGGATTAGCCGGACGAGATCCCGCGTCAGGCGAACGAAGAAGGATGACGGCTCCACATCGGGAGCAAGTCCTGCGCGCTCGGCGTCGTAAAACACCATGAAATCAATGTCGCTCGAATAATTGAGCTCCATGGCGCCAAGCTTGCCCATGACGATGATGAAATAGCCCGACGCCGCCTCTGTCGAAGTAACCTTGCCCGCCTCGTGCGCTTTGCGAAACAGAAACGCGACCGCCTCTTGCAGCGTCGCGTCGGCGGCTTCGCTCAAAGCTCGCAAGGTCACTTCCGTCGGCCACACGCCGCCAAGGTCTGCCAGCCCAGTCAGAAACGCAGTGCGGTGCTTGAATTGCCGGAGCAGCCTCATGACCTCGTTCGAGCCGGACGCCTCGGCGATGTCTTCAGTCAGAGCCGCGCGTGCCTCAACCAAATGCACGTCTGGATCGCGCGACAAGCAGTCAGCGAGGAGATGGGGAGAACGTTGGGCCAGCGCCGCGAGGTAGGGCGAGCCTGAGAACACGGCTTCGAGGAGTGCCGCAGGTTTTGGCGCGCTGGCGATCTCGGCGGCCTCAGCGAGCGTGGGATCGTCACACAAGGCTTTCAACACGCCTTTGAGCACGTCGGCGCCACGCGCCGCGTCGTAGATTTGGGGAAGCTCGGTGATACGCTCGGCGAACGCCGTCACGTCTATCTCAACTTTTCTCCGCGGGCGGCTCGACCACCGCCCCGTTGATGAGCGCATCCCCCTCCATGGGCAGCGAGAGGACGACGCGGAGGCCCGGCTCGTTATCCTCGAGCCTCAGTCGGCCACCATGCAACCTTGCCACCGCCACGACAAGGCTCAAGCCAAGCCCGCTGCCAGGCTCCGACCGGCTCGCCTCGAGCCGCACGAACCGGCCGAGTACCCGATCGCGTTCGGGACCGGGCACGCCAGGCCCCCGATCGGAAACCACAATCCGCGCCACGCCGTCGCGCGCATCGGCCCGCACGTCCACTTCCGGCGCCCAACCATTGTCGACCCCGCCACTTGGCGCACCGTATTTGAGCGCGTTATCGATGAGATTGGCGAGCGCCTGACCAAGCAGCTGGCGGTCGCCGTGAATGATGATTGGATCGGCGGCGTGCGCCGTCAAGGCGATGCCGCGCTCCTCGGCCACGGGCTCGTAAAGCTCGGCGACATCGTGCACCAACGCCGCCATATCGAGCGTATCCCTGTTTTCGCCACCAGCCCCCGCCTCAAGCCGCGCAATCGAGAGCAGCGCGTTGAACGTCTTGATGAGACCGTCGGCCTCCTCAATCGTCCGCTCCAGCACGTCGCGATAGGCGGTCTCGTCCTGGGGTTCGCGCAGCGCCTCCTCGACCCGGTTCCGCAAACGGTTCAAAGGCGTCTTCAGGTCATGGGCGATATTGTCCGAGACTTCCCGTAAGCCCGCCATGAGTTGTTCGATTCGCGCCAGCATGAGATTGACGCTTTGCGACAGGCGGTCGAGCTCATCGCCCGAGCCGCTCACGGGCAGCCTCCCTGCGAGATCCCCCGCCATGATGGTGCGCGTGGTGGCAGCAAGCCCGTCAATCCGCGTCAGCAATTTACGGCTGACCCAATACCCGCCGCCGATGCCGACCAGCGCCATGGCGCCAAGCCCCCACAACATCGTGGTGAGGATCAGCTGCGACAATTCACGGCGATCCTCGATGTCGCGACCGACAATCAGGCGATAGCCGCCGGGCAATCGAAACACGTTGGCGAAGGCAAGCCGCCGCTCGACACCGCCCGACGCTGGCCGGCTATAGACGAACTCCACCGGGCCAACGCTGTCCCAGAGCTGCGGCGACACCGCACTGAGATTGCCAGCGAGCTGCTTGCCGTCTTTGTCGGCAACGAGATAGAGGCTGTTACCCGGCGTGTCGCTGCGCTCGGCAACGATGCGGACGAGCTGGCCGAGCCCACCTGCTCTGTATTGCTCCGCGAGTCCCGTCAGCTCTGCATCGATGGTCTGGTTGATCTGCCGCGACAGCAGAACCGTCGTGTTCCAGTAAATGAAGAAAATGGCCACGGCGGCAGCCACGCTGAACAGCGCCAGATAGGTCAGCGACAGGCGGAAGGTCGTGGTTCGGAAAAGTTTAGTGAGCGCTGTCACGGATCGTGTAACCAGCGCCGCGGACCGTGTGCAAAAGCGGGTCGTCGAAGCTCTTGTCAATCTTGGACCTGAGCCGCGAAATGTGCACGTCGATCACATTGGTCTGTGGGTCAAAATGATAGTCCCACACATTCTCAAGCAGCATCGTCCGTGTCACCACTTGCCCTGCATGCTTCATCAAACATTCGAGCAGCCTGAACTCACGCGGCTGCAATATAATGGCTTCACCGGCGTGCGTCACCTTATGGGACAGCCGGTCGAGCACGAGGTCGCCAACGACGAAGCGCGTTAAGCCTTCCTCGGGGGACGACCGCCGGGCAAGAACCTCGATGCGGGCCAGCAACTCGCTAAAGGCATATGGTTTGGTGAGATAGTCATCGCCGCCAGCGCGCAAACCCTTGACGCGGTCGTCGACCTCTCCGAGCGCGCTAAGGATGAGCGTAGGCGTCTGGATCTCCTCGCTCCGAAGCGTCTTGATGACGCTAAGTCCGTCGACCTTCGGCAGCATGCGATCGACGATCAAGATGTCGTAGGCATTGGTCCTGGCAAGATCGAGCCCAGCCTGGCCATCCGCCGCATATTCGGCGACATGCCCGGCCTCCTTGAGCGCCCGTTTGAGGAAGGCCGCGGTCTCTTGATCATCCTCGATTACCAGAACACGCATATTGGCGGGCCTCCCTGACATTGCTGCATCGAACGGGCGTGGGAAAAGGGGCGGGCGGCGCGGCGGGGGGATACCACGCCGCCCATTCCGGCGTAGAAGGCTATACTCAAGCCTTCTTGAGGGTGAGCGCCACGAAGCGCGTCTGTTCGCCAGACTTAACTTGCATCAGCACCTTAACGGTATCCTTGCCCGCCTTGGCGCTGGCCATGGCCTTCTTGATGCCGGTCGCGACATCGCCCGGATCGGACACGGTGACACCCGCGACCTGGAGGATGACATCGCCGGGCTTCAAGCCCTTGTCGGCGGCATCGCTTGAGGGATCGACCTCGGTGATGACGACACCCTCGTCGCCAACGCCCGGGAAATTCGTCGCCGGGGCAAGAGACAGACCGAGCTTCTTCATCTCCTGGCCAGCATCGGCAGGCTTATCTTTCTTGAGAGAAGCAAGCTTCGTAGCGGTCGGGAAAGCGCCGAGCTTCATGTCGACCACACGCTTGTCGCCGTAGCGAACGATAGCCAGCTTAACCTGGGAGTCCGGGTCCAACTCGGCGATCTTGCGAGCGAGATCGCGAGAGTCCTTCACGTCCTCGCCGTTCACTTCGACGATCACGTCACCAGCCTTGATATCTTCTTTCGCCGCGGGACCGTCCTCAGTCACCTTGGTGATCATGGCGCCCATCGGCTCGGAGAGACCGATCGAGTCGGCGATGTCGTCGTTCACATTCTGGATAACGACGCCGAGCCAGCCGCGATCGACGCTGCCGTCGTTCCTAAGCTCGGTAACGACCTGCTTAACCAGCGCCGCCGGCACGGCGAACGCGATGCCAACATTGCCGCCAGAGGGCGAGAAGATCGCCGTGTTCACGCCAATGACTTCGCCGTCGAGATTGAAGCTCGGACCACCGGAATTGCCACGGTTCACCGCCGCATCGATCTGGAGATAGTCATAGGGACCAGAGCCGATGTCGCGATTATGAGCCGAGATGATACCAGCCGTAATCGTGCCACCGAGGCCAAAGGGATTGCCAACCGCCAACACCCAATCGCCAACGCGCGGAGCCTTTTCGGAGAACTTCACGAAGGGGAACTTCGTCTTCGTGTCGTTCACCTGAAGCAGCGCCAGATCGGTGCGCGGATCGGTACCGACGAGCTTGGCAGTGAATTTCTCGCCATCGTCCATCGTCACCGTGATTTCGTCAGCGTCCTCAACCACATGGTTATTTGTCACGACCAAGCCGTCCTCGGACACGAAGAAGCCGGAGCCCTGCGCAAGGCTCGGGCTGGGCTTGGAGGGGCCCTGCGGCATGCCCTTATGGAACTGCTTGAAGAAATCGTAGAGCGGATTGTCCTCCGGCACATTCGGCATGCCCG
The DNA here is from genome assembly GCA_030669345.1 of Methyloceanibacter sp. GTDB lineage: Bacteria > Pseudomonadota > Alphaproteobacteria > Rhizobiales > Methyloligellaceae > Methyloceanibacter. The sequence goes on along the minus strand of DAOVDX010000027.1, from coordinate 4,804 downwards.
GTATCTGCATGCCGTCATTGTCGGCGACTTTGATCTCAGTCTTGACGTTGATGCTCACAACGGCCGGGCTGACCTTGGCCACGAGATCGGCAAAAGTCAGTGGTGCTTGGCCGAAAGGCATCTCGATGGTCTTTGCCGCTTCCGCCGTCTGAGCCGGTTCGGCCATTGCGAAGGGCACGCCGTTTCCGAGCGTCAGTCCCAATGCACCCGTGGCGATCAGGGCAGCAAGAGCGAGGAGCGCGGGCTTGCGGGCCAGTCTCCGCGACCGCGGGCTCTCATTCGCAGTAGGACTCTTGTCAGTTGTCATTGTCATCTCTCTCCTGAGAAGGAAAAAATCCCGTTGATCGTGTCTGGCCTCGAAGCGAGGAGGCCGACATCCAGGATCAACATATAGTCCTTCGCCGATTACCTCGGCGTTTCGGGGGGATTAAATTTCAGTAAGGTTGGCGGGCGCGATTGGGCCGGAATCTCAAAGGATTTATGGGTCTTCGGGCCGCCCCTAGCTCAACCTTCGTCGACGAGGCGCTTCAGCCGGCGCTTCTCACTGGCGGTCAGGGGCTTGGGCCCTTCAGTGGCCGAATTCCGCCGTCGATGGGCGAAAATGATGGCCGCTGCCGCCGCCAACAGGACGACCGGTGTGGCCAGCCATAGCAGCCAAGTATGCGGGGTGAACCGTGGCTTGAGCAGCACGAACTCCCCATAGCGGGCCACGACGAAATCGAGGATCTCGTCATCGCTGTCGCCAGCCGTCAGTCGCTCCCGGACAAGCACCCGCAAGTCCTTGGTCAAGGGGGCGTCCGAATCATCGATCGACTGATTCTGGCAGACGAGACAGCGCAGGCCTTCCGACAACGCGCGCGCGCGTCCCTCAAGCACAGGGTCTTGCAGAACCTCACCGGGCTGAACCGCATGGCCGGGCCCGGCGGCTGCAAAAACCATCGCCAATGACAGGGCCACGATTTCAAGAAACCGGCGGACGGACATCGTCACTTCCCTGCCGTGGCTGTGGCCGCCTTCGACCGCGCCCGCTTCGGCGCGCCGACTCTGAGGCGGCGATCCGACAGCGACACCGCTCCAGCAAAGAACATGACCAGCGCGCCAATCCAGATCAGCCGCACTAGCGGATTGAAATAAACTCTGACAGTGAACGCGCCATCCTTCAGTTCATCGCCAAGCACCGCATAGAGGTCGCCCCGCCAACCATTATGGATGCCGGACTCCGTGGTCGTGTTCCGCTCCACGATAAACTCGCGCTTCGACGGGTGGAGCACCGTGAACTGTTTGCCCCCGCGCGAGATGTCAAACGTGCCAACACGCTCCCTGTAGTTCGGACCAATACGCGGCTCGACACCTTTGAACGTGAGTTGATAGCCGGCGATGTCCACCGAGCTGCCAGGCGCCAAAGCGACAATGCGTTCTTCACGCCACGCCGACGTGGCGACAAGGCCGATGACCATGAGGCCAACGCCAGCATGGGCCAGCGCCCCGCCGTAAGCGGCGCGTGGCAGATTCCGCAAACGCCGCCAGACTTCTTCGCCCGAGGCATCGAACATTTTGACGCGATAGGCGATCTCGGTCGCCGCACCAACAATGACCCAGACGCCGATCCCGATACCGAGAGGTGCGAGCCACGGTCCGTTCTGATTGAGCGCGAGAACAACAATGATGACCGCGAGGCTGACAACCGCTGCCGCCGTCAAGCGCTGCGCCGCCGCAAGAAGATCGCCGCGCTTCCAGGCGAGCAATGGCCCGAATGGCATGGCGATGAGTAGCGGCACGATGAGCGGCACGAAGGTGAGGTTGAAGAATGGCGGCCCCACCGAAATCTTGTCGCCGGTCAATGATTCGAGCGCCAACGGATAGAGGGTGCCAACCAGTACAGCAGCGCAGGCAACCGTCAGCAGAAGATTGTTGAGGACGAGACTGCCCTCGCGACTGATCGGCGCGAACAGCCCGCCTTGTGTCAGGAGCGGCGCGCGCCAGGCGAACAGCGCCAGCGCCCCACCGATAAACACACCCATAATGGCGAGAATGAACACGCCACGTTCGGGGTCGACGGCGAATGCGTGCACCGAGGTCAACACGCCAGAGCGCACGAGGAATGTCCCCATCAGGCTCAGCGAGAAGGTGATGATGGCGAGGAGGATGGTCCAGACTTTGAGCGCGTCGCGCTTCTCCATCACCAGCGCCGAATGGAGCAGCGCCGTGCCCGCGAGCCACGGCATGAAGGAAGCATTCTCCACCGGATCCCAGAACCAGAACCCGCCCCAGCCCAATTCGTAATAGGCCCACCACGAACCCATGGCGACGCCGAGCGTGAGGCACATCCAGGCGGCGAGCGTCCATGGCCGCACCCAGCGTGCCCAAGCGGCGTCGATGCGCCCGTCGATCAGAGCGGCGACCGCGAAGGAGAAGGCCATGGAGAAGCCGACATAGCCCGCATAGAGGAAGGGCGGATGGAAGGCGAGCGCCGGGTCCTGCAAGACGGGGTTGAGCCCCTGCCCGTCGAAGGGAGCCGGGTCGATACGTATGAAAGGATTTGAGGTGGTGATGATGAACAGCAGAAAGGCGACGGCAATCGAGCCTTGCACTGCAAGCACGTTGGCCTGGAGCTGACGCGGTAGGTTCTTGCCGAAAGTTGCGACTGCCGCACCAAACAGCGCGAGGATCAAAACCCACAACAGCATGGAGCCTTCGTGGTTCCCCCACATGCCGGAGATCTTGTAGAGCATCGGCTTCGCGGAATGGGAGTTCTGCCAGACATTGGCGACCGAGAAGTCCGAGGTCACGTAAGCCGTCATCAGCGCCATAAAGGCAAAGCCGATGAGGGTGAACTCAGCTTGCGCGGCGGGAACAGCGACGGACGTGAGCTGCGGGTCGCGCAAGCGCGTACCGATGAGCGGCACTATCGTCTGCACGATGGCGACGCCCAGTGCGAGGATCAGTGCGTAGTGGCCGACTTCGGCAATCATCCTTCCACCCTACCCTAGTTCGTGGCCTGCGGGCTTGCGCCGCCGGCCTCACCATCGCCCCGCCACATTCCGTTGGCCTTCAGCTTCGCGGCGACCTCGGGCGGCATGTAATTCTCGTCATGCTTGGCGAGCACGCTGTCGGCATGAAACACACCGTCAGCTTGCACCGTCCCTTCGGCGATTACGCCCTGCCCTTCGCGGAACAGATCGGGCAGAACACCGGTAAATGTCACGGGCAAGGTCTTCCCGCCGTCAGTGATAACGAAGCGGATGGTTGTGCCCTCGGCCCGCTCCACGCTGCCCATCTCGACGAGACCGCCAAGCCTGATGCGTTGAGTGGGTGCGAGCTGCATCTCCGCGATGTCGCTCGGGCTATAGAAGAACACGATGGAATCCCGCATAGCGTAGAGCACCAGCCCCACGGCGAGCCCAAGCACAACGAGACATGTGCCAATCAGAACGCCTCTACGCTGCTTCCGTGTCATGACTTCAATCCAAGCTCCGCGGCGAGCGCGTCGAGCTGTTCGATGGCTTGCGCGTTGTCGGCAAACTGACTCTTGGCGCGGGCCAGCGCTTCTTGCGCATCGTCCTTGCGGTCGAGCACCGTATAGGCTCGGACCAGCCTGAGCCAACCGGGAAGATCGTCGCTGCCCTGCTCTAGCCGTGCCGCGAGCCTTTGCACCATGGTTTCGACCATCGCCTGGCGGTCGGCCGGACTCATATTTTGCGCGGCCTCGATATCGCCCGCGCTGGGACCCCGCAGGCCTTCCCGCGAAGCCATCCCAGCTCCAGCTTGAGGGCGACCGGAAAGATGCGCCTCAGCACTGGCAATGCGCATCTGAACCATCGCACGCCAAGCCTCATCGGCGCCCTCCCTTTCAAGCAACCCGCGCCAGTCCTCGATGGCCGCCCCGTATTCGCCGTCCTGCTCCTTGGCGATAGCAATCAGAATGCGCGGCTCCATCAATGTTGCATCGAGCGCCAACGCGCGTTCGAGCATGGTCCTCGCCTGCTCACTCACCACGCCATCTTTCTCAAGCACAAGCGCCTGACCGTAGCCCGAGAGGCGCTTCGCCGAGGCGCCGAGAAGCCGGATGGCCTGGGAGTAAGCCTCCGCGGCGGCGTTGTAACTGCGCGCGCTCATATAGATCGGCGCAATGGCGTCCCAGCCTTCACCTTCCTCGGGATGCGCGCGAAGCCGCGCCTCGACCCTGGCGACCAAAGCCGCAATATTCTGACCGTCGACGGGTTCTTGCAAACGCGCGGCGAGCGGTTGATCGGGAAGACGGGGGGAGCCGTAAAGGAGATAGACTCCAAGCACGGCGAGCGGGAGCGCCAGCGCCATGCCGATCATTGCCGCGCGGGCGGGCCGGCCGCCATCGCGTGTGCCGCCCTTCCCGGACTTCTTAGCATCGGCGGTGAGCAACCGGCGGACGACCTCGATCCGCGCCGCTTCGGCTTCGGATTCGGGAATGAGCCCACGAGCCCGATCGCTGTCGATCTCTTCAAGCTGGTCGCGATAGACGGCGGCGTCGAACGCCTCGCGCGCGGGCTCATCTCCGCCGCCACCCGCGAGCGGGCGCAACAAGAAGAAGAGAACAACCGCCGTAAGACCGGCAAGAATGACCCAGAGCAGCACGAGGGGCCCTAACCTTCAAAAGCCAAATGAAGGCTACGCATAGGGAAAGGCGTTCGGCGGGGCAAGGTCCGGCCTACTTAAGAAGATTAAATCGCAGCAATGTAGGAAATGCTGGCGTCAGGCGCGGTCTAACCGACGTTCTTCCAGGTGCCGTCGGGGGACCGGCAGGCCGTGCCCCGTGCCGTTTGCGGCT
>DAOVDX010000136.1 GCA_030669345.1 Methyloceanibacter sp. | reverse complement strand
GCATCTGCCTCGGCGCCCAGGCGCTCGCTAGCGTGCTTGGCGCGCGCGTCTATCCGGGAACTGAATCCGAGCTTGGTTGGGACCAGCTGATCTTGACCGAGGAAGGCAAGGCCTCGCCGCTTGGCGCGCTCGAAGGTCTGCACATCCTCAATTGGCATGGCGACACGTTCGACCTGCCCGAGGGCGCCACACGTCTCGCCTCAACTCCGATCACGCCGAACCAGGCTTTCTCCTATGGGCCGAAAGTTCTCTCGCTCCAGTTCCATGTGGAGCTGCCAGAGCGCGACATGGAGCGCTGGCTGATTGGCCACACGCTGGAGCTGGCCAATAACAAGGTCGATCTGGCGGAGATGCGCGCCCGCACCGCGCGCTATGCGCCGCCCACCAACGTGGCCAGCCACAGACTGTTCAACGATTGGCTCGACGGGCTCTCGGCCTAAGCCAAGGGGTTGGCAGTTAAGGCGTCGCTGGCCTGCCCCGCATGCCGGACGTGTAGCCAATCTGCACCGGCAAATCCTCGGTCTCCGGCTCTTTCACCGGCTCGCCCTTAGCGTTCCACCAGGTCGAAGCATAGGTCACCCCGCCGCTGCGCTTGGTGAGATGCGTCCACACTTCCTCGCCAGGGTAATAGGCGACCGCCCAAGGGCCTAACGCGCCTTTGGGAACCGTGCGCCACGTCACCAGCACATCATCGCCGCGCTTGGCGTCGCCCTTCTTCGTCTCAAGCACTTGCAGCTTGGCGAGATAGCCCGGCAGGATTTGCCCCGTCTTCGGGTCTTTGCTCACGCTGGTGCAGGTGACCGACAAAACGCGGACCAGTGCCACGAGGTCGCTCTTCTCTGCCAGCTCGTCTTCGGACATCGGCGCGGGCAGGGCCAGCGCGGGGAGGGCAAGAGTGCAAAGAACAATCAGGCTGAGCACGGGACGCATAGTTACGGAAAACATGGGATCTCCTTGTTGGGTGCGATGAGTGTAGCAGGAAGCCCCCGCCGTTTGTCATGCCCGCGTAGGCGGGCATCCAGTAACCCCTGTCTACCTTATCGCTGACGTCCGGAATTACTGGATCGCCCGGTTAAGCCGGGCGATGACAAAAGAAGTTCCCTAATGAGCCTCTTCCCAATTGTCGGCGGCGCGGGCGTCCACTTGCAGCTTCACCTGTAATTGCAGGGCTGGTGCTGGCGCGTTTTCCATTACGCGCGTGGCCACTTCGATGGTCTTGTCCACTTCGGCCTCCGGCGCTTCGAAGATCAGCTCGTCATGCACTTGCAGCAGCATGCGCGCACTCAAGCCCGCGTCGTCTAGAGCCGCTTCCATATGCACCATGGCGCGGCGGATAATGTCGGCGGCTGTCCCTTGGATCGGCGCGTTGATGGCGGCGCGTTCAAAATTGCCACGCAGCGACGGGTTCTTGGTGTTGATTTCGGGGTAGTGAATTTTCCGCCCGAACAGCGTCGACACATAGCCGGCGCGGCGCGCCTCCGCCTTCGTCTCTTCCATATAGTCCTTGATGCCCGGGAAGCGCTCGAAATAGGTGTTGATGTAGTCGGCGGCCTCACCGCGGGGAATGCCGAGCTGGTTGCCGAGCCCGAAGGCGGAGATGCCGTAGATGATGCCGAAATTGATCGCCTTGGCCCGGCGCCGCACGCCAGGGTCCATGCCCTCGATGGGCACGCCGAACATCTCGCTCGCGGTCATGGCGTGAATGTCGAGGCCGTCGGCGAAGGCTTGGCGCAGCGTTGGCGTGTCGGCCATGTGGGCCAGCACGCGGAGCTCGATCTGGCTGTAGTCAGCGGAGATCAGCTTCTTGCCCTTCTCGGCCACGAAGGCTTTGCGGATGGAGCGGCCTTCGGCTGTTCGGACAGGAATATTCTGCAAGTTCGGCTCGACCGAGGACAGCCGCCCCGTGGTGGTCGCGGCCAGCGAATAAGAGGTGTGGACGCGGCCCGTCTCGGCGTGGATGTAGGTGGGCAGCGCGTCGGTATAGGTGCTTTTGAGCTTCGCCAACAGGCGCCATTCCAGCACTTTCACCGGCAGCTCGTGGCCTTGCGCGGCCAGCTCTTCCAGCGTTGCCGCGTCGGTGCTCCAGGCGCCGGTCTTGGTCCGCCGTCCGCCGGTCAGGCTCATCTCGTCGAACAGGATTTCGCCGAGCTGTTTCGGCGAGCCAATATTGAAGTCCTCGCCCGCCAGTTCTCTGATCTCGTCTTCGAGCCGGACAATGGTTTGAGCAAACGCCCCGGAGAGCTCGGCCAGCGTGGCGCGGTCAATTTTGACGCCAGTACGTTCCATCCTGGCCAGCACGGGCGCTAGCGGGCGCTCCAAAGTTTCGTAGACGGTGGTGACGGACTCAGCCGCCAGACGCGGTTTCAAGATCGTCCAAAGCCGGAGACCAATATCCGCCTCTTCGCCCGCATAATCCGTGGCGCGCTCGACAGAGACACGGTCGAAGCCCACCGCCGACTTACCGGTGCCCAGTATCTCTTTCTCGGTGAGACACGTATGGCCGAACCAAGAATGCGCGAGCGTGGCGGGCGCATGGTCGCCACGGCCAGCGTCCAGCGCGTAGGATATAAGGCAGGGGTCGTCGATGGCGGTGAGCGCGATGTCGTAGCGGGCCAGCGCCACGATGCCGGCCTTGGCATTCAACACGATCTTCAGCACCGCCTCGTCTTCGAGGATGGGCTTCAGCAGATCGAGAGCTTCACGCAGATCCATCTGCTCAATGGCCGCCTCGCCAGCGAGGTCGAGTTCGTCGCCGCCGCTATGGGCTAGAGGCACATAGGCGCCAAGGCCCGGCTCCAGGGTCAGCGCCACGCCGGTCAGCTCGCCGGTCATGGGGTCGGCGGCGTTGAGCTTGGCCGTGAAGGCAAAATATCCTTGATAACGGGCCTTTTCCAAGACTTCTGCAAGGCGTGAGGGCTCCGTCACCGTCTCATATTTGGTCCGGTCGAAAGCGATCGCCTCAAGCTTGCTCGCCCGCTCGATGGCCAATTCCACTGGTGAGCCGCCTTGCACTGGCTGCTCGCGTGGCGGCCCGGTCTCACTGCGGGCTGAGCGCCGCAAAGGATGATCGTACTCGTCCTTCTTCTTGCGCGCGGGCGCCTTGGCCTCGCTCTCGGAAAGTTTCGCGCCGAGGCCCTTCGCCACGCGGCGCAGTAGCGTCGAGAATTCCATCTCGCGCATGAACGCGGTGAGCATGTCGGGCTCGGGCGCACGCACGGCGGTCTCGGCTAGCGTCACGTCGAGCGGCACATTGGCTTCAAGCGTCACCAGCGTCTTCGACAGCCGCGCTTGGTCAGCGAATTCGATGAGGTTTTCGCGCCGCTTGTTTTGCTTGATCTCTTCGGCGCGCGACAGCAGCGTTTCGAGATCGCCAAACTCATTGATGAGCAGCGCCGCGGTTTTGATTCCGATCCCCGGCACGCCCGGCACGTTGTCGGAGGAATCACCCATCAGCGCCTGAACCTCGATGACTTTCTCTGGCAGCACGCCAAACTTTTCGAGCACGCCCTCTTCGCCGATCACCTTGTTCTTCATGGTGTCGTACATGACGATGCCAGGGCGGACGATCTGCATCAGGTCTTTGTCCGACGACACGATGGTCACGTCGGCGCCGGCGTCGGCGGCTTGCAGTGCGTAGGTGGCGATGAGGTCGTCGGCCTCAAAACCTTCCTTCTCGATGCAGGCGACGTTGAACGCGCGCACCGCGTCACGCACCAGCGGGAATTGCGGGATCAGATCTTCAGGCGTCTCCGACCGATTGGCCTTGTAGCCTACGTATAATTCATTGCGGAAGGTCTTGGAGGAGTGGTCGAGGATCACCGCGAAATGGGTCGGCGGCGCCAGCTCGCCCGCCGCCTCCCGCAGAAGCTTCCACAGCATAGCGCTGAAGCCATGCACCGCGCCGATAGGCAGCCCGTCGGAGGGCCGCGTTAGGGGCGGCAGGGCATGATAAGCGCGGAAAATATAGCCCGAGCCGTCGATCAGGTAGACATGGTCGCCGCTTACGACCGGCTTCCCGGCCGCTGGGGTCTTGGTTTCATCTGCTGTCATGTTGGGTGGAATATAGGGAATGCGCCTCCTTCAAGGGAGTCGCTTCACGCAGTCATCCACCGTGGCTGCATCCATCGTCGGCAATGACTACCTGTCGATCTCCTGCTTCTGATTGGTGCTGCCCGGCGCCAGGGCCTTGTCGGTGCCGCCGAAGGTCTTCTTGATATAGGTCTTGAAATAGTCGTCGAGGATCGGGAACGCCCGGGCAAAGCGGGTGAAGTCCTTCTGCGCGATGAACAGCAGCAGGCCGTCCTCAAGCGCCTCGACCAGCCCGGTCCGAAGCTCCGAGCGCACCAGCACGCGCTCGCCGAAATGCTCGCCCGGACCGAACACTTTCTCGAAATGCTCCTTCGTCTCGGGATTGTCGATGGTCAGCTTGAAGGAGCCGGCAATCACAGTATAGAAGCCGTCGATCAACATGCCCGGCTCGAACATCTTGTCGCCCTTCCAGAAATGGATGTAGCGGGTCGCTGGCGGGGGCATCCTGAGCTGCACGATATTCGGTGGCATGATGGAGTTGATGATCCAATTCACGCCTACGCGGAACTTGGCAGTGAAGCCCGGCAGGAACGACAGATAGAACCCGCGCCATAACAGCCAGGCGAAAGTGCCCGAAAGCTTGACGCCATAGACGTCGGCCACGGCCTTGCTCATGCCGAGCGAAGCGAGCGAGCCCTTTGACGTGTAGGCGAACTGCTTCAGCTCTTTGTCGTTGATCTTGGCCGCGATGTTGCGCGCCAGCTGGTCGCCCTCGCGCACGGCGAACTGCGCCGTCTGCGTGGCGTAGTCGACCGGGTCTTCTGTCGGATTGTCGACCAGCGGAATGAGTGCGGCATCGCCCAGCGCCCAGACGCAGTCTTGGCCCGGCACGCGCATTAAGCGGTCGGTCTTGATGCGGCCCCACTGCATGTCTAGGCCGAGCAAAGAAACCAGCGGGTGCGGCCCATTGCCGATGGTCGCCACGATCGTGCTGGCCTGCAGGGTGCGGCCGTCGGTGAGCAAGACGCCGACGGACGTAGCGGACTTCGTGCCGACGCCGGTCATCACCTCGATACCCTGCTTGCCGAGTTGCTTCGTCGCGTATTCGGCAAGATCGGCGGGGAAGGTCGGCAGGATGCGATCGGCGTATTCGATGAGATGCATGCGGACCTCATCGGTTTTGATGTTGTGATAATAGGGCAGCGCGCGGCGGATCAGCTCCCGCATCTCGGCCACTGTC
>DAOVDX010000141.1 GCA_030669345.1 Methyloceanibacter sp. | reverse complement strand
AACCAAATAGATTTTGGGCGCCTCATGGCAGCGCAGGAAATCTAGAAAAGCTTCGGCCTGACACGCTTTGGTTCCGAGATGGATGTCGGAAATAAACAGCGCCCGATAACGCTTTGTCTCAGCGTCATTGCGCCCGGTATCGTCGATCTGAGTGTCCAGCACGATAGAGCGCGAGTTAAGCTGGTTTTGTATCAGGGATATGACATCGGCGATGGAGCCGGAATTTGTTTAACGGCGCACCATGAACGTTAGCGAACTCAATGCGCGCCTTAAGACGGCGCTCGGCTCGTCCGTCGTCGACACCGGTCCGCTGCCGGTCGGCTTTGGCCTTGTTGGACATACCGTACGGTTGGGCGACGGTCGCCATCTTGCGGTGAAGGCCAGCGGAGACACCGGACCAAGCCTGCAGCTCGAAGGCTACATGCTTGGCGAGCTTGCCCGGCTGTCAGACCTACCCGTCCCCAAAGTCTACGTTGCCGCACCTGACCTCTTGGTCATGGAGTTCATCGACAATGACAGCGGGGGCATTTCCGATGATGTGCAGCGCCATGCAGCCGAGTTGACCGCCGCGCTTCATGCGACGCCTCGGGAAAAATTCGGGTATGTGCGGGACACGCTGATCGGCCCGCTTCACTAGCCAAATCCACTCGCCTCGCATTGGGTCCCCTTCTTTCGCGATCATCGGCTCATGCATATGGCTCGCGCCGCACATGAAGACGGCACACTGCCAACGCCGCTCTTCAGCCGGATCGAGAATTTGGCCGAACGCATCGAGGACTATCTGATCGAGCCGCCCTTCCCCAGCCTTCTGCATGGCGATTTGTGGATGGGAAACGTGCTGATCAAGGGAGACAGAATCGCCGGCTTCATCGACCCGGCGATCTATTGCGGGCACCCGGAGATCGAGCTGGCGTTCACGACGATGTTCGGGACGTTCGGAGATGCATTCTTCGAGGTCTATGAGAGCCGCTTACCCTTAGAGCCGGGATTCCACGATGTGCGTAAAGGTCTCTACAACCTCTACCCGGCGCTCGTGCATGTGCGCCTGTTCGGCTCAAGCTATCTTGCGGGGATTGATCGGACGCTCAGCGCGCTTGGCTTCTAAGCGGAAAGAGGGTCCCAAAAAAGAACCAGCCCGGACAAGCCGAGCTGGTCTTCCCTGCGAAACGAACCGAACGCGAAAGGCATGGCCTTTACAGCGAGCTTCGGTTCGCCCCCCCAATATTTCGTTCCTGAGCGTTCTTTTTAGTCTTGTCTCAGGTCTCTCAAACTTTTTCGTCTAGCCCTGGAAGAAGTAGGCCCCCCAGCCCGTCCCCCGTGTTCGTGATTCAAAGCTAGCCCAGTCCCGGCGCGAGCTTCAATGATGAGCAGCGGTGGATAAGCAAATCGCTTCGGCACTGTTGCAGAAATGCAAATGACGCCTCGTGAGCCGCCAACCGGCCCCTTTGATTTGCAATATTTCTATTATTTTCCAATGCCCTAAGCACCAGCCATGGGATCAGGACAGGAGCACGAAAAGACGCGTGCAACCCTCCAAAACCGTCATTTAGGACGAAAACGAATTAAAAAGTTTGTGGTGACCTGTTGCACTTGAGCAACGGACCCGGCGAAAGGGCCACAGCTGCTTCGAAGCTCGGCCGTTGCGCCCCTCGCGCGCCCGTGCATCATGGCGAAAATCATAATCGGGGGACGACGATGAAACTGCTGAGATATGGCGCGCCGGGACAGGAAAAGCCGGGACTTTTGGATGCGGCTGAGAAAATCCGTGATCTCTCCGGCGTCGTCAGCGATTTTTCTGGCGAGACCCTTGGCGCTGAAAGCCTTGCTCGTATCAAGGCCATCGATCCTGAGACGCTTCCCCTGGTTGATGGAAGCCCGCGCCTTGATGTCCCCATTGGCGTGGTGCCGAAATTCTTAGGCATCGGTCTCAACTATCGCGACCATGCCGAGGAAACTGGCATGGCGATCCCCGAAGCGCCCATCGTGTTCTGCAAAGCGAGCAGCTGCGTCTCAGGCGCCACTGACCCGGTTCTCGCGCCCAAGGACTTCGAGCGCATGGACTACGAAGTCGAGCTCGCGGTGGTGATTGGCAGCCGTGCCAAGAATGTCGCGCTCGATGAGGCTCTCGACTATGTCGCGGGCTATTGCATCGGCAACGACATCTCCGAGCGCCGCGTGCAAAAGGGCGGACCTGGCGAATGGATCAAGGCGAAGAGCCACGACACGTTCGGCCCGCTTGGCCCCTGGCTCGTCACCACTGACGAAATCCCCGACCCGCAGACTCTCGACCTCACGCTAGACCTCAACGGGGAGCGCATGCAGACGGGCAATACGTCGACCATGATCTTCGGCGTGGCCGAGCTCGTCAGCTATATCAGCAAGTATATGACGCTGGTGCCGGGCGACGTCATCACCACCGGCACACCGCCTGGCGTCGGCATGGCGCGAAATCCCCGCGTATTCTTAAAGCCTGGCGACAAGATGGTCCTGGCCGTGGCTGGGCTCGGCGAGCAGAACCTGACAGTCGTGGTGGACGAGTAGAACAGTCGGTCAAGAGCCCTATTTGAGCGAGTGTTTGATCACCACGCGTTCCGGCTTGCCGTCAGTCGCGGGAATCGTGTGCCGTTCAAGCCTCGACTGAGTAATGTCATCGTTGGAAACGCGGCCAAGTAGGCTGCAAAGCAATTCCAGCGGCAGCAGAATGAGGCGATCTTCTGCGTTGCGATACGAGCAAAGGTACGCACCAACCACGCACCCTCGATCACTTATCTCCCACATCAACTTGTGACTGTGGATAATCTCTCCTGCGAGATCACTTGGCGACATACGTAGCCGAAATGGCTTCTTCAGATCATACTCCTTGTCGAAGTCACATGATGTAGAACCTACAAAACTAAGGAGACCGACTTTCGATCTACGAGACCCGAAGCCAGTAACCTCAATCGAATGCCCAGAAGTTGCATCTGTCAGCTTCTTTTTCTCGATCAGCTTGCGAACCACAAATGCCGAATAAAAAATCGCTCGCTCAAGTTTGAACTCGCGGCGTCCGTCCATGCCTTCGAAGTCTTTGGCTGCCTCGGTCCGAATCGTGCGCGACAATCGTTGCAGTTCTTGCTTCCACGGCCCGCTTTCCCAGATCATTTGAAGCGCCCTCCTGAATCCGAGAGGATATTATCATGATGGGCCTAAGGCTTCGGCCATAGCGCATGGAAGTGGTGGACGGGCCCGGCGCCCTCACCCACCGCGATCTCATCCGCAGCCATGATCGCCGCGGTGACGTAGAGCTTCGCCATCTTCACCGCCCTATCCAACGACGCGCCCTTGGCAAGTTCGGCAGCGATTGCCGAGGACAGCGTGCAGCCTGTGCCGTGGGTGTTCTTGGTGTCCACGCGCGGCGCTTCGATACGTTGAACGCCACGCTCATCGACAAAGACATCGAGCGCGGTTTCGGCATCGGATTCACCCCCGGTGAGCAACACCGCGTCGGCGCCAAGCGCCAACAGTCGCTCCGCGCGGCCCGCCATCCAGCGCTCGCGGCTCTCGTCTGGCTCACCGAGGAAAACCGCGGCCTCGCGTAGGTTCGGCGTGATGATATCGGCGCGGGGCACGAGCTTAGTCCGCAATTGATCTATCGCGTCCGTATCGAGCAGCGGATCGCCGCTGGTGGCCACCATCACCGGGTCCAGCACCACGGGAACGCTAGGAAAGCCATCGAGCCCTTCCACCACGGCTTCAATGATGTCGCTTGTGGCCAGCATGCCGATCTTGATGGCGCCGACTTTCAGATCGCTCGCCACGGCCCGCATTTGCGCCAGAACAAATTCAGGGGGCACGGCCATAACCTCGTCCACACCACGTGTGTTCTGAGCCGTGAGTGCGGTGATGGCGCTGGCGCCATAGACGCCGAGTGCGGAGAAGGTCTTGAGGTCGGCCTGGATGCCAGCACCGCCAGACGAGTCCGAGCCAGCGATGGTGAGCGCGATAGCGGTCTGATCGGAAGCCATGAAGCCACTATTCCGAGCTTGGCCTGAACGCGCAAGTCTCGTCGTCACAGGTCTCGTCGTCAGCCGATCAAAGCCAGCCCTGGGAAAGTTTGCAGGATCCAGCCCGCGATCAGAGTCATGGAGTTGGTGAGGAACAAGACGCCCGTGAGCACGAGAAGCGCGCCCATGATCTTTTCCACCATCGCCATGTGACTCTTGAAGCGCTGCATGACGTTCATGAAGGGCTTGATGGCGACGGCGGCGAGAATGAAGGGGATGCCGAGCCCCAGAGAATAGACGAAGAGCAGGCTAACGCCCTTACTCACGGACTCTTCGCCTGCCGCGACGGCAAGGATCGCGCCCAGCACCGGCCCTATGCATGGCGTCCAGCCGAAGGCGAATGCCAGGCCAATGACATAAGCGCCAACCAAACCGGCGGGACGCGTGTCGGAGTGATAGCGCGCCTCGCGATGAAGGATCGGAATGTGGATGACGCCGAGGAAATGCAGGCCGGCGATGATGATGATCACGCCAGCAATCCTGGCGAGCATTGGCAGATTCTCGGCCACGAGCTGACCGGCCATGGTCGCCGTGGCGCCAAGAATGACGAACACTGTGGTGAAGCCGAGCACGAAGGCAACCGACGACATGATCACCGTCTTGTAGACGTGGGCCGGCGTCTCGTCCTCGCCCGTGAGCTGGTCGAAGGTCGTGCCACCCAGGAAACACAGATAGGGCGGCACCAGCGGCAGCACGCACGGCGAGAGGAAGCTTAAGAGCCCGGCGATCAAGGCGCCGAAATAGGTGACATCCATGGCGTCTAGCTATTGCGCTCGTTCGACAAGAGCAAGGGTTGGAACCAGTTCGTGAAGATGATTGATAACAGCATCGGCCCGAAGCTCTGTGACTGGGGTCACGGAGTAGCCAAAAGAAACGAGAATAACGCCCTTTAGACCGGCGGCGCGGGCCGCGTTCACGTCTACATCGCCGTCGCCAACCATGATGGCGGTCTCGGGCGTGGCCCCCAGCGTCGCCACGACATGGGCGAGCCCG
>DAOVDX010000209.1 GCA_030669345.1 Methyloceanibacter sp. | reverse complement strand
CGAAGACCTCAAGCACCTCGCCTTCGTGATCTACCGCGCGCCAGAGATAATGCGTCTCGCCATTGATCCTGACAAACACCTCATCGAGGTGCCAGCGCCATTGCGAATACGATCGAGCCTGAATACGTCGTTTCCTGATCTCTGCGGCAAACATCGGACCGAAACGGTTCCACCAGAACCGTATCGTCTCGTGACAGATTTCAATGCCACGCTCGGAGAGAATATCTTCGACCTGTCGCAGCGACAGCGGATAGCGGACGTACATCATTACCGTGAGGCGGATGACCTCAGGCGAGCTGTTGAAATAACGGAAGGGATTGCGCATCGCCGGAGGCTAAGAAACCTCGCCAAGTGACTCAAGCCGATTTACTCTGACAATGCCGGAAGGCGGGAAGACGGCTCGGTTTCCCGACTATAAGTCAGCCACTTACACCCAAATTCCCTACGCATCCGAACAGGGAATTTTGTGGAGCTAACAGGGAATTGTTTCCCACAGAGCAGGGAAAATCGCTGGCCAAATCTCCAGCGGATGGAATTTTCAGAAAGGACAGGATCAGCGGCGGCGGCTGGCGAGCAGTCCGGCGGCGAAGGCGATAACCAGCAGGGTGAGCGGGCCCACTTGCTGCATGGCCTTACCGACACCCTGGTCGATCATGGCCATGCCTTCGGCGGGCGCGTTGACGAAATTCTGTTGCGGCGGCTTCGGCCGACTGACAACCGGCAGCAGCGCGAGAATAAGAAGGCCGAGCGCGACCAGCGCGCCGGCCACGGTCCCGGCTGCCTCCAGCGCGGTGAAGTCATAAACGATCAGCGCCTGATAGGCGGCGACCAAGCCGAAGGCCATAGCGAACAGGAACACGGCAGCGGCGATGGCGATGATGATCGCCTTCTTCGCCGAGCGTTCGATCGCATCCTTGATGCGTGCCGCGGTCTGAAGAGACGAGACGAGCGACAGCATGATGCGGAACATGGATGTATCCTAGCGGCGGGTGAAGACGCCTAACAGGAAGCCGAGACCGGCGGCGATGGCGACGGCTTGCAGGGGATTGCGCTTGATGGCGTCCCCGGCCTCTTGCGCGGTCTCCATCGCCTTGCCTTGCGCCCGGTTGACCTGGGCGTTGGCAATGCGGCTGACCGTCGAAGTCAGGTTCTGCATGTCGGCGCGGATCGCATCGATCTGATTGGCCAAGGCTTCGGCTTCGCGGCTTGTGGCCATGGGGAATCTCCTTCCTGAAAACGTCGTGTTGGGTGAGATATAAGCACCCTGTTTTAAGTCCGCAACAACCAGTTCGGCTCCATCGAGGACGCGCAGAAGCGGCAACTTGCTGCGGAGGCCGGCATGTCGAAGGGCATGACCGCAGGCTCTATCGCCATTGCGACGGGCTATGTCGCAGCTACCACACTGGGCCAGGCGCAGATTACGGTTCCGTGCGTGATCGGCAGGGCGCTCTTTAGCGGCGCGGGTAAGCTCGCCCGCTGAGCGCTACTTAGTGCCGTGGCCGAGGAAGTAGCCCACAAGGACGCCGAGACCCACGGCGATTGCCAGCGAAGCGGCGAGGTTATCCTTCATCGTCTGCTCGGCGTCATGCGCCGCGTCGGCTGCGAGGTCGTGCGCGCGCCCATAGCCCTGGCTGGCGCCCTTGCCTGCGCTGCGCGACAGGTCTTCCACATAAGCGCGCAAAGTATCTAGCTGGTCGTAAAGGCCGTCCACGTCGAGGTCTTTTCCCAACCTAGACATCTTGCGTTCAGCCAAGCCCAACTCATCCTCCTCGCTAGAAACGCGGGTGCGCGCATGCAGCATTCAACGCCCCATCATCCGACATTCTCCAGATGACAAAGGATTAGCGTGAACGGTAACATTCTGCTGGGCGTTGTCAGAGCAAAATTCTAAATACTTGGAGTGGCCATCGAACCGCTCAGATCGGGCCGGAAAAATGCAGGAAAATCAATAGCCGCGAAATCCGGCTCTGACGTTTTGGCAAAGTAAACAAATTTGCTCTGACAATGCCCGCAGCCGGGCTCCGTCAGATCTCCGTGATCAACGACAACGAAGCTCAGCCAGCGGAACCAAGTTCCTTTAGCTTGCCGCGTGCGGTCATGCCGATGCCCAGAAGCACGGCGCCGTCCAATAGCAACTTAAGCCCT
>DAOVDX010000022.1 GCA_030669345.1 Methyloceanibacter sp. | reverse complement strand
CGCATTTCGATAAACTGTTTGAGACGGACATCGGGGAACAGCGTGGTCAGATGGTCGACCCAATCGTCGAGCGTCGGCTTGACGCCCGACAGCGCTTCGAGCTTGCCGTTTAAGAAGTCCCCGAAGGAAGCACCGGCCACGTCGATATAGCGACCGTCGCGATAGACGAAATACATCGGCACATCGAGCGCGTAGTCCACGTAGCGCTCAAAGCCCATGCCGTCTTCAAAGGCAAACGGCAACATGCCGGAGCGGTCGGGATCGGTGTCGCGCCACATCTCGGCACGGTAAGACTGAAAGCCGTTGGGCTTGCCGTCGGAGAACGGCGAGTTGGCGAACAGCGCCGTCGCCACCGGCTGCAACGCCAGCCCGACGCGAAGCTTCTGCACCATGTCCGCTTCGCTACCAAAATCCATGTTCACTTGAACAGTCGCAGTGCGGAACATCATGTCGAGGCCGTGCGTCCCGCGCTTCGGCATGTAGCGCATCATGATGCGGTAGCGTTCCTTCGGCACGAGCGGCAGTTCTTGCAGCGTATATTTCGGCGTGAAGCCGAGCCCCAAAAATCCGATGCCGAGTTCGCGCCCCACCTCGCCCACTTGCGTGAGATGCTTGCGAAGCTCTGCCTCCGTCTCGTGAATGTTCTGCAATGGCGCGCCGGACAGCTCTAGCTGGCCGCCGGGCTCGAGGCTGATGGAGCCGCCCTTGGGGCAGTCCGTACAGGACAGCGCGATGATGTCGTCATTCTCTAAGATGGGCTCCCAGCCAAAGCGCTCATGATAATTCTTGAGCAGCGCGGCGATGCCGTGGTCGCCTCGATAAGGGACCGGCGAATGGTCGTTGACGTTGAAGCCGAACTTCTCGTGCTCGGTGCCAATCGACCAGTCCGCCTCCGGCTTCGATCCCGCCTCAAGATAAGCGACGAGTTCGTCCCGCGATTCGACGGTTGGGCTCTGTGGCCCACTCACCCGTGTCGACATCGAGATAACTCCGCTTTGTTTCTCAAGGGGACATGGCCCGGGGCGGCGAGGCTAAGCCCCCGCAGGTAAAGGGAGACTTTATATCGCGCGCCAATGGAAAACCGGCAAGGGCCTCAAGGGCACAATCACGCAATGCTGATCGGGGCTGAGCGAAAGTGTTGGCCCGAAAGGCCTCAGACCATCATCCGATGATAGAGGTCAAACATGATCCACAGCGTGCCGCCGACCATGATGAAAATCAGGACGCATGCGAAGGCGAGCGCGATCAGA
The DNA here is from genome assembly GCA_030669345.1 of Methyloceanibacter sp. Classification (GTDB taxonomy): domain Bacteria; phylum Pseudomonadota; class Alphaproteobacteria; order Rhizobiales; family Methyloligellaceae; genus Methyloceanibacter. The sequence continues at coordinate 15,645 of DAOVDX010000022.1, read as the reverse complement.
TTTTCCCGCGGTGTCCGAAGACCGATATGCAGGAAGAAGCGCAAATGCACCACGATCTGAAGGAGGGCGGCGGCGACAATAACGCCGAGCGTCGTACCCTTGGTCAGCGCCCCGGTGGCCACGAGCGCGAAGGGGATCGCTGTCAGCGTAACCGCAAGCGCGAGCCCGATCAGGTACGGCTTGACGGTTCTCTCGACCGGATATCCAGAGGATTCCATCACAATAATCCTGGCAGATAGACGACTGAAAAGATGATGACCCAAATGATGTCGAGGAAATGCCAGAAGAGGCCGAGCCGCATCAGCCGCGAAGCGACCGGCGCGGTCAGTCCCTTGAAGAGGACCTGGCCGATCATCACTGCGATCCACAAAAGGCCGATGCTCACATGCAGACCGTGGGTACCGACCAGCGTGAAGAAGGCGGAGAGGAAGCCGCTACGCTCTGGCGGGGCGCCCTCTTGAATCATGCCCCAGAATTCACCGACCTCAAGGCAGATAAAGCCTGCACCCAGCGCGAACGTGACGAGCAGCCAAATCACTGTCCTCGACCTCTCGCCGGCGCTCAACGCCACGGCGGCAAAGCCAAACGCCGTGCTGCTCAACAGCAGCAAGGCCGTCTCTCCGGCGGCGCGCTCTAGGCTGAACAGCTCCTTGCCCGGAAGCCCGCCAGCCGTATTGCCGACCATCATCATGTAGGTGGCGAACAGAAGCGCGAAGATGGCGGCGTCGCTCATGAGATAGAGCCAGAAGCCGAACTCTTTCTCTTCGTACTGCTCCGCGGTGGGCGGCGGGCTCATGGTGGAAGCGCTGGCGGTCATGCTGTGCCCTCCGGCGCGGGGAAGCCAGCGAAGCCTGGATCGTCTTCCATCTCGTTACGCGGCGCCTTGGCAATCTTCGCAAACCACGCGTCCTCGATGGCCTTCACCTCGCTCGCCGGCATCACAAAATTGGTGTGGTCGTCGCAAGCGCGAATGATGATGAGCACCGCGATCACGCCCATGCTCAGAATGGCGAGCCACCAAATCCACCAGATCATGGCGAAACCGAACACACCGCCAAGCACGCCGATCATGAGGCCGAGGCTACTATTCCTTGGCAGAGTGATGTCTTCATAGTGATCAGGCTGTTTGTAGGCGATGCCTTCCGCCTTCATTTGCCAGAACGCATCGAGACCCTTCACGTCGGGGATCACGGCGAAATTATAGGGCGCCGCCGGTGACGACGTGGCCCATTCGAGGCTGCGGCCGTTCCACGGATCGCCGGTCATATCGACCAACTCTTCGCGATCCCTGAGGCTCACGATCAGCTGGATGGCCATACAGACGATGCCGAGGAAAATGATGAAGGCGCCGACCGCCGCGACGATCAGATGCGGCTGCCACGCGGCGATCTCGTAGTGCTCCATGCGGCGCGGCATGCCGAGGAACCCGAGCACATAGAGCGGCATGAAGGCCAGGATGAAGCCGATGGTCCAGCACCAGAACGACCACGCCCCCCATTTCTCGTTGAGCTTGAAGCCGAACGCTTTGGGGAACCACATCATGTAACCGGCCAAATAGCCGAACACCACGCCGGGGATGATCACGTTGTGGAAATGGGCGACCAGGAATGTCGTGTTGTGCACCACGTAGTCAACCGGCGGCAGCGCGAGAAGCACGCCGGACAAGCCGCCAATGACGAACAGCACGAGGAAGCCAAGCATATAGAGCATCGGTGGTTTGAAGATGATGCGGCCGCGGAACATGGTCATCAGCCAGTCGAACACTTTCACGCCGGTGGGTACGGCGATGATGGATGTCATGGTGCCGAAGAAGGAATTGACCTTGGCGCTCGAGCCCATGGTGAAGAAGTGATGGAGCCAGACGGTGAACGACAGGAAGGCGATGGCCATGGTGGCGAACACGAGCGAGAGATAGGCGAACAACCGCTTCTGGCTAAAGATGGCGACCACTTCGGAGAACACGCCGAAGGCCGGCAGGACCAGGATGTAAACCTCGGGATGGCCCCATAGCCAGAAAATGTTGATGTAATTCATCATGTTGCCGCCCATGCCATTCGTGAAGAAGTGCATGTCGAGCGTGCGGTCGAGCATTAGCATGGTGCAGGCGACGGTGAGCGCCGGGAAGGCGAAGATCATCAGCGCGGCGGTCACGAACACCGTCCAGGTGAAGAGCGGCAGCCGGAACATGTACATGCCGGGCGCCCGGCATTTGACGATGGTGGCAACGAAGTTGATGCCGCTCATGGTCGAGCCGATGCCGCTGATCAGAACCGCCCAGATCCAATAATCGACGCCAACGCCAGGCGTGAATTCGACCCCGGAATAAGGCGGATAGCCTGTCCAGCCAGCGGTGGAAAATCTGCCGATCACCAACGATATCAGCACGAGACCGGCACCCGCGGTGGTGATCCACAGGCTGATGGAGTTCATGAAGGGAAAGGCGACATCCCGTGAGCCGATCTGTTGCGGCATGATGAGATTGATCAGCCCCGCCATAAACGGCATCGCCATGAAGAAAATCATGATCGTGCCGTGCGAACTGAAAATCTGGTCGAAATGCGAGGGCGGCAAGTAACCATCGCTGTTGAACGCGATCGCCTGCTGGCTGCGCATCATGGCGGCGTCGACGAAGCCACGTAGCAGCATGACCAGCGCCACCATGATGTACATGATGCCGATCTTCTTGTGGTCGAGGCTGGTCAGCCATTCGGTCCACACATAGCGCCACGCGCCGAACCAGGTGATGACGCCCACCACCAAGAGTCCGCCAAGCACCGTGACGCCTGCGCCGGACGCAGCGATGACGCTGTAGAACGGCAAGGAGTCGATGGTGAATCTACCGAGTATTTCCACGATGCCTCACTGCGCTGGTTCCGCCGTCTCGCTGCTCGGCGTGAGATCGGCATCGTTGTGTGCGTATTTCGCGATAATCGTATCGAATAGGTTGAGCTCGTAGTCAGAGTAGTAGGTCACGGGAACCTTCTGACTGGGCTTCAGCAACTTTTCGTAGGTCGCCGTATCGAGCTTCTCCTCTGCGCCCCTCACCTTCTCCACCCATGCGTCGAAGTCTTCGTTGGTGGTGGCAATGGCGCGGAACTGCTGATCGGAAAAACCAGCGCCGCTATATTGGACGTTCCGGCCCCAGAATTTTCCGGGCTCGTCGGCGAGGAGATGGAGCCGCGTTTGCATCCCAGCCATGGCGAATATCTGCCCGCCAAGCGCCTGAATCATGAATGAATTCATCACGGTATCCGAAGTGATCTTCAGACTGAGGGGGCGGCCTGCCGGGAACACCAGCTCGTTGACCACGGCGATGTCCTGCTCGGGATAAATAAACAGCCACTTCCAATCCTGGGCGATCACATCGACCCTCAGCGGCTTAACGCTGGGATTGATCGCGTTGTAGGGATCGAGCTCGTAGGTGTTGTGCCAAAGATGAATGCCGAGCCACAGGATGATGGCCGCGGGCACACCCCAAACGACGACCTCGACGGGCCAGAAATACGCCAGGTCGGGGGTGTAGCGGGCCTTCCGGTTGGTGCCGCGATAGCGCCAAATGAATAGCGCAGTCATCAGGAAGGCCGGGAGGATCACGATCATCATAATCGCGGTCGCGCTGAACATCAGATTGCGTTCGGCGAGGATGATCGGGCCCTTGGGATCGATGATAGGGGCCGTCGCCATGCCGCAACCGCCGCATAGTAGGACTACACTCAAGACCGACGCGATTTTCCACGATCGATTAAGCAAGAGCTCGCCCCACGTCTCTGCCCTACGAGCCGACTTTGAGTAGCCGGACATTTGATTTTGAATAGAGACTAGCCGCTTCTGGGCGATTCGACGACCCAAAAAACATGCACACGGCAGTTGCTTGAATTTAAGTCAGCGCCAATCGCCAAGCACGGCATTGACGAGCGCGAGGCAAGCGACAGCAGCCGTGTCGGCGCGCATCACACGGGGGCCGAGCGACACTGGCAACACGAAGGGCTGCTGCATGAGAAGTGCACGCTCTTCCTCGTCGAAACCACCCTCGGGTCCGACCAGCACGGCGAGCGGGCGCGGGCTTTGAGTCGACAGCGCTTCGATGGGCGAGGTGATGGGCGCGGCTTCATCGGCAAAGATCAGCAGACGCGCCGGATCCCATTGCTCAAGAAGCTTCGACAGCTTCTGAGGCTCGCGCACTTCGGGCACCTGCAAAATGCGGCATTGCTCGGCCGCCTCGATCGCGTTGGCCAACAGCCTTTCGGTCTTGACCCGGTCGGCCATGGTGCGGTGAGTGATGACGGGCTGAAGCAGGCTCGCGCCCATCTCCGTCGCCTTCTGCGCCATGTAATCCTGCCGCGCACGCTTCAGCGGCGCGAAGAGATAGTGAAGATCAGGCCCGGGCTCTTGCGGGCGCGTCTGTTGCTCAAGCGCCGCGAGCGCCTTCCTTTTGCCGATGGCGTCGAGGCGCGCGCGCCATTCGCCGTCCACGCCATTGAACAGGAGAACGTGATCGCCCGGCTTCAATCGCAACACGTTTCCAAGGTAATGCGAGTGCTCTGGCGATAACGCTATCCCGGCGCCAGCGCGCATCGGGGACTTGACGAATAGCCGCTGGAGTTTAGAGGGCATGGACGAGGTCCGGCGAAGGATGAGAAGGGAAGCGAAACGAGACATGCCACGTCCCGTATCCCAAGACAAAACGCGCGGCGTTGCCGATGCAAGCGCAAAGAACTGGGTGGACCGCTTCGCGCCTTCTGGCCTGCTGCCCTATTTGCGCCTCGCCCGCGCAGACCGGCCCATCGGCTTCATTCTGCTGGCGCTACCCTGCTTCTGGGCGGTGGCGCTTGCCGGGCGCAGCATTGACGCGCCCTATCCCGACCCGTGGTTGCTGCTTCTATTCGCCATTGGCGCCATCGTCATGCGCGCCGCGGGCTGCACCTATAACGACATCGTCGACCGGGACATCGACGCCGCCGTGGAGCGCACGCGGTCACGCCCCTTGTCAAGCGGACAGGTGAGCGTGACGGCCGCCGTCATCTTCATGCTGGCGCTGTGCCTCATTGGTCTGGCCGTGCTGCTGAGCCTCAACAGTTTTTCAATCTGGCTCGGCCTCGGCGCCATCCCCATCGTCGCGCTCTACCCCTTCGTCAAACGGATCAGCAATTGGCCCCAGGCCGTACTCGGCCTTGCCTTCAATTGGGGCGCACTCGTGGGTTGGGCCGCCGTGCTCGGGCGCCTCGATCTGGCGCCGCTATTGCTTTACGCCGGCGCGGTGGCCTGGACCGTCGGCTATGACACCATCTACGCCCATCAGGATCGTGAAGATGACGACCTCATCGGCATGAAGTCGACGGCCCTCAAATTTGGCACCGCGACCAAGCCGTGGCTCAGCCTGTTCTATGGCCTGGCATGGCTTTCCATGCTTGGTGCTGGACTCCTTGCCGGGGCTGGAATCGTGTTTCTGATCGGCATGGCTCTGGCCGGCGCACAGCTCGCCAGGCAGGTGATGACGCTCGATATCGACGATGCCGGCAACTGCCTGGCGCGCTTCCGGTCGAACCGGGAATTCGGGGTGATCGTATTTGTCGCGGCAGCGCTCGATATGGCGCTTGCATCCCTCTCCTAGAAAGCCGATGGAGGGGCTCAGAAACGCAAGAGGGGCCCGGAGCTGATGCTCTCGAGACCCTTCGTGACGCCTTGCTGTTAGCTTCCTTGTCGGCTGCCTTGAGACAGCCTTTGTTGGCGTGGTATTGCCCGGTAAACATTCCCAGACGCTTAATGGACGTTGTTAACGACCGGTAGCTTCTTACATGGTTTAGAGAGTCTTCCCTTCGACATTTAGAGAGTCTTTCCTTCGACAAATGACCGCAATTACCCCCACGAAAACACCGGCAGACGCTCCCTCCCTCAACGAAGATTACGCCGTTCTTAGAGACGCCGTGCGTGATGCAGGCGCGCTGGCCAATGGCTATTTCGGGAAGGCCCTCGAAGTCCAGAAAAAGCCCGATGGGTCCGAGGTGAGCGAGGCTGACCTGGCCGTCGACGCCGCGCTCAGGCTCAACCTCATGACGCGCCGCAAGGACTATGGCTGGCTGTCGGAGGAAAGCCCCGACGACCGCTCCCGGTTCAAGCATTCGCGCACGTGGATGATCGATCCCATCGACGGCACCGGCGCATTCCTTAGGCACATCCCCGAATGGACCGTGTCGGCGGCATTGATTGAGGACGGCGTGCCGATGATCGGCGTGGTCTACAATCCCGCCAGCGATGAATTTTTTCATGCCATTCAGGGCCAAGGCGCGTTTCTCAACGACAAGCCCATAAGAGTGACCGGCAAGGACACGCTGAATGGCGCCGAGATAATCGCTAGCGGCGGTCTCTTCAAGAAGAAGATTTGGCAGGAGCCCTGGCCCGACGTGAAGGCGCGCTGGGTCAATTCGGTCGCCTACCGCCTTGCGTTGGTGGCTGCCGGCCAGGGCGACGCCACGATCTCGCTGACGCCTAAGGCCGAATGGGACCTCGCCGCGGCGGCGGTCATCGTGGCCGAGGCCGGGGGCATCACCACGGATCGTCTGGGGAACCCGCATCTCTACGATCAAGAGGATCCGCGGTTTACGAGCCTTGTGGCCAGCGGCAAGCCGCTGCACCCACTTCTGATCGAGCGCACAAGCCACATAGACCTTTAGGACCTATTCGGCTGGGTGCCGGTGACTGGAAGAGGGAGGAGCGGAAGCATGGCCGCGAAGAAGAAGACAAAGACGGACGGACGGCAATTGCTCCATCTCGTGTTTGGGGGCGAACTGATCGAGCTCGACAAGGTCACGTTCGACGACCTCGATAAGCTCGATATCGTGGGCATCTATCCCAATTACGCGTTGGCCTATGATGCCTGGCGGGATGCCGCCCATCGCACGGTGGATGACGCTCATATGCGCTATTTCATCGTCCATCTGCACCGGTTGCTCGATCCCGAGCATGACACCAAGGCGGCCAACGGCTAGACGCCTTTGATTGCTTGATTTTTTCGCCTTATAGGGGGCCATCGCCCCGTGCTAGAAGGGGCGAGCTGGGACAGCTGCTGCTGCCCTGGACATCTATGAATCGGGGAAGTGCTTGAAAGCTCAGCTGTTCAAAGATACGGACGCGATCTCCAGGAGCGCTGACGAGCTTCAAGTCGATTATTCGACGGCCGCTATCGTCAAGCGCATCTGGCGAGAGCATTTGCGCCCCCGTATCGGCATCTTGTCCGTAGCTGTCGTGGCCATGCTGCTCACCGCCGCGACCACCGGCGCCATTCCCTTCCTCATCCAGCGGACGGCCGACGACGTGTTCGTCGCCAAGCAGGAGGAGATGGTCTACTGGATCACCGCGGCAATCGTGATCGTGACCGTGCTGAAGACGATCTCGGAGTATGTGGCGGGCGTCACCGTGGCCTATCTCGGTCACCGCTTCGTCGCCGATTTGCGAATTCAAATGTTTGCCAGACTTGCCCAGGCGGACCTCGGCTGGATCCAGACCGTGCATTCGGGCCGGCTGCTCTCGGGCTTCCTCAACGACGCCAATCTCATTCGCGGGACGGCGAGCCGCTCGATCGTCACGCTCGGGGAGAATTCCCTGAAAGTCGTGATCCTCATCGGCGCCATGTTCTACATGGACCCCCGCTTCGCGCTGCTGATCCTGATCTTCATGCCGTTCGCCGTCATCATGCTCTCGCGCCAGCGCCGCAAGATGCGGAAATCGACAACAAAGTCGCTGCAAGAAACAGGCGATCTGGCCGCGCTCGTGACGCAGACCTTGCGCGGCATGCGCGTTGTGCGCGCCTACCAGCAAGAGGGCCGGGAGAACCAGCGGGCGAGTTCCGCCATCAACCGGGCGATGGAATTCACCATGCGCGGCATGCGCGCGCGCGCGGCTTCGAGCCCGGCTATGGAACTCCTGGTGGGCTTGGGCTTCGCGCTTGCCATCTATTTCGCTGGGACCCAAGGCGTGCGCGGCGACCTCACGCTCGGCCACTTCATGGGCTTCATGACGGCGGCGTTGCTCATCTACAGCCCGTTGAAGAGCGTAGCCACCTTGCAGACGCAGCTCCAAGAAGGCGTCGCGGCGGCCAGCCGCGTGCTGGGTATTATCGACCGCCCGATCAGCCTGATCGAGGCTTCCGATGCCAAGCCGCTCGCCCTCGACAAGGGCGAGATCGAGTTCCGGGATGTGACCTTCGCCTATGACCCCAAGAACGTTGTGCTCAAGGGCGTCAGTCTGACAGTGCCCCCGGGCAAAACCTTGGCGCTGGTCGGCCCGTCGGGTTCGGGCAAGAGCACGCTGGTTAATCTGGCGCTTCGCTTCTTCGATCCGCAAAAGGGTCAGGTTCTGATCGACGGCCAGGACATCAAGGATGTCACCGTCGATTCCTTGCGGGAGTCCATCGCGCTGGTCACGCAAGACGCGATCCTGTTCGACGACACGATCCGCGCCAATATTGCCTATGGCTCGAAGCCGGTGGTGGAGGAAGAGGTCATCGCCGCGGCCAAAGCAGCAGCAGCGCATGATTTCATCATGGCCCTTCCCGGCGGTTACGACGCCCGCGTCGGCGAAGCGGGCGGGCTGCTCTCGGGCGGCGAACGCCAGCGCATCGCCATTGCGCGCGCCATCTATAAAGACGCGCCGATCCTCTTACTCGACGAGCCCACCAGCTCCCTCGACTCCGAGGCTGAAGCAAAGGTGCAGGCAGCCCTCGAAGACTTGATGAAAGGCCGTTCGGTTCTGACCATCGCCCATCGCCTCTCAACGGTGCGGAAGGCCGACCTCATCTGCGTCCTCGACCAAGGCCGTATCGTCGAGATCGGCCGCCATGACGAGCTCGTCGCCAAAGGCGGGCTCTACACTAAACTGCATCGCACACAATTCGGCATCGCCGGAGGTCATGCGGCGGCAGGCGCGGACGAAGACGTTGCAGTTGCCGTGGCCGGCGAATAGCGGCGCCTGACGAGTATGTTGAAACGTCTGTTAGCATCGAAGCCCGCCATCGCCTTGGTGAGCTCAATCGCGTCCGGCTATGTCCGCCTCGTCTACGCCACGAGCCGCATCACGCGGGAACCTGCCGACACGGAAGCCACGCTCTACGACCAGCACCCCCAGATCGTCGCCATTTGGCATGGCCAATTCTTGTTGCATCCGCCGATGAAGCCGAGGAGCCCCGAGGACGTCAAAGCCATGGTCTCGCGCCACGGCGATGCCGAGCTCCTCGGCGCGGTGCTGAAACGCCGCGGCATTGAACTAATCAGGGGCGCGGGCGCGGGAAAGCGACGGAGAAACCGTGGCGGGGCGACAGCCATGCGCGAAACGTTGCGTGCGCTGAGCGCGGGCGCTTCCGTGGTCATGACCGGAGATGTGCCGCCGGGCCCGGCCCGCAACGCCGGGCTAGGCATCGCCACGCTGGCCGCAAAATCTGGACGCCCGGTGGTGCCGATGGCCGTCGCCACCAGCCGCTTTCTCAAGCTGCCGACCTGGAGCGCCTTCACCGTCAATCTGCCATTCTCGAAGCTTGCTGTTGTCACCGGCGAGCCGGTGCACATACCAGCCACCGACGATGCGGAAGTCATCGAGGCGGGGCGCCGCGCCATTGAAGTTGCGCTGACCGAGGTGACGGCGCGGGCCTATGCGCTGGCTGGCGCCACGGACCCGCTGAGCAAGGAAGCCATCGCGAAGCCTGGCTTGTCTCTTAAGGGCTATCGTCTGATGACGCGGATCGCCACACCGGTGGCGCCGTTGATGCTGTCTTGGCGCACGCGGTGCGGCAAAGAAGAATTGGAACGGCGCCCCGAACGCTATGGCATCGCCAACACGCCCCGGCCAGACGGCTTTCTCGCCTGGTTCCATGCGGCGAGCGTCGGCGAGGTCAATGCCGCGCTTCCCGTGATCGACGCCATCGCCAAAGAGCGGCCGGACGTCCGCATCCTACTTACGACGGCCACGGTCACCTCGGCACGGCTGGCACGGACACGACTGCCCGACGGCGCGATGCATCAATATGTGCCGCTCGACGGGCAAAACTATATCCGGCGGTTCTTGGAACATTGGCGCCCCGACCTTGCCGTGCTGGTAGAGTCCGAGATTTGGCCAAACCTAGTCATGGAGACGAAGGCGAAGAAGATTCCACTTCTCCTCATCAATGGCCGCATGTCGACCGGGTCGTTCAAGGCTTGGCGGCGGCGGCCCGGCATCAGCCGGCCGATCTTCTCGGCGTTCGACCTTGTGCTGGCCCAGAATGACAGCCTCGCCGAGCGCTTCGCCCAGCTTGGCGTGCCGCAGACGCGCGACACCGGCAATCTCAAAGTGGATGCGCCACCGCCGCCCGTGGACCTGGCAGATAAGAAACGTCTGGCGTCAGCAATTTCAGGCCGGCCCGTGTGGCTGGCGGCGAGCACGCACCCCGGCGAAGACGACATCATCGCCACCGCCCATGTGCTGATGAAGCGGAAGCGGCCCAACCTCCTCACCATTATCGTGCCACGGCACCCCGAGCGCGGACCCGACATCGCTGCCGAGTTGAAGAGCTCAGGCCTCAAGGCCGCGCTTCGCTCGGAAGGCGCGCTGCCCGGGAAGGACACTGACATCTATGTGGCCGACACGATTGGCGAACTTGGTCTGTTCTATGCGTCGGTGCCGGTCGCTCTGATCGGCGGATCGCTGGCAGCACGGGGCGGTCAGAACCCCGTGGAAGCGATCAAGCTTGGCGCAGCGGTGTTGACCGGCCCCAACTGGCAGAACTTCCGCGACTCCTATTCAGAACTCCTGAAAGCCGAGGGCGCCACGGAAGTGAGCGATGCGACGAGCCTCGCCGAGGCGGCGCTTCACCTGTTGCAGGACACGCCTGCGCGCGAGGCCATGACGGTGCACGCCGAAGCCGCCATTGCCGCCATGGGCGGCGCCCTGCCGCTCACGCTCGAAGCGCTTGAGTCCTATTTGCCGCCGAAAGTGACCCTGAAACATGCGTCTTAAGACTCCCTCCTGGTGGTACCGCAAGAAGGGCCTGCTCGCCTTCACGCTGAGCCCCCTCGCCGCGCTCTATGGCACCGTCGCCGCGAAGCGCATGACCAAGGGCGATGCGTATCGCGCAAGCCGTCCCGTCATCTGCATCGGCAATTTTACGGCCGGCGGCGGAGGCAAAACCCCGACCGCCATTGCCATCGCCAAGGTCTTGAAAGCGATGGGCAAGAACCCGGCTTTCCTCACGCGCGGTTATGGCGGCTCGGCCAAGGGACCGTTAGAGGTCAAAGACCAAGACGCCGACGAAGTGGGCGATGAGCCTCTGCTTCTCGCAGCCGTGGCGCCGACCTTCGTTTCGGCCGACCGGGTGGCGGGCGCCAAAGCCATCGCGAATACGGATGCGGACGTCATCGTCATGGACGATGGCTTCCAGAACCCAAGCCTCGCCAAGGATTTCTCATTGATCGTAGTGGATGCGGCCTCTGGGCTCGGTAACGGGCTCGTCATGCCGGCCGGGCCTTTGAGAGCACCGCTCAAGGCGCAGATCGCTCGCGCCGATGGGTTGCTCGTCATTGGTGAGGGCAAAAAAACTGCATCACTGATCGCGACGTTCGAGAGTGCAGGCAAGCCCGTGCTCAAAGCAAAGATCGAGCCCAATTACGACCCGCGCTGGCTCGGCGTGATGCCCGTGATCGGTTTTGCCGGGATCGCACGGCCTTCCAAATTCTTCACGACGCTCAAATCAAACGGGGCGGGACTCATCGCGTCCCATGGTTTCCCCGACCATCACCGCTTTACGGAACGCCAGGCGCGAGCCCTCCTCAAAGAGGCGGATACGCAAAAGGCGATGCTGGTGACGACGGAGAAGGATTGGGCGCGGTTGTCCGACGATGACGAAGAGAGCGCAGCGGCCGAACTCAAGCAGCGCTCGGCTCCGTTCCCGATCATGGTGACATTTGAGGACGAAGAGAGCTTGAAGGAATTGCTGAGCGCGGCGGCAAAACGCTAGCTGGCGTCAGGAACTGGGATTTGTCTCGCGATAGCGCTTCAGCGATGCGCCAGCGTCCACATAAGCTTCCTGCAGCTCAACGCTCCAATAGCACAGCTCATCGACCGGGATCGCGTCGCCGGTGACGGCACAGCGCACGAAGTCGCCGGGCGTCAGCACCTGGACCTCGCCGTCAAGATATTTGAGCTTGGCCTCGCCTTTAAATCCAAGATTGCGTTCGAAGCGGTTCATTAGATCACCTTAGCGTCACGGTGCACCCGTGACCATGCTCTCTTACGGCCGCATGATCTTGTCGGAAAACCGGTCCCCACTTTTCCGGACCATGCTCTAGAGCAGACTACCCTGCTTATCGTCTGAACCACGGCGCGGCTTCTTAGACGGGCTTTCCGGCTTGCCCGCGCGCGGGTCGGCATGAGCTCCGACATGGCCATCGACAAACTCGATATCGAGCGCTGCGCCCGGCTTCACGTCGCTCGCGCGGCGGAGCATGGTGCCGTCAGCGGAGCGCACCAGAGTAAAGCCCCGCGCCAGCACGTTGTGATAGCCGAGCGTCGAGAGGAGCTTCGCCTGGCCGTCGAGACGGCGGCGTGACCTCTCCAGGAGTGCCGACACGCTGCGTGCACGAGCCCGGTCAAAGCGAATGAGCTGTTCGCGGCCCCGGCTCACAGCCTGCGCCACGAGATGGGACCTGAGCCTTGGCCCTGTGCGGTCGAGCCCGGAACGGTGAGCCACAGCATTGGCCAACAGCGCGCGCGGTAGCCGGCGGCTCGCATCATCGAGACGCTGGCGCGGCAGGGCCAAGATTTCGGCACGCTTTGGCAGCCCGCGTGACAAAGCGACAAAATGGCTGCGCCAAGTTTGCAGCGTGCGCCGAACCGTGCCCGCAGACCGCACGCCAAAAGTCCGCACCGTGACAAGTAAGTCCGACCGCACGGGCACGGCGCGCTCGGCTGCCGCGGTCGGTGTCGGAGCGCGGTGATCGGCGACGAGATCGAGAATGGTCCAGTCGGTCTCATGGCCCACGGCCGAGATCAGCGGAATGGCGCTGGCCGCAGCGGCGCGAGCCACAATTTCTTCGTTGAAGCCCCACAGATCCTCAAGGCTGCCGCCACCGCGAGCGACGATGATGAGGTCGGGCTTTGGCATCAGCGCTGTCTCGGCTGCATTGAAGCCGTGAATAGCGGCTGCCACTTCCTCGGCGCAGGTCTCGCCTTGCACCCTGACCGGCCACATCAGCACATGGGACGGAAAGCGGTCCTCCAAGCGATGGAGGATGTCGCGGATCACCGCACCGGCGGGCGAGGTGATGACGCCAATCACGCACGGCAGATAAGGCAGTTCCTTCTTGCGCGCGTCCTCGAACAGGCCTTCGGTGGCAAGCATCTTCTTGCGCTGCTCCAGCAACGCCATGAGCGCGCCGGCGCCCGCAGGCTCGATATCCTCGATGACGATCTGGTATTTCGAGCGGCCCGGATAGGTGGTGATCTTGCCCTTGGCGACGACCTCCAGCCCTTCCTCGGGCTTGAACTTGAGGCGACCGTATACTCCCCGCCAGACCACAGCCTCGATGGCGGCCTTCTCGTCCTTGATCGTGAAATAGCAATGGCCAGAAGCGTGCGGGCCCCGATAGCCGGAGATTTCGCCCCGCAGTCGCACGAGGCCATAGGCGTCCTCCACCGTCCGCTTCAGCGAGAAGGCGAGTTCGGAGACCGTATATTCGACGAGATTCGTCGTGGCGCTCTCAGGCTTCGTGCGGGTGGCCATCTCTCAGATCATCTCTTTTCGTGGGTCACGTTTTTCTCATGCCAAGAGCTCCCCTTGAATGCTAAGAGCGCCCCTTGAGGCTTCGAGCAATACTAGCCTCAAGGATAGCGAACAAGCGGGGCGTTTCGGGCGATGAATGTGCTTCTGATCGGCGGTGGCGGGCGTGAACATGCCCTTGCCTGGAAGCTCGCACAGAGCCCCCTCCTCGATACGCTCTACTGCACCCCAGGCAATGCGGGCATCTCAAGCATCGCGGAATGTCTCGCACTCGACGTGGCGGACCACGACGCGGTCGCGCGATTCTGCAAAGACAAGGACATCGGCCTTGTGATCGTGGGGCCCGAGGGACCGCTGGTGGCCGGGCTCACCGACGATCTCGAAGCGGAAGGCATTTCTGTGTTCGGGCCATCCAAGGCGGCATCGCAGCTCGAAGGTTCCAAAGGCTTCACCAAGGATCTTTGCGCCGAGTTCAATATTCCGACCGCGGCTTATGGGCGCTTCACAGACGCCCAAGCCGCGAGGGCCTATGTGGCGTCCCACCCCCACCCCATCGTCGTCAAAGCCGACGGTCTCGCAGCGGGCAAGGGCGTGGTCATCGCCAGCACCCATTTCGAGGCTTACAACGCGATTGACGCCTGCTTTAGCGGCAGCTTCGGCGCGGCTGGCGCCGAGGTCGTGGTGGAGGAGTTTCTCGACGGCGAGGAGGCGAGCTTTTTCGTGCTGGTGGATGGTGACACGGCGCTGCCGCTCGCCACGGCGCAAGACCATAAGCGGGTGCATGACGGAGACACCGGTCCCAATACTGGCGGCATGGGCGCCTATTCGCCCGCGCCGATCATGACGGACGCGCTCACGAAGCGTGTCATGGACGAAATCATCACGCCCACGGTCGCCGCCATGAAGGCGCGCGGCATGGTCTTCAAGGGCGTGCTCTATGCCGGGCTGATGATTGAGCATGGGGCTCCCAAGCTCATCGAATATAACGTTCGCTTCGGCGATCCCGAGGCGCAGGTGCTAGCCATGCGCCTGAAATCGGACCTGTTGCCGGCGCTGCTGGCCACCGCCCAGGGCAAACTTCAAGGGCTGAAGCTCGACTGGCATGACGATGCGGCGCTCTGCGTGGTCATGGCGGCGAAGGGCTATCCCGGCGAATACGCCAAGGGCACCGAGATCAAGGAGCTCAACAAGGCCGCCGCCGAGCCCGAGGTGGAAATCTTCCATGCCGGCACGAAGCGCGAGGGCGACCACATCCTCGCCAATGGCGGACGCGTGCTCGGCGTGACGGCACTGGGGAAGGACATTGGGGCGGCGCAGACCCGGGCCTACGCGGCCGTCAACAAGATCGATTGGCCGAAAGGCTTCTGCCGCCACGATATCGGCTGGCGGGCCCTGAAACGCGGGAGCTAAAGCCGCTCGTCTCCTTCACGGCCCCAAAAGTTAACGAGAGTTTTACCGGCGCAGGGCAGGATGGCGACATCCTTGTTTTCGCCGCGATTTCTGGCGATTAGGCGTTGCAGTTCCATGCTGTCGTCATTATTTGGAAGTAACGTATTGCCTGCCCGGAGAATTACATGACGTACGACCTGCCCGTTTCCAAAAAGACTGCATCTGGCGTGGCGGGCGTCGTTGCGATTCTATTCTACTTTTGGCTGCTGACTTGGTCAGCGCCGCTCCATGCCACGCCGGGCTTTGTCGCCGGCGTTCCGAGCGCTACCTCCCAGGCTGAGCCCGCTCGGATCTACAGGCGCGGGCGGACGCCCGTCTATCCTTACAAGTACAACCCTCCAGGCCCTCGCGGCTACAGCTCCTATTTTGGGTTCGTGCCTTATTCCAAGGGCAATATCGAGAATCAGGCGCTCCAGCGGAATTTCTATCCGCAAAATAGCTGGCCCCATAGCAAC
>DAOVDX010000093.1 GCA_030669345.1 Methyloceanibacter sp. | reverse complement strand
CCGAGCCCGAATGGTATGTGGACATTTGGCTCACGCTCGTTTGGGTCGTCTACTTCTTAGTCTTCGTCGCCACGCTGGCGAAGCGGCGTGAGCCCCATATCTACGTCGCCAACTGGTTCTATCTCGCCTTCATTGTCACTGTCGCCATGTTGCATATCGTCAACAATCTGGCGGTGCCGATCTCGCTCCTCGGCTCCAAGAGCTACGTCATCTACTCCGGCGTCCAAGACGCCATGACTCAATGGTGGTACAGCCACAATGCGGTGGGTTTCTTCCTCACCGCCGGCTTCCTCGGCATAATGTATTACTTCGTGCCGAAACGCGCCGACCGTCCGATCTATTCCTATCGGCTTTCGGTCGTCCATTTCTGGTCGTTGATCTTCATCTACATTTGGGCGGGTCCGCACCATCTGCACTACACGGCGCTGCCTGACTGGGCGCAGATGCTGGGCATGACCTTCTCGATCATTCTGTGGATGCCGTCTTGGGGCGGAATGATCAATGGGCTGATGACGTTGTCCGGTGCTTGGGACAAGCTCAGGACAGACCCCGTGATCCGGATCCTCATCGTGGCTGTCGCCTTCTACGGCATGTCCACCTTCGAGGGGCCGCTGATGGCCATCAGGTCGGTGAATGCGCTATCGCATTACACCGACTGGACCATTGGGCACGTGCATTCTGGCGCGCTCGGCTGGGTTGCCTTCATCACCTTCGGCGCGCTGTACTGCCTCGTGCCTTGGTTGTGGCACCGCAAGGCGCTTTATTCACAGCGTCTGGTGGAGTGGCACTTCTGGATCGCGACGCTCGGCATCCTGCTCTACATCACCTCCATGTGGATGTCGGGCATCCTGCAAGGTCTGATGTGGCGCGCTTACGACCAGCTTGGCTTCCTCGAATATTCCTTCGTCGAGACCGTCGAAGCGATGCATCCCTTCTATGTGATCCGGGCGGTCGGTGGCCTGCTGTTCCTCATCGGCACCCTGATTATGACCTACAATCTGTGGCGTACGGCAAGGGGCGACGAGCCGCTCGACGCGGCGGACCAACCGCGTGTCGCTGCCGCGCCTGAATTCCGTACGGCCGGGTAAGGGGAAGATCGGATGAACTGGGAAAAACATCAGGTCGTCGAGAAGAGCTCGATCCTTCTGGTCATCGGGATTCTCGTTGTCGTCGCCGTTGGCGGCTTGGTTGAGATCGCGCCGCTGTTCTGGCTCAGCTCGACCATCGAGAAGGTGCAGGGCATGCGGCCTTACTCGCCGCTCGAGCTTGCCGGTCGCAATATCTATGTGCGTGAGGGCTGCTATCTCTGCTACAGCCAAATGGTCCGTGCGCTCAGGGACGAGGTCGAGCGCTACGGCCATTACAGCCTGGCGGCCGAGAGCATGTACGACCATCCCTTCCAATGGGGATCGAAGCGCACAGGCCCCGACGTGGCCAGGGTCGGGGGCAAATACTCCGATGAATGGCATCGGGCGCACATGATCGACCCTCGTTCCGTGGTGCCGGAATCGGTGATGCCCGGCTATCCGTTCCTTGCCACGACCAAGCTCGACTACGGCAACATCGACGATCATCTGAGGGCTAGCGCCATCGTTGGCGTGCCCTATACCGACGAAATGATCGAGAGCGCTAAGGGTGACGTGGAGCTACAGGCTGGCGTCAATACCGAGGCCCTGAAAGATTTCCTGGCGCGCTATCCCAAGGCGCAAGCGCGGTCGTTCGATGGCGACGCGAGCACTGTCTCTGAACTCGATGCGTTGATCGCTTACATGCAGATGTTGGGAACCCTGGTCGACTTCGCGATGTTTGACGCCGCGGGACCAAACTTGAGGTGAGGACCGAACGATGACCTATGACCAAGTGGCATCGATCAGCCAAATTGTGGCGCTCCTTTTCTTTATCGGCTTGTTCGGCGCGGTTCTGCTCTACGCGTTTTGGCCCGGCAACAAGAAGAGCTTCGACGAAGCCGCGAAGCTGCCGCTTGAGGGGGATATCGAGACCAAGAATAAGAAGAACAAAAACAAGAAAGACGGCTGAGCCATGGCCAAGAGAGACTCCGACACGACCAAGGAAGTCGAGACGACCGGCCATGATTGGGATGGGATCAAGGAGCTGAACAACCCGCTGCCAAAATGGTGGCTCTACGTGTTGTATGCCACCATCATCTGGGCGGTCGTTTATTGGATCTTGTATCCAGCCTGGCCGCTGGTCTCCAGCTACACCAAGGGCACGCTCGGCTTTAGTCAGCGCGCGGTGGTCGCGGAGCAACTGAAGCAGTCGAAAGCCGAAAAGACTGGTTTCCGGGAGGAGATCGCCAATAACGAGCTCGCCGAGATCAAGGCTAACCCTAAGCTTCTGAACTTCGCATTGGCCGGTGGCGCCGCCGCGTTTGGCGACAATTGTGCACCCTGTCATGGCCGTGGTGCGCAAGGCGCTGTGGGCTATCCCAATCTGCGCGACGATGCGTGGCTGTGGGGCGGCTCGCTCGACGACATTCACCAAACAATCCGCTACGGCATTCGGGCCGACCATCCCGACACGCGTAACAGCCAGATGCCGGCTTTTGGCAGGCTTGGGATGTTGCAGCCGCCTCAGGTGAATGATGTCGCCGAGCATGTGCTTGCCCTGTCCGGAAACGCCGAGGACCAAGAAGCTGCTGAGCGTGGCGGGGAGATGTTCGCCACCAATTGCGCGGCCTGCCACGGTGCGGACGGCACGGGCGACCGGGCGCTCGGTGCGCCTAATCTAGCTGACGAGCTTTGGCTCTATGGTGGAGACAAAGCGAGCATCGTTGAGACGATTACCAATAGCCGTAGTGGCATGATGCCCGCCTGGAACGAGCGCCTCGATCCAGCGACGGTCAAGGAGCTTGCCATTTACGTGCATTCGCTGGGCGGTGGCGAGTAGACCCTCGCTGCTTGCGATGAATATGACAGACGTTCAGGAACAAGACAGCGCGCCTGTTGGGTGCAGCAACGCGGAGTCTGGCCCCGTGGAGGCTGCGCCTGGGGTCGTGCGGAGCGATGCGCCCACCAAAAGTGGTGAGGTCCAGCCGCTCTATGCTCCTCGCCTCAAGATTTACCCGAAGGAAGCCCACGGCACGTTCCGCACGATCAAATGGATCGTCATGGCGGTCACGCTCGGCATCTATTATCTCGTGCCGTGGCTGCGCTGGGACCGTGGCCCGTATCTTCCCGATCAGGCCGTCCTGATCGATTTTCCGGCGCGGCGCTTCTACTTCTTCTTCATCGAGATTTGGCCGCAGGAGTTTTACTATATCACCGGCCTGCTCGTGCTGGCCGCGCTGGCGCTGTTTTTGGTCACCTCGGTGGCGGGGCGTGTTTGGTGCGGTTACACCTGTCCGCAGACGGTGTGGACCGATCTGATGATTGCGGTAGAGCGCTTTTGGCAGGGCGATCGCAACGCGCGGCTTCGTCTCGACAGGCATAGATGGTCGGGCGAAGCGCTCTGGCGGAAGACGGCGACCCATCTCTCCTGGATCATTATCTCGCTCGCTACCGGCGGCGCGTTCGTCTTCTACTTTGCCGACGCACCAACGCTTGCCCGGGAGTTCATGGATTTCGACGCGCCGACGATGGCCTATATCTTCGTGGGCATCTTTGCCGCCACGACCTATTTGCTGGGCGGCATCGCCCGCGAGCAGGTCTGCGTTTATATGTGTCCGTGGCCGCGCATCCAAGGTGCCATGTTCGACCGGGACTCGCTGCTGATCTCTTACCGCACATGGCGGGGCGAGCCACACGGTCCCCACAAGGCCGGGCAGTCCTGGGACGATCGGGGCGATTGTATTGATTGCCGGCAATGCGTTGCCGTCTGTCCCGCGGGTATCGATATCCGCGATGGGCCGCAGTTTGAATGCATTCAATGTGCGCTCTGTATCGACGCGTGCGACACGATCATGGACAAGGTCGACCGGCCGCGTGGGCTCATTGCCTATGACACGGAGCGCAGTCTGGAGGCGGGCGACAAGGGCGCCGAGCCCATCAACCTGTTTCGACCCCGCGTGCTTCTCTACGCCGGTGCCATGGTCCTGGTTAGCGTCATCATGGTCGTCGCTCTGGTGCTCCGGCCCGAGCTCAGCGTGAACGTCCAGCAGGACCGCAACCCGCTTTATGTGCGGCTGTCCGATGGTGGCGTGCGCAACGGCTACACCGTCAAGTTGCTCAACAAGCTCTATCTGCCGCGTGCCTTTAAGATCAGCGTAGACGGCCTGCCAGGCGCAACGTTGGATATGGTTGGCCATGAGGACGGGGCCGTCGTGCCGGTGCCGCCGGACAAGCTCCAGTCGGTGAAACTCTATTTGACGCTGACCAAGCAGGGGGTAGCCTCGTTGTCTGGCGCGGCAACGCCGTTCTCCTTCGTCATCACCGATATCGCCAATGGTACGCAGGCCGAATGCAAGGCGACATTCCAAGGGCCACAACGATGAAGTCCGAAGGGTGGTTCGCCAATGGTATCGAGGGGCGCCATGTGTTCATGGGGCTCCTGGTATTTTTCGGGGTGATGCTGGTGGCCAACGGCGTGCTCGTCTATTTCGCCGTCGGCACGTTTAGCGGCGGGGAAAAGGCCAACCCGTATCAAAGCGGCTTGCGCTACAACGAGACGATCTCGGCGGCGGAGCAGCAGGAGAGTCTCGGCTGGCAAAACGAAATCACCTATGACGATGAGGGTGGTCGCATAACGCTGCGTATCCTCGACAGCGGCGAAAAGCCGGTCGGTGGTCTCAAACACAGCGCGATGGTCAGCCGCCCAGCCACCGACAGAGAGGATCACGCTGTCGAGTTCGAGGAGATCTCGCAAGGCGTCTACGCGGCGGATCTTGAGCTTGCACCTGGAAATTGGGTGGTCTCGCTGACCTCAACTCAGGGCGAGGGCGGTGACCCAATTTACCGCATGAAGCGGCGCCTCATCATCGCGGAACCGCAATGACGGCGCAGCCGCGTCCCTCGGAACTGGCCGGGCAGGCTCTTGAAGCGGCGCCCGCCACACTCACCCTTGCCGTCGAAGAGATGCATTGCGGCGGCTGTTTGCGCTCGGTGGAGCGGGCGGCGATGCGCGTTTCCGGCGTCGACAGCGCGCGGGCATCCCTTGCTGCGAAACGGGTGACAGTCACCTACGACCCGACCGAGGCCGGCGAGGTCGACGTGATAGCCGCGCTCGACCGTATTGGTTTCACTGCGGCGCCCATCGACACGGTGAAACAAGATCGCGGTGATGCCCGGCAGAAATATCTGCTGCGTCGGGTGGCCGTGGCGGGCTTCGCCGCCATGAACATTATGCTGCTGTCCATCGCCGTATGGTCCGGGGAGGGCGGCGACATGAACCCGGCGCTGGCGGGGATGTTCCGCTGGTTGTCGGCGCTGATCGCGTTGCCCACCGTGGTCTATGCCGGGCAGCCATTTTTCCAGTCCGCGCTTGCTGCACTCAAGGGCCGGCGCCTCAACATGGACGTACCAATCTCGCTCGCCATCATCTTGGCGACGGGCATGAGCCTCTACCAGACCATACTCGGCAGCCAGCAGATCTATTTCGATGCAGCCGTGGCGCTGTTGTTCTTCTTGCTGATCGGGCGCTATCTCGATGAGTCCTTGCGGGTTCGTGCGCGCGGCGAAGCGCAAAATCTGCTCAGCCTTCAGAGCGGCATTGCCACGGTTATCGATGCGGACGGGACGCAGCGGAAAGTCGCGGCCCACGCGTTGTATCCCGGCGATCTCCTGTTCGTTGCGTCCGGTGAGCAGGTCGCCGCCGACGGTGTGGTCCGCGCGGGGCACGGGCAGGTGGATCAAAGCCTGATTACCGGAGAGACGGCGCCGGCCAATGTCAAAACCGGCGATCCGGTTTATGCGGGCACGCTCAATCTAGCGCAGGTCTTACAGGTTGAGGTTACGGCTGCGGACGACGCGACCCTGCTCGCCGAGATCAGCCGGCTCATGCTGACGGCGGAGCAAGGCAAGGCACGCTATCGGCGGCTGGCTGACCGAGCAGCGCAGATCTATGCGCCTGCAGTCCATATCTTGGGTGCGGTGACTTTTCTTGGCTGGTTGGCTGCAGGGGCCGGCTGGGAGACGGCGCTCACCTACGCCATCGCCGTGCTCATCATCACCTGTCCATGCGCACTGGCACTGGCTGTTCCGGCTGTACAGATTGCCGCCGCCAGTCGCCTGTTCCGGCGCGGCGTGATGCTGAAAGCCCCGGACGGGCTGGAGCGCATCGCCGAAGTCGACATGGTGGTGTTCGATAAGACCGGCACGCTCACGCTCGGCAAGGCGCAGCTCATTGATGACAAGGAAATTTCTGACACGGATCTTGCCGCGGCAGCCGCTTTGGCCGCGACGAGCAAGCACCCTTATTCGCTGGCCCTCGTTAAGGCAGCGGAAGTTCGGCTTGGCGCGGTCACACCTGCGACCGGCATCGAGGAGACGCCCGGCGAAGGCTTGATGCGGGCGACGCCACAAGGCGAGGAACGGCTTGGCTCTGCCGCGTGGTGTGGTGTGGATGGTGAGGGTGGTGAGGGCGCCGAAGTCTGGTACCGGCACGGCAAGGCTGCGCCGGTTCGTTTCCGTTTCGCCGATGCCATGCGGGGCGATGCGCCCGAAATCATTGCGGCGCTGAAACAGCGCGGGCTAGCTGTAGCTCTGCTCTCTGGCGATAGGACGGGCGTGGTCGAGCGGATGGCGCAGAAAGCCGGTATCGACAACTGGCATGCGGAGCTAAAGCCTGCCGACAAGATCGCGTGGCTTGAGGCGCGGACCAAGGAAGGCCACAAGGTTCTGATGGTTGGTGATGGCCTCAACGATGCACCGGCGTTGGCCGCGGCGCATGCCTCGATCTCTCCGGCGACTGCCGCCGACATCAGCCAGCGCGCAGCCGATTTCGTGTTCCAAGGCCAAAAACTTTTCCCGGTGGTTGAGGCGATCGACACCGGTCAGCGCACACGGTCCATGGCCTTGCAGAATTTCGGGGTCGCGGGCGTTTACAACATCATCTGCGTGCCGCTGGCCATGGCGGGCTTTGTCACGCCACTCATTGCGGCCATCGTCATGTCGAGCTCGTCCATTCTCGTCACACTCAACGCATCAAGGTTGGCGGGAGGGGGGCGGTCATGACGGCGCTTGCTTGGCTTATCCCCGCGGCGCTCGTGCTTGGCGGACTCGGCCTCGCTGCGTTCTTATGGGCGCTGCGTTCAGGACAGTTCGAGGATCTCGACGGCGCAGCCTATCGGGCGCTTGAAGACGAGCCGCCACACGACGAGGATGAATGACGCGCGCGGTGGCGCACCAGGATCAGCCGCTGGCGGCGCGACGCTGATGATCGGAGACGTCGAACGCTTTGGTCTTAGGCGGTGGCGCCAATGCTGCCGCGATGGCGTCGTCAACCGTCGACAGCCACACAAAGCGCACGGCGTCGCGGGCGGCTTTGGGCACGTCCTCGAAATCCTTACGGTTACGTTCCGGTAGCATCACCGTGGTGATGCCGGCGCGAACGGCGGCCAGCACTTTGTTCTTCACTCCGCCAATGGGCAGCACCAGGCCACGCAATGAAATCTCGCCGGTCATAGCGGTATCGCTCCGGACCGTGCGGCCCGTCAGCAGCGAGACAAGGGCTGTGAACATGGCGACGCCTGCACTCGGCCCGTCCTTTGGGATGGCACCCGCCGGCACGTGAAGATGGATATCGGAATTTTCGAACAGACTCGGGTCGATGCCGAGGGTGTGGCCACGCGTCTTGACCAGGCTGAGGGCCGCTTGCGCGCTCTCCTTCATGACGTCGCCGAGCTGGCCGGTGAGGATCAGCCTGCCATTACCGGGTACGCGGGCGCATTCAATAAACAGGATATCGCCGCCGGCGGGAGTCCA
>DAOVDX010000096.1 GCA_030669345.1 Methyloceanibacter sp. | reverse complement strand
CGCTTGCAGGTCCTGATCCTTTGCCAAGAGCAGCTCAGCGAACCGTTTCGGATTCTCCATGCGGACGCAGCCATAGCCGATGGAACGGTTCTTCTCTTTGAATACCTTCCGCCGGTAGTCGAGCGTGTCGTGCATGTAGACGATGTGCTTGTTGGGATAGAGGAACTTGATCTTGCCGAGCACGTTTTTCGGCCCAGCCTTTTGCGAGAACGTATAGCTGTGAATGTTCACGCGATTCCAGTCGACCTTGGTCGGATCAATCCGCCTGCCCTGATAGCTCACACGCAGCTTGTTGGACTTCAGGATGTTGAAGTATTTCCGGCGCAAGGCTGGCCGTAGCTTGTCCTGGAGGACGGACGGCGGTGCGACCCAATCCGGGTTGAAAACAATCGTCTTCATGTCGGCTGAAAAGATCGGGGTCGCGTAGCCGATTGTGCCCACGAGCGTCCTGTCCACGTAAATCTCTTCGCCGTCACTCAGCAAATAGAGCTTGAACTCGGGGACGTTGATCCAGACATGGAGCGCGCCGAGTTCGGTGGGCATCCAGCGCCAGCGCTCCATATTCATGAGGATGCGCTTGACGTCGCGCGGGTCCATCTTGGCGCCGTCCTCCTCACCAGCGCGCCCAGCAAGCAAGGCCTGGCGCAAGCGTTCAAACTGCTCATGCTTCGGCTGCAGCGACGTAAGATAGGCATCTGGGGCGGCCGCCGCGCTAGCATCGGCGATCACCGTTTTCGGATCCAGTAACGGCGCCTCTTGGTCCAGAAGCTTGCTGATCTTCGCCGGCTCATGCCTTCCGCCGCGTGCATAGCGAGCATATTTCAGAACGGCGAGGCTGAGCTTGATCTCAGCCAGGGCTTGCGCCTCTTCGCTTGTGGGCAAAGCAGTGGCATCTGGCAGCGCGAAGGCTTTGGCCTCCAGTCCCCAATCATCGGCGTTTTCGATTTCGAACAACGCCTGTTGCCCCTTGGTCGAGAGCCCCATCTCGGTGATCCAAAGCGGTGCTTCACTCCACGACCCATAAAAGGCCTCAAGCGCCGCAACATCGTCGGCCTCGGCGCCTTTTTTTATGTCTGGGCTCGTCAGCTTCTCACGGACGATCGCCACGACCGGGTGCGGCGGTAATGACGGTGCCTCCGCCTCGACCGTCTCAACTTCGCTCACAGGGCCATCCGCCCCAGAAACCTCGGCGGCAGGCGTCTCGGTGACGGCTGCCTCGGTATTGGGTGAACCTTGAGGGGATGGCGAGACAGGATCCACGGAGGCCGAATCAGGCTTTGCCCCGTCCTCGGCATGCGCAAGGCCGCCCAAGCTCATGGCTTGAGCCGCGCAATAAAGGGCGGCAATGAAGAAAATCCCGCGCACGTCTACCCTCCAGAGAGACTACAGGGGGAATTTACCGCGAAATGACCCCTTTGGGCCACCCCTTGGGCTAGCCCGGTTTGACTAGCCAAATGCGGTCGGGCCTGCCCCTTGGGGCATCGCGTCGGCCCGGCTGGGGCTGGTGTTCAGAACCGCCGCCAATTCGTCGAGCGCCACCAAAATATCGTTCAGGGCCCCGGTCACTTCCTCGGCCTCCGCCGCGCCCGAGTTGTCCGCGAAGGAATAGTCCTGCAGGATTTCAAGCGCACGTTCCAAGAATTGCATTGCTTCTTCGTGCTTCTTGATACGGTTTTGGATGGCGACCTCGTGCCAATCGAGCATACGCGTCACCAAGACCCCTTCGCCTTTCGCCTTGTGCGTGGTCCGGGCACGCAAAGCCGCCAGCCGTTCGGCCGCACGCTTCTGATGGGTGACGCTTCCCTCCCGGTCGGCGATATCCTGACGAATGGCCTGCTCGATCAGAGCGCCAACGTCCATGGCCGCCAAGTCGTGCTCCGCGTGAATAACGAGGCCGAGCTTCTCGGCGATGATCTCGATGGCACCGCCGTCGAAATTGTCAGGCCGCGGCACATCGAACTCACCGGTTTCGTTGTATTTGGCGCGCGTTTTCGCATCGGACAACACGGCGTAAGCCGTGACCAACTCGTTGAAGGCCTCGACCGTACCGCCGCTGTCGGGGTGCGCGGTCTTCGCCTTGCGCCGATAGGCCTTGTGGATGTCCTTCCGGCCTGCCGACCGTTTCAGACCAAGAACTTCGTAGAGATCACTCAACGGATTCCCCCTCCGCCGCTTCACATGGCTCTAGCGCCCTCCCCACCCCATAAGAGGCGGCGCGCCAACGCCCTAATTACGTGATTCTGTCATGGCGATGGTTTGTGTCTTGCTAATGGCATCCCACTTTGAGGCAAGAAAATCCGGGTATTCCGAACATGGCTTAGGAAAAAACCCTGAACCTTTTGTGCAGCAGGGGTCTTTGTCTTCAAGGGTGCCGGGAAGGATTGGCAATAAATTTAGTCAATCTGGCAAGAAAATCTGTCAATCATCTTTTAGGTGAGAGCGAAGGAAACGCCTAACATCCCGTCAGGTTCCTTAAAGCCTAGACGTTCTGTAAGCCTAGAATAGGGAAGAAACGCAATGCCAAGACTCTTCATTCTTGCCGCTCTCGCCGCATTCGCCCTCACCTTCTCAACGGTGGGGCAGTCGGCCCAAGCCCAAATCCTGGATCCCTCAGTCCACTATCTCGAACGCCTGAAGCCGCTCATTCTCGGAGTGGATAAAGACAGCTCCCGTATGGAGCCCATGGAATACCACCTGAAGGTCGGCCAGGGTTACCGTTGGAAGATCAAGGCCTCGGACTTGACCGAGTATGCCTTCGTCGCCCCGGCGTTCATCCGCAACATCTGGATACGTAAAATCGAAGTCGGTGAAGTCGAGATCAAGGCCGTGACGCTCGACGAGATCGAATTCGAAAATGGTGGCGAGGCTGAGATTTTCTTCGTCTGCATCCGCCCCGGCACCTATGAATTCGGCACCAAAGGCCTGATGGAGCGTGGCGTCGTCGGCAAGATCATTGTCGCCTCAACCGACGCCCCGGACGCGGGTAAGAAAACCCCAGCTATGGCCGATGACGACGATGATGACGACGACGATTAGCCGCTCATCGCCGCGACGACACGCATGACTGAGTAAGATGTCGCCCGCTCCTGCTTAAGGGGCGGGCGCATTCTTCTCAGACACATTCCGAAACTCACGAAGATTGCCGGCTTCGACGAAGCCGCCCAACGCATAGCCGAAGGCGGCTCGGAAACTAGTCTATCTTTTGGTGCCAGCGCTTGGTCGCTCGCGCCCTGGTGACCTCGCCTGATCTCACCAATGCCCTAACGCAACCTCTGGAAAGGCTGCGACCGGCTTTGTCCATGCACTTCCGCAGACCTGGGTCATTGATCCCATAAACGCCGCAAAATCTCTTGTAGTCGCGTTTGCAGGCCACCTTCGTCGCCGCAGTGATTTCCGCCGCGACAGGGTAGGAAACCATTGTTAGCGCCGTCGCCAGGACACACGCCGATAGAACTTTTGTAGACATCATGAGCACCTTTAGAATTTCCAGCAGTATATAGTCGTCCGAGCGACACTTCCAAGGGCCCCCGCCATCTAATGCGGGATCATGTCGTCATTTGGACGAACCGCAGTTTTGGTAGCCGCCGCTCAAGGGGAGAGACGCAACATGACAAAAATATCGCTGAGAAACCTCATCTGCGGGTTCATCGCCGGCGCCATTGCCGTTGTCACCGTGCATGAGGTGGTGAATTTCCTGCTTCTTGAGGCAGGCGTGTTTCCACGCATCCCCTGGTCCATGGAACCGGCCGCCATGACCGGCCTGCCGCAAATCCTCAGCGACGCATTTTGGGGCGGCCTCTGGGGCGTCCTCTTCGCCCTGATCGTGAGCTGTATCCCGGGCCGCAGTCTGATCGTCAGAGGTCTGGTCTTCGGCATCGTCGGACCGGCGATCATCGGCGTCTTCATCCTAGTGCCGCTGATCATGGGCCGTTTCCCGCTCTTCTTCGGCGGCGATCCGCAGCTCATCGTCTCCGTCTTGCTGATCCTGGGAGCCTTCGGCGCCGGCATGGGCTGGCTATACGGGCTGTTCGCCACACGGAACGCCTCCGTCTAACACGCTAAACTCAGCGAGCACTCTGGACGCCGCGCCTCACCGCGCAGCAGTTGCGCCTACCCGGTCCCCTTCGATCTCCTCTTGGAGCAGTTCAAGCCGCAGCCAATCTTCTTCCGCAGCGGCAAGATCGGCTTGCGCTCTGGCCAATGCGGCACCTGCCGCCGTGAACGCATCGCGGTCCTTGGTATAGAGGTCCGGGTCGGCGAGCACCTGCTCCAGGCGTCCAATTTCTTGCGTGAGCTTGGCAATCCGTTTCGGCGCTGTCTTCAGTAAATGCTGATCGGTCGGGCTCAGACGCTTGCGGGATGCAGGCGCAGGTTTCGCCGGTGAGGCCGCCCGGCCGCCGCTCTTCGCAGCCGGCTTGTCTCGCGAGGGCGTGCCAGCACCATGGCCCCGTTGCGCCATCATGTCGGCGTAGCCACCCGCATATTCGATCCACTGGCCCTCACCTTCCGAGGCAATGACCGAGGTGACCGTGCGGTCGAGGAAGTCGCGATCATGGCTGACCAGAATCACCGTTCCTGGATAGCTGGCCAGCATCTCCTGCAACACGTCCAGCGTCTCCAGGTCGAGGTCGTTGGTGGGCTCATCCAACACAAGAAGATTGGACGGGTGGGCCAGTGCCACGGCCAGCATCAGCCTGCCCCGCTCGCCGCCCGACAGCGCCTTGATGGGCGTGCGCGCCTGCTCGGGCTGAAACAGGAAGTCCTTCATGTAGCTAATGATGTGACGCTCTTCCCCATTGATAATTACCGTGTCGCCGCTCCCGCCCGTCAGGGTCGCCGAAACGCTTCTTTCGGGGTCGAGATGTTCGCGCCGCTGATCGAGCGTCGCCACTTCAAGATTTGTGCCGAGCTTCACGCGGCCAGCGTCGGGCTCAAGCGTGCCCGTGAGTATGTCGATGAGCGTCGTCTTACCGGCGCCGTTCGGCCCAACAAGACCGACCCGGTCGCCACGGGCAATTTTGACGTTGAAGTCGTGCACCAGAACCAGATCGCCATAGCTCTTGGCGATGCCCCGCGCCTCGATCACCTTCCGGCCCGTTTCATTCGCCTCATGGGCCGACATCTTCACATCGGCCTGAGCGCGATTCCGTTTCGCAGTCGTGCGTTCGCCACGTAGCGACAGCAGGTTTTCGAGGCGGCGCTGATTGCGCTTCCGCCGGGCGCTGACGCCATAGCGCAGCCAATGCTCCTCCCGGACGATCTGCCGGTCGAGCTTATGACGGCCGATCTCCTCTTCTTCGAGGATGCCATCGCGCCACGCTTCAAACGCACCGAACCCCTGCTCGAGCCGCCTGGTGATGCCGCGATCCAGCCACACCGTCGCTTGAGACAGGTTTTCCAGAAAGCGCCGGTCATGGCTGATCAGCACCAGGGCGGAACGGGAGGCCTTGAGCACGGCCTCCAATCCCTCGATGGCCGCTACGTCGAGATGGTTGGTAGGCTCGTCGAGCAGCAGAATGTCGGGGTCCGGGGCCAAGACCTGGGCCAAGGCGGCGCGCCGCGCTTCGCCGCCGGACAAATTCTCGGGCGACTCTTCGCCGTTAAGCCCAAGGCTCTCCAGCAGATAGCGCGCGCGATGCGGATCGTCGCCTGGGCCAAGCCCCGCCTCGACGAAGGCGCCGGTGGTGGCGAAGCCGGACAGGTCAGGGCTTTGCGGCAAATAGCGGATGGTGGTGCCAGGCTGGACGAAACGGCTGCCGTCATCGGGATCGATCATCCCGGCGGTGATCTTCAGCAGCGTCGACTTGCCTGAGCCATTGCGACCCACCAGGCAGAGGCGCTCGCCCTGCCCGATCGACAGCACGGCATCGGACAACAGCGGGGTGCTGCCGAAGGACAGCGAAATGTCCTTGAGAAGGAGAAGGGGCGGCGGTGCCATGACATTTGCTAGTCCGTCTTTGCCTCAACGCCTAGACGGAATCGCCGTTTAGTCTTTGGCGACGCAGTCTGAAAAACTTGTGGTCTGGTCGGCGCCCTCGGTGACGAAACCGGTGTTCCCCTTGTTCCAGAATACAAAGCTCTCATCCGCATTGGCATAGCGCGCACCCGATCCCGAGATCACTTGCGGCAGCGCCATATTGCGGCCATCGCTGAGCTTGAGGTCGACCTTATCGGCAAAGAATGTCGCCGCGATGGACTTGCCCTCGGCGCATTTGAACGTCGCTGTCGCCACGGGCTTTTTTGCCAGCGCTGGCGAGATGGCCAGTGCGGCAAACCCGAACAGAGCGAGTTTTAGAAAACCGGAATGCGTAGCCATGGTCACCCCTTTCCGTGAAGCGGAGAGTGACCCTTTCGGCTCACTCGGCGCTGGGCTCGATCTCCTTGGCCTTGATCAGGAGCTCCCGCAACGACTGGCGGCAATAGGGCCGAAGACCGCCACCGCTCCGCGCCATGATCCTGAAGCCCTCGTCCTTATCGGCGGCCGCCCGGTCCATCAGGCGCTCCTTATTAATGGAGGAGTCGCGCTTTAAATAATGCATCTCGATCTTTTCGATCGCCGCCTCGGCCAAATCGCCATCGGCTTCGGAGATCTCGTCCTTCTCCTCGCAATCGAGCACAATCTCATATTCAGCGTAGTAGTTCTTGAGCGCGGCCGACAGGCTAACGCCAAGGGCACTCTGCGACATCAACACCACACAACCTGCCAGAATCCAGCCACGAGCCCCCAGACGCATTTCGTTTCTTCCTCGTTAGATAAACTTGAAGCGCTGTTGATACACGAGGCAGGCGCTCGCGACAATTGCAGGCGGGCAACACTCACAAAGGAATGTTGTCGTGCTTCTTCCAGGGGTTCTCGACATGCTTGTTGCGCAGCATCTGTAGGCCCCGGCAAATCCGCATCCGCGTGCCCTGGGGCATGATCACTTCATCGATATAGCCCCGCTCCGCCGCGACGAAGGGATTGGCGAAGCGCTTCTGATATTCGTCGATCCGCACCTTGATCTTCTCCGGGTCGCCAAGGTCTGCGCGATACAGGATTTCCGCCGCGCCCTTGGCGCCCATCACAGCGATCTCGGCCGTGGGCCAGGCATAGTTCAGGTCGCCACGAATATGCTTTGACGACATGACGTCGTAAGCACCGCCATAGGCCTTGCGCGTGATGACCGTGACTTTCGGCACGGTGGCCTCGGTGAAGACGAAGAGCAGCTTGGCGCCGTGCTTGATCAGGCCGCCATATTCCTGGTCAGTGCCCGGCAGGAAGCCCGGCACGTCGACGAAGGTGACGAGCGGAATGCTGAAACAATCGCAGAAGCGGACGAAGCGCGCCGCCTTGCGGGAGGCATCACTGTCGAGCACGCCGGCGAGAAACATCGGCTGGTTGGCGACGATGCCGACGGTGCGGCCTTCCATGCGCCCAAAGCCCACCACCATGTTGCGAGCATAGCTTTCCTGGATCTCGAAGAAGTCGCCCTCGTCCACAACCTTATGGATCAGCTCCTTCATGTCGTAAGGCGTGGTCGGGTTGTCAGGGATCAGCGTGTCGAGCGACGGCTCTAGCCGGTCCCAGGGATCGCGCGTCGGCAGCTCCGGTACACCGGAGAGATTGCTCTCCGGCAAGAAGTCCATCAGGCGGCGCATCTGCAGCAGCGTCTCGACGTCGTTTTCG
>DAOVDX010000005.1 GCA_030669345.1 Methyloceanibacter sp. | reverse complement strand
GTCATGGTGGCGCTCGGCAAGGAGCACGCCGGTCTGTTCAGCAACAACGACGAACTCTCCGAGCGACTCATCGCCGCCGGCAAGGAGACGGGCGAGAAGCTGTGGCGCCTGCCGCTTGGACCGAAATACGACAAGCTGGTCGACTCCAAGGTTGCCGACATCAAGAACACAGGCGGCAGGTGGGGCGGCTCAATCTCCGCCGCGCAGTTTCTCCAGCGCTTCGTCAAGGAAGCCACGCCGTGGGCGCATCTCGACATCGCTGGCACGGCGATGGCGTCTGGCGACACCGAGATCAATCGGAGCTGGGGATCGGGTTTTGGTGTGCGGCTGCTCGACCAGCTGATCAAGGATCATTACGAACGCCGTTGAGGCGTTCGCGCGCAGGGGTGGTTTGGAACTCAATCCACGCCTAATAGGTATTTTCCATAATATACCTTATGCGAATCGAGGATGCCGGATGAGCCAAGATATACAGGTCGTCCGGTATCCTACTGATTTAGCTATAAATGTACGAGTTACGCTGATTGCCAGCATTTGGCGCCCGCATTCCGATGGCAGGCTCAGCCATGTCTAAGGCACCCTCCAAGAAGCACGATTTGGACGACCTTCTGCGCGTCATGGTGCGTCTGCGCGACCCCGACACGGGCTGTCCGTGGGACGTCAAACAGACCTTCGCGAGTATCGCGCCCTACACGATCGAAGAAGCTTACGAAGTCGCCGATGCGGTCGCGCGGCACGACATCGACGGGCTCAAGGACGAGCTTGGCGATCTCCTGCTTCAGGTCGTCTATCACGCGCGGATGGCGCAAGAGCAGTCGGAGTTCGCGTTCGCCGATGTGGTGGACGCCATCACGCGGAAGATGATCAGACGGCACCCTCACGTGTTCGTCGATCCTTCGCTGAAGGACGAGTTTCTCTCAAACGATCTATGGGAGCGGATCAAGACGGAGGAGAAAGCCGAACGTGGACAGACACGCGGTTCGCTTCTCGATGACGTGCCTGTTGGTTTGCCCGGACTGACACGGGCGGTGAAGCTGCAAAAGCGCGCCGCCAAAATTGGCTTCGACTGGCCCGATCTCGATCCCGTGCTCGCCAAGGCCGAGGAAGAGATTGCCGAGTTGAAGGCGGCGATTGTCGAGGGTGATGACGAGACTTCCAGAGAACACGTGGCCGAGGAATTAGGCGACCTGCTCTTCGTCATGGCCAACCTCGCCCGGCATCTCGGCGTTGATCCTGAAGCCGCACTGCGCGGCGCTAATGCCAAATTCGTTCGCCGCTTCGCCAGCATTGAGACAGCGCTCGCGGACGCCGGCCGGAAGCTGGAGGACTCCACGCTCGAAGAAATGGACCGGCTGTGGGACGCGGCCAAGGAATCCGAAAAAGAGAAATCTGAAAACGAGAAAGCCGAGAAGAAGGTTTAGGGCATCCTACTCAGCCGCATGGCGCAATCGGTCCGCGCCGGCAAGACCGGCGAGCTTGTTGCGCTTCTCTGGCGCCACGCGGATGCGCAAGGCGGTTACGCCGTCCTCGAGGTTGGTCCGCTCAAGCACTTCGCAATTCTCATAGATCCAATTCGACAATGTGCCTTCTTCGGGTTTGATTTCGATTGCCAGCGTTTCGCGACGGAGATTGAGCCTGCGTTCGATCTCGGCGAGAAGCCTATCGAGACCGAACCCCGTGACAGCCGAGACGAGAACCGCGTCACAACGCCCTGCTTCATTCGCTG
This sequence comes from Methyloceanibacter sp., assembly GCA_030669345.1. Classification (GTDB taxonomy): domain Bacteria; phylum Pseudomonadota; class Alphaproteobacteria; order Rhizobiales; family Methyloligellaceae; genus Methyloceanibacter. Next base: position 29,676 of record DAOVDX010000005.1, on the reverse strand, counting down.
CCCGCTCCATGGCGGTGTCGTCGAGGAGGTCAGCCTTGTTCCACACTTCGAGCAGCCGGTCGGACTCCGCCTCGGCGTCGACGCCCAGATCGGCTAAAACCGCATTCACGTCAGCGCGTTGGCTGGAGGTTGCGTCATCGGCGATGTCGCGAACATGAATGATCAGGTCGGCTTGGAGGACTTCTTCGAGCGTGGCGCGAAAGGCGGCGATGAGTGTCGTGGGCAGTTCGGAAATGAAACCCACCGTGTCGGAGAGAACCGATTTTGATCCCCTGGGAAGACGCAACGCCCGGATGGTTGGGTCGAGCGTGGCGAACAAAATATCCTGGGCCATGACGGCGGCGCCGGTCAGCATGTTGAACAAGGTGGACTTGCCGGCGTTGGTATAGCCGACAAGCGCCACGGCCGGATACGGCACGCGTTGGCGGGATTTACGGTGCAGCGCGCGGGTGCGCTTTACCTGATCGAGATCTTTGCGGATAGAGGCAATGCGCTCGCTCAACAGGCGGCGATCGGTTTCGATCTGTGTCTCGCCGGGGCCGCCGAGAAAACCGAAGCCACCACGTTGCCGTTCAAGATGCGTCCATGAGCGCACAAGCCGGCTTTTTTGATAGACGAGATGGGCGAGCTCGACTTGCAAGCGCCCTTCCCGCGTGCGCGCCCGTTCGCCAAAGATTTCAAGTATGAGCCCGGTGCGATCGAGAACCTTGGCGTTCCAGGCGGTCTCAAGATTGCGTTGTTGCACGGGCGTGAGCGGATGGTCGACGATCACAAGCTCGGCGTCTTCTGCGCGCACGAGCGCGGCAAGCTCCTCGACCTTGCCGGCACCGAACAAAGTCGCGGGCTTCGGTCGCGGTATGGGGATGACCCGGCTCGCCCGGACATCGAGATTGATAGCGACCGCCAGCCCGACAGCCTCGTCGAGGCGGGCTTGGGGTGTGCGTTCGGGTGCATCGAGGCTCTCGCCACGCGCATCCTTTGCCGGCTTCTTGTCGAGGATCGGCGCGAACACGACAGCAGCCACGCGCCCCTCGGGGCGCATGCCATGCGTCTTGCGCCCTGCCCGCCCTTTTTTACATTTTACTTCTTTCGGGCCGGTTGGACGCAATTACTCAGCTTCACCTTCGGTGTCGGTAATGTCGGCGAGCTGAATGGGCTGACCTGGCATGATGGTCGAAATCGCGTGCTTGTAGATGAGCTGCGAATGACTGTCTCTGCGCAAGAGAACGCAGAAATTATCAAACCAAGTCACGACGCCCTGAAGTTTGACGCCATTCACCAGAAATATGGTGAGAGGTGTCTTGCTCTTACGAACGTGATTGAGAAATGTGTCTTGCAGGCTTGGCGTGCGTTCTGTCGCCATGGGCTTCCCCGTCCCTTTTGGTCCACGCGTACACTTGTCGAATGGCGCCGGAATATTGCTCCAACCGGCCCCTTGAGTGCATTAGACGCGATTGCAAGGCGATTCCGCAAGCATTCTGATTCCGAAAGTCTCTGCCAGCGTTTCTCTCGGCTACGGAGCAAGTCGCCAGCGATGCTAACGCACGGTCGCGCCTCTTTCATTTGAGTTGACGCCAAGGGCCCGGAGTTTGCGATGCAGGGCCGAGCGTTCCATCCCCACGAACTCGGCTGTACGGGAGATATTGCCGCCGAAACGGTTGACTTGAGCGACGAGATATTCGCGCTCGAAGATTTCCCGGGCGTCGCGTAGAGGCAGCGACATCATATGCTCGCCGCCCCCTGCCCCATTCGCCGACATTGGGACGGGCGATACGATCTCGTCGGGCAGCATTTCTGCCGTCACGAGGGCGTTGACGTCGCCGTCGACGAGGATCATGAGGCGTTCGACGTTGTTGCGCAGCTGGCGGACATTGCCCGGCCAGTCATGGGACTGGAGCACAGCCATTGCGTCCTCGCCGATGCGGCGCGGCGGTAGCCCGGAAGCGATGGAGATCGTCTGCACGAAAAAGCGCACAAGGTCGGGCACGTCCTCGCGCCGATCCGTTAGCCCAGGCACTTCGATCGGAACCACGTTCAAGCGATGATAGAGGTCCTCGCGGAGGCGCCCGGCCGACATTTCCTTCTGGAGGTCGTGGCTCGTGGACGAGACGATGCGTACGTCCACATGCACCTTGGTTCCGCCGCCAATGCGTTGGAACCGCTGTTCTACGAGCACACGCAGGATCTTGGCTTGCGTCTCGAGCGGCATGTCTGCGACTTCGTCGATATAGAGCGTGCCGCCGTGGGCTTCCTCTAATGCGCCGACCTTGCGGGCTGTCCCGCCCCCTTCTTCCGTGCCGAACAGCTCGAGTTCCATACGGTCGGGGACCATGGCGGCTGCATTGAGGACGACGAAGGGCCCCTCGGCGCGGCCCGATTTTGCATGCATCACGCGTGCGGCGAGCTCCTTGCCGCAACCCGACGGCCCGGTGATCAGGACGCGGCTATTGGTGGGCGCGACCCTCTCGATGGCTTGGCGGAGCTGACCCATGGCGGCCGAACGGCCGATCATCTCGAACGAATATGTGCTTCGCTCGCGCAGCTCACGATTTTCGCGCCGCAATCGTGAGGCCTCGAGCGCGCGCGTCGTGATTAGGACGAGCCGGTCGGCCTTGAAGGACTTCTCGATATAGTCGTAGGCGCCGCGCTGGATTGCCGCCACCGCGGTCTCGATATTGCCGTGGCCGCTGATGATGATGACCGGCAGATCAGGGTTGGCCTTCTTGATGCGATCGAGCAGCTCAAGCCCGTCGAGCTTCGACCCTTGCAGCCAGATATCGAGAATGACGAGCGCAGGCCGCCGCTCCTCGATCAGCTGGAGTGTTTGGTCGCTGTCCTGGGCAAGCCGTGTCGCATGGCCCTCGTCTTCGAGGATGCCTCCGATCAGCTCCCTGATATCGGCCTCGTCATCGACGACCAAAATGTCAGACGCCATGAGTTACTCCCTCTTCATCCTCGGCCGTCTCGGACGCGCTTGCGCGGGCGGATGAAGTTGGCGCGGGTTTGACGTCGCCCGTCTCCAATTCATCTCGGTCCAAAATCGGCAAGTCCATTTGCACTGATGCTCCTAGAATCTTTCCGTCGCGCTTCGGCGCATCGGCCAATCGTAATTTGCCGCCATGATGTTCGGTGATCCGCTGCACGATCGCGAGCCCAAGCCCGGTGCCCTTCGTGCGCGTGGTCATATAGGGCTCAACCAGCCGGCCGCGGTTTTTGTCCGGGAGGCCGCAGCCATTGTCGATGACGGTGATGTGTACGCTGTCGCCTTCGGTGTTGACCTTGGCGGTAATTTGTCCGCTCCCGGCGCGGTCCGGGTCGGCCTCCACAGCCGTATCGATGGCCTCGCTCGCATTTTTCACGAGGTTGGTCACCGCCTGGGTCAAGAGGCGCTGATCGGACATGGTCACGACCGGCTTCTCCGGCAAATCGAGTTCGAACTTGATGTCGGACCGGCTCACTTGGAACAAGAACACCGCCTCGCGCACGATCTCGCGCACGTCGTTTAGCTCCATGACTGGCTTCGGCATGCGCGCGAAGGAAGAGAACTCATCCACCATGCGTCCGATATCCGCCACTTGGCGGATGATGATGTCGGTGCATTGTTCGAAAATTTCCCGGTCCTTGGTGATCGAGCCACCGTATTTGCGGCGGAGGCGTTCCGCTGAAAGCTGGATCGGTGTGAGCGGGTTTTTGATCTCATGGGCGATGCGGCGTGCGATGTCCGCCCAGGCGGCGCTGCGTTGGGCGCTGACCAGTTCGGTGATGTCGTCGAAGGTCACGACATAGCCTTGTCCAACGCCTTCGCTGGTGACACGGACGGCGAAGTTCCGCTCCGCTCCTCCGCGGCGCAACGTGACCTGGTCAGTGGCGGGCCTCTTTTTCTGTTCCTCGGCACTTTTCAGATGAGGTGCGAATTCAGGTACGGCCTCGATCAGCTTCTTGCCGGTAAGCTCCTTCTCTTTTGCGCCGAGCAATGTGTCGGCGGAGCGGTTGACGAGATTGACCGTGCCATCGGTGTCGACACCGACGACGCCTGCTGTGACGCCAGACAGCACCGCTTCCATGAAGCAGTTACGTTCATCGAGCGTCGCATTGGCGCCCACGAGTTCGTCACGCTGGCTCTTAAGTTCCGAAGCCATGGTGTTGAATGTGGACCCGAGCACGGCGAGATCGCCGTCGGCGGGATTGACGTCGACTTCGACGCCGAGATTGCCCTCGGCGATCTCCTCGGCGGCACCCATGAGCTGACCGATCGGCGCCACGAGGCGATTGGCAAACCACATGCCGATCCAGATGGCGGACAAGAGAAGGGTCAGTGCCATCGCCACATACATGAGGCCGAAGGCCACCTGCACGCCGGCGCGCCGCTGTTCCAGCATTTGGTACTCGGCAACATTGGCGCGCGTCACGCGCAGCTGTTGCAGCACGCGCGCGTTCACGGGTCGGACTACGTAGAGGTAGGTATCGTTAAAGTTGGAGAGACTCTTGATGGCGCCGACCATGCTCGTCTGCCCTGGCGCGATGACAATCACCTGCCCCTTCTTGGCAAGCGACATGGACGCTTGGGGTGGAGCCCGATATGGAAACTCCGGCGACGATGCGGCCGTGGCGAGGATCTTGCCGCTGCCGTCGATCAAATATGCAACAGGCAGTGCACGAATGGCTGCTTGTGCCGTGAGGAAGTTTCCGAAGCCTTGCGGTTGCGATTGCACAAGATTCACCGCTTCGTCGATGTCCTTGGCCATGCCGACAGTGTCGGAGCGGATCACCTGTCCGTGCTCCTGCAGATAGGCCGTGGCGACGTCGATGGAGTTTTGGATGATCGATTTGGTGCGGAACGAGAACCAGTGGTCGAGACCGCGGTCCAGTGACACGCTTGCGAACACCGCGAGGAGGATCGCCGGTACGACGGCAATCACGCTGAACAGGCTAACAATGCGGACATGAAGCTGGGCGCCGGCCACGTGGCGGCGTTTGTCGAGCCACAGTCCGCTCACCTGCCAGGCGATGGTCCCCAGCATCGCCAGGACGAGCAACAGATTGATGAGGAGCACGCCCACAACCACGGTGTGGTTAGGCACGATGGGGGTCAGTCCGGTGAGGATCAGATAGGTGGCAAGCCCTGAACACAGGGAAAGCACCATGGTGATCAGGCCGATGGTAAAAGGCAGCGAACGTCGCGAATGCGGTTCGGATGCCGAATTTTCGGCTGGGCTGGCGTCGGCGGCGCCTCGCGGACTCAAAAATCCCTTGGGCTTGGCCGGCTCTTGCGAGGTTTGAAAGACGCTGCGCAACCGCTTTCCCCTGGCTTTCCCTAGAATCCCGGTCTACGCCGGTTTCTTCCCGTCTCGAGCGTTCGCCTCAGCAATGGTGCAATAAAATCACAATGTGGCCCTTTGGCGACATTCCGGGGCACTGCCGGACCCGTGACCTATGCCGGTCAACGGGTTCAGCCCTACGGATATGGGGTCCGTAGGCGAATTATCCAGGTCAGGAGCCCGGTGTGCGGATCACTTTGATGCCCAGATCCCGAATTTTCTTACGCAACGTGTTGCGGTTGAGACCGAGAAGGTCGGCGGCGCGGATTTGGTTGCCCCGTGTGGCGGCGAGCGCCGCAGTGATGAGCGGGAACTCAACCTTGCGCAGGATACGGGTGTAGAGCCCGGCCGGTGGCAGGTCTTGGCCGTAGCCCATGAAATGGTCCGCGAGGTAGCGTTCGACGGATTCCGATAGGTCGCCGGTCTGCTCCCCGTCGTCGGGAAACGGCGCGCGGGCCGCCGTGGAGAGCTCGCTGTCCACCATATCGGCGGTGACGATGTCCTGGGCGTAGATTGCTGACAGGCGGCGCACCAGATTTTCAAGCTCGCGCACGTTGCCGGGCCAATGATAGCGCTTGAGGCGTTCGATGGCCGCAGATTCGAAGCTCGTCGGCGGCAGTCCCTCTTTTTCAGCGATCGAGAGGAAGTGGCGCACGAGATCGGGGATGTCCTCAAGCCGCTCGCGCAAAGGCGGTAGCCTAAGTGGCACCACGTTCAGCCGGTAGTACAGGTCTTCGCGGAAGAGACCTTGGTCGATCTGCTGCTGCAGTTCGCGATTGGTGGCGGCGATAATCCGGACATTCGTGCGGATCGGTGTGCAGCCGCCGACCATCGTGTACTCGCCCTCTTGGAGGACGCGTAAGAGTCGTGTTTGCGCCTCCATGGGCATGTCGCCGATCTCGTCGAGAAACAGAGTGCCGCCTTCGGCTTGCTCGAAGCGTCCTGTGTGGCGGGCCTGTGCCCCGGTGAAGGCCCCCTTCTCATGGCCGAACAATTCGGACTCGATGAGCTCGCGCGGGATCGCGGCCATGTTGATCGCAACGAACGGCCCATTGCGGCGCTTGCCGTAATCGTGGAGCGCACGAGCGACAAGCTCCTTGCCGGTGCCGGACTCGCCCGAAATCATGACGGTGAGGTCGGTCTGGGTCAGCCGGGCAAGGATGCGGTAGATATCCTGCATGGCCTGGCAGCGGCCAATAAGCGGCAGGCCCTCGGTCGATTCCGCTGACAGGCGCTGGACCTTTTTGCGCGGCTCGGCCAACGCGCGGCCGACCACCGCAACGAGTTCGTTAAGGTCGAAGGGCTTGGGCAGATACTCATAAGCTCCGCACTCCGCAGCCGTGATCGCGGTCATAAATGTGTTCTGCGCGCTCATCACGATGATGGGCAGGTCGGGCCGCAGTTTCTTCACACGGGGAATGAGGTCAAACGCATTTTCGTCGGGCATGACCACATCGGTGATCACAAGGTTCCCCTCGCCTTGGCTGATCCAGCGCCAAAGGGTCGCGGCATTGCCGGTGGCGCGTGGCGCGTAACCGGCGCGCGCCAAGGCCTGGTTTAGGACCGTACGGATCGCCGCGTCATCGTCGGCGATGAGGATATTGCCTTTGCCCATTCTTTTTACGCCTGCGCTTTTGTTGTTGCTTGTGTCGTTTCGCTTTCAGCCATCGGCATCAGTGCGCGAAAGACCGTGAAGCGGGGACGGGAGTCGCATTCGATGATTCCGCCATGGTCGCCGACAATTTTGGCCACTAGCGCAAGCCCGAGCCCCGTGCCTGATGGCTTGGTGGTGATAAAGGGATCGAAGAGGTTCTGCATGAGGTCCTTGGGGACGCCGGCTCCATTATCCTCGACCGCGATCTCGAGCGGCAGGCCGATGCGTGCTTTGCTCCCCGGCACTGAAAGACGCACGCCTGGCCGGAATGCGGTGGTTAGCGTGATCTGCCCGTCGGCGCGGTCCTCGCCGATGGCTTCGGCGGCGTTCTTGATGAGGTTGAGGAAGACCTGGATGAGCTTGTCGCGGCTGCCCGGGAGTGGTGGCAGAGATGGGTCGTAGCTCTCGACGATCTTGATGTGTCGAGCAAAGCCGCTGCTGGCAATTTGCTTCACATGATCCAGCACGTCGTGGATGTTCACCGGCTCACGCTCCAGCGGCTGTTCGTCCCCGAAGATTTCCATACGGTCGACGAGTTTGCAGATGCGGTCAGATTCGGCGCAGATGAGCTGGGTCAAGGTGCGGTCGGAATCGGAGAGGTCTGCCTCCAGTAGCTGGGCCGCTCCCCTGATGCCTGAGAGTGGGTTCTTGATCTCATGGGCGAGCACGGCAGCGAGGCTGGAGACGGAACGGGCCGCACCGCGATGGGTGAGTTGGCGCTCGATCATTTGCGCCATGTTGCGTTGTTGCAGCATCACCATGACCCTGTTTGTCGACTCAGGGAGTGGACCGCCATAGAGGTCGACGAGTTTCGGGGCTTCGAAGCGGAACGAGGCAAGCTCGACGCCATATTCGTTGACGGTCGTGCCGTTGCGCTGCACCTGCTCGACAAGTGCGATCAACGGACTGCCGAATGCGACCACGTCAGGGAGGTCATGGCGGCAGAGAACGCCCGCGCTCATCTGAAAGAAGTCCTCAGCGGCGGTATTGGCGTATTCGATGGCGACATTTTTGCCGATGACGAGGAGCGGATGCGGCAAAGCGCCCAGCATTGCGTCGATTGGGATCGACGGCGACTCTGCCGTTTGGCGCGGGCTAGGTTTTTTGGTCGTGACGCTCAATGCGTATATATCCTCGCGGTCGCGCCATGGACGGCTTGACCGATCATGCATAAATTTTACGCATGATCGCCACATGATCTATTATTGGGCACAATACGAGGGTTTTAGTGTGGGAGCAACATTCCTTTTGCCGCGCTGCAACAACACGGTTCTTCATGGGCCTAGGGGCGACGTTTCTCAAGGTTTCTGCGGTTCATGCGCGGGCCTAACATGAGAATCGCAGCCCTTATCGTGGCGGCTGGCCGGGGCGCCCGGGCGGCGACGGACGCCGGTCAGCCAAAACAATATTGCCCCATTGGCGGCGAGGCCATGCTGACGCGGACGCTCGGCGCCTTCGTCAGCCATCCCCAAATCGACGATATTCTGGTGGTGATCCACCCGGACGATGTCCCGCTCTACGAAGCCGCGAGCTCATCCTTTGCCGGACGCTTGTTGACACGAGTTAAGGGTGGCGCGCGGCGGCAGGACAGCGTGCGAGCAGGCCTTGAAGCGCTTCGCGCGCATGGGCCTGATCTTGTGTTGATCCATGACGCGGCTAGGCCATTCGTCGATGCCGATCTTATCAGCCGCGTGATCGCGGGCCTCGACGACCAAGCAGGCGCCCTACCCTGTTTGCTGGTCACCGATACGCTGAAGCGTGGCGAAGCTGGACGCATCACCGGCACGGTCGCGCGCGACGCCCTGTGGCGGGCGCAGACCCCGCAAGGCTTCAAGTTCGACGAAATTCTTGCCGCCCATCGCAAGGCATCCGAATACCTTGCGCGAGAATTCACCGACGATGCTGCGGTGGCCGAATGGTTCGGTCTCGATGTGGCGTTGGTTGAAGGCTCCGAGCATAATCGGAAACTCACCACGGTGGAGGACCTCGCCATCGCAGATCAAATGTTGCGGATGGAACGTGACGCCTCCCCTATGACAATACGAGTGGGGACGGGCTATGACGTGCACGCGCTCGGTCCGGGCGATGCCGTTATTCTGTGTGGCGTGTCCATTCCGCACAGCAAGAAGCTCGTGGGCCATAGCGATGCCGATGTCGGTCTCCACGCGCTGACCGACGCGTTGCTGGGCACAATCGCGGACGGCGACATTGGCGTGCATTTCCCGCCGTCCGATGATCGTTGGCGCGGTGTGTCCTCCGATATTTTTCTCAAAGCCGCTGGCGACAAGATTAAGGAGCGCGGTGGCGAGATCGTGCATGTGGACGTGACGCTTCTCTGTGAGACCCCGCAGATCGGGCCTCACCGGGATGCCATGCGCGCCTTCATAGCCGAGGCGCTTGGGCTCGAAATTGGTCAGGTGTCCATCAAGGCGACGACCAATGAAGGGCTTGGTTTTGTTGGCCGGAGCGAAGGCATTGCGGCGATGGCCACGGCCACGGTGAAGCTGCCATGAGCGATGCCATCGAGCTTGACGAAAGCCTGATCGCCCAAGCCGCCGAGTTGCTCAGTGCGGCACGCGCAAACGGCGATCTGATTGCGACGGCGGAATCGTGCACCGGCGGGCTGGTGTCTGCCGCCCTCACCGCTGTGCACGATTCCGCCGTGTTTGAGCGCGGCTTCGTCACCTATTCCAACGCCGCGAAAAGCGAGATGCTCGGCGTGCCGTTCTGGTTGATCGAGCGCCATGGTGCTGTCAGCGAGGATGTCGCCCGGGCTATGGCCGGTGGCGCGCTCACCCATTCGCGCGCAACCATGGCCGTGGCCGTGACTGGTATTGCTGAGCCTGATGGCGGTACGTCGGAGAAGCCCATCGGGCTCGTCCACGTCGCTGCGGGCCGGCCTGACGGTCGTATGCATCACGAGCGTGTGGAGTTCGGAGATGTTGGACGGGCCGAGGTCAGACGCCGTAGCGTCGAGCAGGCGCTGTCAATGCTGCGCTCGTTAGTTTGAAGCGAGCACTTTGGTCTTCCGCCCATAGACCTCATCGGCCCGGGCCTCGAAGGCGTGCGTGTATTTCTCAACGGCTTTCGCGAAAAGCCCGCCGATCAGCCGCTCGAACATGCGCGAGCGGAAACTGTAGGCGATGTAGAAATCCACTTCGCACCCGCCGTCATCGTGTTGCGGGAAGGTCCAGCGGTTCTCGAGATGAGAAAACGGGCCATCGAGATATTCCACCAAGATTGTCTGGCAGGCATCGTCGAGTGTGACCCTCGTCGTAAAGCGCTCGCGAATGAGTTTGTAGCCCACCTGCATGGTGGCGATGAGCACGGTTTTGCCCTCGACCTCCTCGCGGCGCGTGACCTCTAACGCCTCCACGAGCGGTAGGAATTTTGGGTAGTCGTCGACATTGGCGACAAGGGTATACATGTCTTGCGTCGAATGGGCGACGCGATGTTTGGCTTTGAATACGTGCATGGATTTGTGGGCGTTCAGACGCCGGCCATAGCGTGGCGCGCGGCCTTGAGGCGTTTGAAATCTTCGCCTGCGTGATAGGAGGAGCGGGTCAGTGGGCTTGAGGCCACCAGGAGAAAACCCTTGTCTTCGGCAAGGCGGCGATAGGAGCGGAACTCCTCGGGCGTGACAAAGCGGTCAATGGCCGCGTGCTTCCGCGTCGGCTGCAGATATTGGCCAATTGTCAGGAAATCCACGTCCGCGCCTCGCAGGTCGTCCATGACGCTGGCGACCTCCTTAGCGGTCTCGCCGAGCCCCACCATGATGCCCGACTTGGTGAAGGCATAAGGGTCGAGCTGTTTGGCTTGCGCCAAAAGTCCGAGCGAGTGGCGATAGTCGGCCCCTGGTCGAATGCGCCGGTAGAGCGATGGCGCCGTTTCAACATTGTGATTGAACACGTCGGGTCGTGCCGCGATCACGGTCTGCAGTGCGCCGTCTTTGCGTAAGAAATCCGGGGTCAGCACTTCGATAGTTGTGCCGGGGGCCTCTTCCCTGATGGCTTCGATAGTCTCGGCGAAATGGGAAGCCCCGCCGTCACCGAGGTCGTCGCGATCGACCGACGTCAGCACCACATGGGCGAGATTGAGCGCGGCCAACGCTTTGCCCACGCGCGCCGGCTCGCCGGCATCGAGAGCGCCGGGTTTGCCAGTGGCGACATTGCAGAAGGTACAAGCCCGTGTGCAGGTGTCGCCCATGATCATCACGGTGGCGTGGCGCCTGCCCCAGCACTCGCCAATATTCGGACAGGCCGCTTCATCGCAAACGGTGTGGAGGCGATGCTCGCGTAGAATAGCCCGCGTCGCATCAAAGGCATGGGCGCCAGGCGCCTTGACGCGGATCCACGGCGGCTTCGGCAGTACTGGCATGTCGGGCAGCCGCGCCTTTTCTGGATGGCGCGGCCGCACCGTCGTCTCACGCAAAGTGTCGATTACTGTGACCATCTACCAGCTTAGCCTGTTTCGTTTCCCCTGACGCGCCGCCAAACCCAGAGCAGCAGAACGGCGCCAACCGACGCGACAATCAAATTGCCAAGCCAGCCGTAGAACTCAATGTTCACGAGTCCAGCAAGCGTGCCGCCAACAAACGAACCGGCAATGCCGACGATCAGATTGGTGAGCAGACCGTGATCGCTCGCCGTCACCTTCTCGGCGATATAGCCGGCGGTCAGGCCGATAATCAGCATGCCGAAAAATCCGACACCCGGCATCGAAAGCAATCCATGACCTTCCATCGAACTAACCTCCTTCTTCAGGCACTGGGATGGCGTCCGTCTAGTGGATGCGCCGCCAGACCCAGATGCACAAGATGGCGCCAAGCGTGGCAATAATGATTTGGCCGATAATTCCACCAGCGCCGATACCGATCAGGCCGGCGATGAAGCCGCCAACCACGGCGCCGACCACACCGATCAGCAGGTAGACGAGAATGTCCTGCTTCCGTCCCATAATGTAAGACGCGAGGGCGCCAGCAATCAGGCCGATAATCAGAAAAATAATAATGTTCATCGTATTTCTCCCATCGTTGTTCGGGCTCGCTTGCGCTCCACTACCATGGGACCAGACGTAGAGACGCGGTCGATTGTGTCGAGCACCGATTCGCCCATCATCACCGACAAAGTGGATTGGGGAAAGATGGTGGGTGAATAATTCGGCCCCTCGTCCATAAAGCGCGGCCTAGACCAGCATGGTGACAGGGTCTTCGATGAACGCCTTGAAGGCGGCAAGCAGCTCGGCCCCGAGCGCGCCGTCAATGACCCGGTGATCGACGGACAAGGTCACGCTCATCATGGTGGCGATCTTCACCGCATCGTCTTTGATGATGGGTTTTTTCTCGGCGCGGCCCACCGCCATGATTGAGGCTTGCGGCGGGTTGATCACCGCATCGAAGCGGTCGATGCGATACATGCCGAGATTGGAAATCGTGGTCGAGCCGCCTTGATATTCGTGGGGCGCGAGGCGTTTCGTTCGGGCGCGCGCGGCGAGATCGCGGACTTCGTTGGAAATCTCCGACAGGCTTTTCACTTCGGCGCAGCGGACGACCGGCGTGTGTAGACCGCCGCCTTCGAGCGCCACGGCGACAGCGATGTCGGAGGTGCGGTGGCGCAAGATGCCCTCCTCCGTCCAGGTGGCGTTGGCGCCGGGTACGGCCTGCAGCGCCATGCCCATGGCTTTGATGATGAAGTCGTTGAGCGAAAGCTTAAAGGCGCGCGGGCCGTCCTCAGGCGCCATGTCGTTTAAGCGCTCGCGGGCGGTCAGCAACGCGTCGATATCGCAATCGATGGCGAGATAGAAATGCGGGATCGTCTGTTTGGAGAGCGTCAACCGCTCGGCGATCATGCGCCGCATGGTGTCGTGGGGCACAAGCTCATAGGTGCCGGGGTCGTAGAGCGCGAGCACTTGCTTGTCCGATAGCCCTGGCGTGGCCGCGGGCGCCGGGGCCGTGACGATTTCGCCTCGATGCGGAGGCGTAGCCTCGGCGACCTCTTCGACAATGTCGACGGCAGCTGGCTCGACGGAATCTTGCTCGAAGTTGTTGGGCTTCGCGGCAGGCGGCACTTCGACACGCGCATGTTTCAGATCGGCTTCGACGATACGGCCATGGGGCCCGGAGCCAGTGAGCGCCGGAAGGTCGATGCCCTTCTCGCGTGCCAGGCGCCGGGCCAAAGGAGACGCGAACACACGGTTAGCGTGACTGTTCCCATTGCCATTTCCATTGGCCCTGATCTGCTTGGCGATCTGGCTCATCACCTGTTCGGCGGAGCCGTCGCGGGGTTGATCCACCACGTCCGTCACTTCCGGTAGCAGACGGCTTTTGCCGCCGCGATCACTTGCTCGACCGACGGCAGCGCCAGTTTCTCAAGATTGTCCGCGTAGGGCATGGGGACGTCGGCGCCAGTGATTTTGGTGGGCGGGGCATCCAGATAATCGAACGCCTCGGCTGTCACCGCCGCGCAGATTTCCGAGCCGATGGAGCAGATTGCCCAGCCCTCCTCCACTGTGACGATGCGGTTGGTCTTCTTCACCGAATTCACGACGGTTCCAATATCGAGCGGCCGTAATGTGCGCAGGTCAATCACCTCCGCCTCGATGTCCTGCAGTGCAAGCTGTTCGGCGGCATCGAGCGTATAAGCGAGCCCGCGCGAATAAGAGACGAGGGTCACGTCACGACCCACCCGCGCGATGCGCGCTCTGCCAATGGGCAGGACAAAGTCGTCGAGTTTCGGCACTTCGAAGCTTTGGCCGTAGAGAACTTCGTTTTCCAAGAACACCACGGGGCTGTTGTCGCGGATGGCCGCCTTCAGCAGCCCCTTGGCGTCGGCGGCAGTGTAAGGCGCTATCACCTTTAAGCCTGGCACGTGAGCGTACCAGGAGGAGAAATCCTGACTGTGTTGGGCGCCAACACGGGCGGCTGCCCCGTTCGGCCCACGAAATACGATGGGGCAATGCATCTGGCCGCCTGACATGTAGAGCGCCTTGGCGGCGGAATTGACGATGTGGTCGATGGCCTGCATGGCGAAGTTCCATGTCATGAACTCCACGATGGGACGCAAGCCCGCGAACGCCGCGCCGACGCCGACGCCAGCAAAGCCATATTCGGTGATTGGCGTGTCGATGACGCGGCGCGCGCCGAAGGTCTCCAGCAGTCCTTGGGTGACTTTGTAGGCGCCGTCGTATTGGCCGACCTCTTCGCCCATGACGAACACGTCCGCGTCAGCGTGCATCTCCTCGGTCATGGCGTCGCGCAAGGCCTCGCGCACGGTCAGGGTGACCATCTCGGTGCCTGGCGGCACAGCGCGCTCTGGAACATCTTGTTCCGGTCTTGGCTCGGCAGGTGCGGCTTGCGGGCCGGCGGGCGCGATCTCGACTTCGGGCGGTGCCTCTCCGGGGTCAGGCACTTCCTCCACCTCGATCGGCTGAGGTGCGGCGGTAGGCCGTGCCTCGAAGGAGTGCCCCTCGGCGGGATGCCCGTTGTCCGCAAGAAGCATGGCGATGGGCCGATTGACTGGGATGTGTTCGGTCCCTTCCGGCACAAGAAGCTTGTCGATCTTGCCGTCGTCGAGGGCCTCGACTTCCATGGTTGCCTTGTCGGTCTCGATCTCGGCGATCACATCGCCGGTCTGGACAGTGTCGCCCTCTTTCACGTGCCATTTGACGAGCGTTCCCTCCTCCATGGTTGGGGAGAGCGCTGGCATGAGGATCTCAGTGGGCATCTTCTTCGCGGCCTATCTACGCGACCACGTCGGTATGGAGTTCGGACGGGTCGGGCTCGGGATCGCTTTGCGCGAAGGCGGCAGCCTCGTTGACCACGCTTCTGATTTCGCGGTCGATGTCTTTCAGTTCATCCTCGCTCCGCCCGGCCTTCAACAGACGCTTGCGCACGAGCTCGATGGGGTCATGGTGCTCCCGCATGTCCTTCACCTCTTCGCGCGTCCGGTATTTGGCCGGGTCCGACATGGAGTGACCGCGATAGCGATAAGTGAGCATTTCGAGGATCATCGGCCCCTTGCCGCTTCGGGCATGGGCCAGCGCCCGCTTGCCCGCATCCTCGACGGCGGCGACATCCATGCCGTCCACCTGTTCGCCGGCAACGCCAAAGGCCGCCCCACGGTGATAAAGCTCCTCGGAGTGGGCGCTTGATCGTTCGACCGAAGTGCCCAAGGCATAGTGATTGTTCTCGATGACGTAGACCACGGAGAGCTTCCACAAGGACGCCATGTTGAAGCTCTCATAGACTTGGCCCTGATTGGCTGCGCCTTCGCCAAAGAAGCTGACGCAGACGGAATTGTTGCCACGATATTTGTTGGCGAATGCGAGGCCGGTGCCAAGCGGCGCCGGCGTGCCGACAATGCCGTGGCCGCCGAAGAAATTCTTCTCCACCGAGAACATGTGCATCGAGCCGCCTTTGCCCTTGGAAATTCCGTGGCGGCGCCCCGTCAGCTCCGCCATGACGCCTTTGGGGTCCATGCCGGTGGAAAGCATGTGGCCGTGATCGCGATAGGCGGTGATGATCTGATCGTCTTCGCCGAGCGCCATCATCATGCCGGTGACGACGGCCTCTTGGCCGATATAGAGGTGGCAAAATCCGGCGATGAAGCCCATGCCGTAAAGCTGGCCCGCCTTCTCTTCGAAGCGCCGGATAAGCAGCATCCGGCGATAGGCGGAAAGCTCTTCGTCAGGCGACAGGCGCGGACCGTCCGATGGCGGCGTGGGATTGGGCGTCGGAATCTGGTTCATCCAGAAATTGGCCGCTCCCGGGTTCAGGCTTGGGCTGGTCAATCCTGATCTCCTCCGACTCAAACGAAAAGCGCGCGTGAAAACGCTAGCACGGTTGAGAAGGAGGCTGGAAGGCGGGCCGGCGAGACGGTGTGGACGGAGATTGGCGGCGCGGCTAGCGCTTGGTCAACGGCCCGGTCGGGTCTGGCCGGCGGCGCTTCATCAGCACGAGATCGTCGGGATGGGCGAGGTTCAGGATCGCGCGGGCCCGTTCGTCCAGCATATCGGGGTCAAGGCTCTCGGGCCTGAGCAGCGCCACATCGCGCTCGATCCTCTGCCTGATCTCCCGCAAGCCCGCGAGTTCGCCCGCGAGCACGTCCCTGCGGCTCTCTAGGTCGGCGCTGGACGCCAGACCATGCTCGCCGTTCTGCAGATGGTAGGCAAAATAGCCACCGATGCCGAAGGCCAGCAGTGGAAAAATGAACGCACGAAACCGCAAGACTGTCTCCAACTCATGGCGAAACGAACCACCAGAATCGGTCAAATCTAGTTAAGCGACGGTTACGGTCACACTAAATTTTTTAGCGCTTCAGCACCGAGTCGCCAGCATAGCGGGCTTTGGGGCCAAGCTCTTCTTCGATGCGAATGAGCTGATTGTACTTTGCCACGCGGTCAGAGCGGGCAAGCGAGCCGGTTTTGATCTGCCCGCAATTGGTGGCGACCGCCAGATCAGCGATGGTGGTGTCCTCGGTCTCGCCGGAACGATGGGACATCACCGCTGAGTAGTCCGCGTCATGCGCCATGCGGACGGCATCGAATGTCTCCGACAATGTGCCGATCTGATTGACCTTGACCAGGATCGAGTTGGCGATGTGTTTCTCGATGCCTTCTTGCAGCCGCGCGACATTGGTGACGAACAAATCGTCGCCGACGAGCTGGACGCGGTCGCCCAGCGCATCAGTCAGGACGCGCCAGCCGTCCCAGTCATCTTCCGACATGCCGTCTTCGATCGAGAAGATGGGATAGTTGGCGACAAGGTCGCTGTAATAGGCGGCGATCTCATCGGAACTCAGAGTGCGATTCTCACCCCTGAGCTCGTAGCGGCCGTCTTTGAAGAACTCTGTCGCTGCCACGTCGAGGGCGAGATACATGTCTTGGCCGGGGTGGTACCCAGCCGTCTCAATCGCCGCCATGACGAAATCAAGCGCCTCTCGGGTCGAAGCGATATTGGGTGCGAAACCGCCCTCGTCGCCAACCGCGGTGCCAAGACCGGCACTGTGCAGAGCGCTTTTCAGCGCATGGAACACCTCGGCGCCCATGCGGACAGCCTCGGCAATGTTTGGCGCGCCAACCGGCACGATCATGAATTCCTGCAAGTCGATGGGGTTGTCGGCGTGCATGCCGCCATTGACGATGTTCATCATCGGCACCGGCAGTACATTCGCGTCTTCGCCACCGAGATAGCGGTAGAGCGGCAGCTCATGGGATGAGGCTGAGGCCTTGGCATTGGCGAGCGAGACGCCGAGGATCGAATTGGCGCCAAGCCGCTTCTTGTTCGGGGTGCCATCGAGATCGCAGAGAAGTGCGTCGAGCCCGCGCTGATCGTTGGCGTCGAAACCGTCGAGGGCTTTGCGGATCTTGCCGTTCACCGCCTCGACCGCCTTCCGCACGCCTTTGCCGCCATAGCGCTTTCCGCCATCGCGGAGTTCGTGTGCTTCATGGGCGCCGGTGGAGGCGCCAGATGGCACGGCGGCACGGCCGTGATGGCCATCCTCAAGCACGACGTCGACTTCGACGGTGGGGTTGCCGCGGCTGTCCAGAATTTCCCGGCCGATGATGGTGGCGATGGCAGTCATGACGTTTGGGCCCTCTTGAAAAACTGGGGCCGTCTTAGCCTAGGCGGGGGTCAACGTGAAGGCGTATATCTAATCCGGTGATGGTGAGCCAAGGATCGATGGGATGACGACAATGACTCTAAACGCCGAGCCTGGGGCCCTTGTGCTGTTCTCAGGCGGCCAGGATTCCACGGTCTGCCTCGCTTATGCGCTTGATCGCTATGCCCGCGTCGAGACGATCGGCTTCGACTACGGGCAGCGCCATGGGGTCGAACTTGAATGCCGCCAGCAGGTGCGAGAGGCGTTGGTCCAAGGCTTTCCCGCCTGGGCGGATCGGCTTGGGCCCGATCATATGATCGACATTTCGAGCTTCGGGGCCATCGGCGACACGGCGCTGACGTCGGACGCTGAGATCGTCATGTTGGAGTCAGAGCTCCCTTCCACATTTGTGCCGGGGCGCAATCTCGTATTCTTCGTCTACGCCGCGGCGCTCGGCTACCGGCGGGGGCTCACGACCTTGGTGGGCGGGATGTGCGAGACGGATTATTCCGGCTACCCCGATTGCCGCGATGCAACGCTACGCGCGCAGCAGGAGGCCATCCGGCTTGGCACCGATGTCCCCTTCTCCCTCGACACGCCCTTGATGCGGCGTTCCAAGGCGGAGATTTGGGGCCTGGCACAAGAGCTTGGCGGCGATGCGCTTGTCCAGCTGATCACCGAAGAGACTCACACTTGCTACAAAGGCGAACGTGGCGTGCGTCATGACTGGGGCTATGGCTGTGGTGAATGCCCGGCCTGTGAGCTCCGCGCCCAAGGCTTCGCAGACTGGCGGAACAGCGCCGCGAAGAGCAAGCGCCGCTATAGCTCTCGAACCTGAACGTCAGACAACACTAGGTTCAAAACCCATTCAGGCGGGTTGTGGGATTCTCCCCTTCATCAACCGAGTGACCCGGAAACAAACGGGCTCGGAGATGGTGAAACAGGAGAGACTCAATGACCAAGCAGAACCGGATTGGCCTGATCGTATCAGCCGCAGTGCTCGGAACCGTTGTCACCTCGAGCGCCATGGCGGCGCCCCAGCAATATTGTAAGGATTATGCGGCTCTCGCGGTGGTGCAGTCGACCACCATGGAGGGGCAAAATCGAGCCTGTGCGGGCTTACGTTGGCACAATTGGTACGATGGCCATTACCAATGGTGCAGCGGGGTATCGGAGGATTCCGCTTTTGGGGCAACACCGACGACGTGCTGTTCAGGCTGATCGCCATTGGCTCCAAGGAGCTGGAAAAGCGGGGCTTTTCGCGTATCCGATGGGGCACCGTGAAGGCTCCCATGCCTCCGATGGGCCAGGTCATCAAGACCTCGGACCATATGTGGAAGATCGTCTCCTTCATTCGGTCAATCAATCCGGTTGGCACCAATCCTCCGGAGAAAGTGATCCCTGGGCGCTACACGCCGCCTGGAGAGAACAAGGCCGAGTAGCGGTTCAAACACACGACTTAGCGTGCATCGCCCGGCCTTGTGCCGGGCGGTGGCGTTTTGGCGCGCCCCTCAAAATGCCTTGCTCTGTTGCGTTTGAACGCCCAAGTTCCGCAAATGTACTCGGTCAAAGAGATCTATTATACGCTGCAAGGCGAAGGCGCCCAGGCTGGCCGACCGGCGGTGTTCTGCCGCTTTGCTGGCTGCAATTTGTGGTCGGGCCGTGAGGCTGACCGCGCGGAGTCGCTTTGCGATTTTTGCGACACGGATTTCGTCGGCACCGACGGCCCTGGCGGTGGCAAGTTCGCTGACGCCGACACGCTTGCTCGCAAATGCCGCGAGGCCTGGCGTGGCAACTCCGGCACACCGCCCTTCGTGGTGCTGACCGGTGGCGAGCCCATGCTGCAGGTGGATGAGGTTTTGGTCGACGCGCTGCACACGGTCGGCTTCGAAGTGGCCATGGAGACCAACGGCACTCTGCCAGCTTTAGACTCCATCGATTGGATTTGCGTCAGTCCCAAGGCAGGGGCGCCGTTGCGGCAGCGTTCGGGCGATGAACTGAAGCTCGTCTTTCCGCAGACCAAGCTCTGGCCTGAAGAGGTCCAGACGCTCGACTTCACCCATTTCCTGCTGCAGCCCATGGACGATGGTTCGAGAAGCCCGGACAATACCCGCGCGGCGATTGATTATTGCCTAGCCCATCCAAAATGGCGTTTAAGCGTTCAAACTCATAAGCTTCTCGGGCTACCTTAAAAGTACAATTGCAGGGTCAAAGCCCTGGCCCGCCGCCACGAAATCTCCTAAACAGCCACTCATGCAAATCTACAAAGAGTTCTTTTTCGAGGCAGCGCATTTCCTGCCCTCAGCGCCTCCTGGTCACCCCAATTCTCGGGTGCACGGACACTCGTTCCGTGCCCGGGTGACCGTCAGCGGCGAGCCGGATTCTGAGACCGGTATCATCGTGCATTTCGACGATCTGGAAGTCGCCGTGGCAGACGCCCGCGATGCGCTGGATCATCGTATGCTCAACGACGTGGACGGGCTCGAATACCCGACGCTGGAGCGCATCGCCATGTGGCTGTGGGATCGGCTGCATAATCGGCTGCCAGGACTGTCCGAGATCGTGGTGGCGCGAGACTCATGCCACGAAGGCTGCGTCTATCATGGGCCGCCTATGCGGCTCGCCGCGGAGTAGGTCATGACTGGAAAAGTCACAGGACTAAAGCAGCTCGGCACCGAGACGCCTGTCCCCAATTCGCCGGATGAAGCCGAGCTTGAGCGCGTCGCGAACCCGCATTCCGATACGGCCTATGTGGCGCGCTTCACCGCGCCCGAGTTCACCTGTCTCTGCCCCGTCACGGGCCAGCCAGACTTTGCACAATTCGTCGTCGACTACGCGCCGGGCGAATGGTTGCTGGAGTCGAAGTCGTTCAAACTGTTTCTGGCGAGCTTCCGCAACACCCGCGCCTTTCATGAGGACGCCACCATCATGGTGGGCAAGCGGATCGTCGACATGATCGAGCCGCCGTGGCTTCGGATTGGCGGCTACTGGTTCCCGCGTGGCGGCATTCCCATCGATGTGTACTGGCAGCACGGAACGCCGCCTGAAGGCGTGTGGATTCCCGAACAAGGTGTCGCGCCCTATCGCGGACGTGGGTGATCGCCACGACTGATCTCATCATTACCAACGGCGACGCCGCGGGCGAGTTGCTCCGGCGTGTGCTGCCAGGGACGGAAGTCCTGCCGTGGCGCGACGTGCTGCATGAGGGCCCCGTGCCGCTCACGGCGACGCTGGAAGAGCTTACGCCTGTTCGCGTCGAGTATTTGGCTGGCGCCGGCGGTGGCGAGATTGCCGCCATTGAGTTTGAGCTGACGGCGCGTAATCGCGGCTTGGGCATGAACGCCGACTTTGGCCGCGTGGTCTTGTGGTTCGAGCACGACCTCTACGACCAGTTGCAGCTTTTGCAGGTGCTTGATTGGTTCGCCACCAATTCGCGCGCGGATGGCACCCTGCTTCTCGTCCAGACCGACGACTATATCGGCCGCCAAGAGCCGGAGGTGGTCACGGTCCTTGCGACAACAGCCACGCCTGTCAGCCAAGTGCAACTCGATCTTGGCAGGCAGGCTTGGGCAGCGTTCCGGCAGAAGACACCGGAGGCCTGGGCGCAGCTTTCCGATGAGGATCTCACCGCCCTTCCCTTCTTAAAGCCCACCGTGATCCGCATGCTTGAGGAACTGCCCGGCACCGACGGGCTGTCGCGCACCGAGCGGCAAATGCTGGCCATGATCGAGTCCGGGCCGGTTACGTCATTGGAGCTGTTCGTTGCCGTGCAAGACCTTGAGGATGCCGAGTTCATGGGTGACTGGAGCTTCTGGCGGCTATTGGACAGTCTGGCGTTAGCAGAAGAGCCGATGATTGCTGGGCTTGAATCAGCTCCCCTCCAGCGCGACGACGAGGAGCTGGCGAAGGCCTATCTTACGAGCCGTCTCAGCCTTACGTCTTTGGGCAAGGCCGTGCTGGCTGGTGGCGCCGATTGGGCCGCACATCACGGCGTTGACGAGTGGTGGGGCGGCACGCATCTGACCGAGGATGCGCTGTGGCGTTGGGATCAGGTCTGCGCGCAGCTGATCGCGCCGGAATAGTCCGGCTTACGAACGCCGCTTCACCAAACGGTCGATCTCGATGAGTTCAGACATTAGCGGCTCTAGCTCTTTCAGCGGCACCATGTTGGGGCCGTCCGACGGGGCCTTGTCCGGATCTTGATGAGTCTCAATGAAAAGGCCGGCGATACCGACCGCTGTTGCGGCCCGCGCCAGTATCGGCACGAAACGCCGCTCGCCGCCGCTCGTGCCGCCCTGCCCGCCTGGCTGCTGCACCGAATGGGTCGCATCGAAGATCACCGGCGCGCCAGTCTCGGCGAGAAGCGGTAGCGCGCGCATGTCGGAGACCAGCGTGTTGTAGCCGAAGGAGACGCCGCGTTCGGTGATGAGCACGTCGGGATTGCCAGCGCCGACAACCTTGTCCACCACATGGCGCATGTCCCAGGGCGCAAGGAACTACCCCTTCTTCACGTTGACCGCCTTGCCGGTTTTGGCCGCCGCCACCAGAAGGTCGGTTTGACGGCAAAGAAAGGCCGGGATTTGTAGAAGATCGACCGCTTCGGCCACCGCCGCGCATTGTTCGGGCTCATGCACGTCAGTGACGACGGGGAGCCCTGTGACCTCGCTCACCTCGGCGAAGATCGGCAGTGCCTCTTTGAGACCGAGGCCGCGTGCACTCCCGGCGCTCGTACGGTTGGCTTTGTCGAAGGACGACTTATAGACGAGGCCGAAGCCCAGCCGGTGGGCGATTTCCTTCAAGGCGGTGGCTGTCTCTAGCGCGTGCGCCCGGCTTTCCAAGACGCAAGGTCCAGCCATAAGACAAAGCGGCAAGTCGTTGCCAAAAATGGCTTTTCCGATTTTGACGCTGGGGCTCGGGGAGAGCTTCATGGCTTCGTTCATGGTGCGGACCATGGGCCTTAAGCGGCAGGCCCGTCAACAGAGCAAGGGTCACGGCGCTGGCCGCAAACGCTAAGCCTTTGTGGATACTCTCCGGTATCTCGACCTACACGAGGCGACTTTGTTCCACGGCCGCGCCAATGAAGGATTTGAACAGTGGGTGAGGATCGAAGGGCCGTGATTTCAGCTCGGGATGGAACTGGACGCCGATGAACCAGGGATGGTCGGGGATCTCGACGATCTCCGGCAGAAGCCCGTCTGGCGAAAGTCCTGAGAAGCGCAAGCCGGCGGCTTCAAGCTTGTCACGATAGCGCGCGTTCACCTCGAAACGATGCCGGTGGCGCTCGGAGATTTCAGTGGCTCCATAGATTTCAGCCGCCTTGCTGCCTTTGGCGAGGACGGCATCAAAGGCGCCAAGCCGCATCGTGCCGCCGAGATTGCCGTTTTGCTCTCGCCGCTCCAGTTCCTCGCCCTTCATCCACTCGGTCATCAGGCCGATGAGCGGCTCGCTGGTCGACCCAAATTCCGTTGAGCCTGCGCCTTCGATACCGGCCAGGTCCCGGGCGACCTCAATGACCGCCATCTGCATGCCGAAGCAAATACCGAAATACGGAAGGCCTCGGGTGCGGGCGTAACGCGCCGCATGGATTTTGCCCTCGGCGCCACGCTCGCCAAAGCCGCCAGGCACCAGGATGCCGTTGACGTCCTCAAGATAGGCGGCGGCGTCTTCGCTCTCGAAGACTTGGGATTCGATCCATTCGAGATTCACCTTTACCTTGTTGGCGATGCCGCCATGGACGAGCGCCTCGGTGAGTGATTTGTAAGCGTCCTTCAGCCCCGTGTATTTGCCGACAATGGCGATAGTCACTTCGCCGTCGGGCTCAGCGACGGTTTTGGAGATTTCCTGCCACATCGTCACGTCGGGCTCCGGCGCGTCGGTGATGCCGAATGCGGTCAACAGCTCGCGGTCGAGTCCTTCCCGGTGATAGGCGATCGGCACGTCGTAGATGCTCTGAACGTCGAGCGCTTGGATGACCGCCTCGTTGCGTACATTGCAGAACAGCGCGATTTTGCGCCGTTCGTCCTTTGGCAGCGGGCGATCGGCGCGGCACAGCAAGATGTCTGGCTGGATGCCGATGGAGCGCAGTTCCTTGACCGAATGCTGGGTTGGCTTGGTCTTCAACTCGCCCGCACTTGGGATGAACGGCACCAGCGTCAAATGGACGAAGGCGGTCTGGCCGCGCGGCAACTCGTTGCCAAGCTGGCGTATCGCCTCGAAGAACGGCAGCCCCTCGATGTCACCGATAGTGCCGCCGATTTCGCACAGCACGAAGTCGACGCCTTCGTTGCCGGTCACGACGAATTCTTTGATGGCGTCAGTGACGTGGGGAATGACCTGGACGGTGGAGCCGAGATAATCACCACGGCGTTCCTTGGCGATGATCTGCTGATAGATGCGGCCGGTGGTGATGTTGTCGGCTTGGCTCGCCGCGACGCCGGTGAAGCGTTCGTAGTGACCGAGGTCGAGATCGGTCTCAGCACCGTCGTCGGTGACGAATACCTCGCCGTGCTGAAGCGGGCTCATGGTCCCTGGATCGACATTGAGATAGGGATCGAGCTTGCACAGGCGGACGCTAAAGCCCCGCGCCTGAAGAAGCGCCCCAAGAGCCGCTGAAGCGAGCCCTTTGCCGAGTGAGGAAACCACACCGCCGGTAATGAATACGTACCGCGCCATGGGCGTTGACCCTATACCGAGTCCTTGCCGAGGCGTACCCCAAACATGCAAGTGGGGACGACTGACAACAGAAATTTTTCCCACGAGCGTTTTCGCTCGCAGGATTTCCGATGAGAAACGCTATTCTGATTGGGGCGCTGACGGAGCTGCAGGCTCGGTCGAAGCCGCCGGTGCTGCCGCGCCCGGGATCTGAAGCGGCGCGAGACCACCATCGGCCGGTGCCGACGTTCCGGTTGGCAGGACAGACGGCCCGCTGCCACGGTTATGACTGGCTATAATCGAGAGGCTGAGGCTCGTCACAAAAAAGCAGGCGGCAAGGACTGCCGTCGTCTTGGTCAGCGCGCTGCCGGCGCTGCGGCCGCTCATGAAGCCGCCGCCGCCTCCACCGCCACCGCCGCCGCCGATACCGAGCGCGCCGCCTTCGGAGCGCTGGAGTAGTACGACGCCTACGAGGGCAACGGCAACCATGACGTGAATTAGAAGAAGAACCGTACTCATTATATATCGCCTCAGTCTTGCTGAGGCGCTGTATTATCCGAATCGGCCACCGTTTGGCTAGGGGCTGGAGTCGGTTCTATCGACGCGGTGATATCTCCGGCATCGGCCGCCGTCTGGACGGGCTCGGCATCGCCCTCCGCAGGGGGCGACCAACCGGGCTTGCGGAGCGGCAGGAACGAGTTGGTTGCGACGCTTGCCAGGACCTTCGCCGGATCTTCGACTGTGGCGATCACGGTTGGCGGCTCTGGCTTACGGTCCGGCATCTCCATGGGCTTCGGTTTTGGAACCCGTACACCGTCGGTTCGGCACCGGAAAGCGGCCTTTTCCTCGACCAGCAGGTAATGCCTGACCTTCTCGATTTCCTCCGCGTTGTGCAGATTCTCCTTCACCCAGTCAGGGCCGCGCGCAAGCGCCGCCTTAAGCTTCCGGGTCAGAAGGCTCCTCTGTTCCGCCTTGAGGGTCTTGCAAGCCGCGCTGTCGAGCGGTTCGGCGCTCGCAACGGTGCTGAGTGCCGCCACCGCACAAGCAGTGAACAGCGCTAGAGTTATGAAGCGCCTAAATACCATCATGCTTCTGGGAAAACCGTCCCCCTCCCGAGATCAAGTGTCCACCATGGCCAAGATCAACTGATTTGCCAAGCCCGGTTCTCGTAAGCTTTAGGCACCGTCCCCGTCCCGATAGACTGCTAGAATACCGAAGAAATCGGCGGCTTTGAGGCTGGCGCCCCCAACAAGTGCTCCATTGACGTCAGGCACGAAGAGAAGCTCAGCCGCATTGGTGGGCTTGACCGAGCCGCCATAGAGGATTCGCGTGGCCCCGCTCTCGGCCTGCCCGAGCAATTGACCGAGCACCCCGCGAATGAAGCCATGGACCTTCGCCACGTCGTCGAGCGTAGGCGTGAGCCCTGAGCCAATGGCCCAAACTGGCTCATAGGCGATCACGGTATTGGCGGCCCTCGCCTCTTCCGGCACCGACCCTTGAAGTTGGCGCTTGAGCACGTCGAGGGTCATGCCGTCGCGGTGCTCGGCTTCAGTCTCACCAATACAGATGATGGCTGCGAGGCCCGCCCGATAGGCCGCCAACGCCTTGGCTTTGACCAGAGCGTCATTCTCGCCATGGTCGATACGCCGTTCGGAATGGCCGACGATAACGGCTGAGGCGCCTGCATCGGCCAGCATTTCTACCGAAATGTCGCCGGTATGAGCCCCGGACTCCAAAGGGTGACAGTCCTGGCCACCGAGCGCGATATCCGTCCCGGCGAGAATTTTTGCCGCCCGGCTCAGGAGCGTCGCCGGTGGACAGACCATGATGTCTGCCTCTGGGACGGGCGCCTGCGCCAGCTGCTCGCGCAATGCGCCGAGTTCGGCCAACGAGCTGTCGATGCCGTTCATTTTCCAGTTGCCCGCAACAAGCGGCCTGATGGAAGTCACGTCCCCCTCCCGTCTCCGCCTTGTTAAGGCGCTAGCACGCCTGACGGTTTTTCGGCTTTCCGGAGAAATTGACGCATGCTCCAGGCTGCCTTGCCGCGCTGGCCTTTGCTACCTATGATGCGCGCGCCGCGCCGGACCGTCCTAACATCGGACGCCAGCGCGGCTTTGGCAATTGGTGAAATGGAAGATTTTCGGGGCGTGGCACTCGACACATTACGCAAAGGCACAGGCCGGTTCTTAGGCCTCATTCTTGTTTGTCTCCTGGTGGTGAGCTTCGCCGTCTGGGGGATCGCCGATATTTTTACCGGCTATGGCAGTCAAACGTTGATCCGTGTCGGTGACACGGACATCAACCCGCAGGCCTATCAGCGGGCGCAGCAGGACGTGCTGCGGTCCATGAGCCAGCAGGCCAAACGTAGCCTTAGCCTTCAGGAGGCGCGTGCGCTCGGTCTCGATAACCGAGTGCTGGAACGGCTTATCGGTGGCGCCGCTGTCGATACCCATGCCAAGCATCTTGGCCTCAGCATTAGCGACGATGCCCTGCTTGCTAAGATCATGGCGGACCCCGCCTTCCAAGACTCAGCCGGGAATTTCAATCCCATCGCGTTTCAGCAGGGTTTGCGCACGATCGGCATGAACGAAGCGGGCTACATCTATTCCCTGCGCGAGCAGAATTTGCGTCGCCAGCTTCTCACGACTGTTGGCGACGCGTCGAACTCTCCCCAAGTGTTGGTCGATGCGCTCAATCGCTTCAACGAGGAGCGGCGCGTCCTGCACTACGTTCTTGTGCCGAAATCCGCTGCGGAAGCCGTTGGCACCCCAACCGAGACGGAGCTGAAAGCTTACTACGACAATCACGAGGCCAAGTTCACCGAGCCGGAATATCGCAAGCTCGGGCTTCTTGCGGTGACGCCGGAGACGGTCAAGGACCAGGTCAACATTACCGATGCTGATCTCATGGCGTCATACGAGGCACAGAAGGATCAGCTCGGAAAGCCGGAGCGCCGGCATATCCAGCAGATGGCCTTCCCAGACATGGCATCGGCCAAGGCCGCCCACGACAAGATTACGTCCGGCACTGACTTTTCTGAGGTTGGTAAGGAGCTGGGCTTAAGCGAGGGCGATCTCGAACTTGGCGCCGTTGCGCGCGCCGAGCTCGCTGACCCGAAGGTTGCGGATAAAGCCTTCGAGCTCGACGTGAACACTGTCAGCGAGCCGATGACTGGCAAGCTCGGCAGCACCGTGTTGGTGCGCGTGACCGCGATCGAGCCTGGCATGACCCCGTCCTATGAGGACAGCAAGGCCGACATTGAGAAGAAGATTCTCAAAGACCGTGCGTCAGGCGCCATCTTCGACATGCATGACAAGGTGGAGGACCAGCTTGGGGCCGGATCAACGCTCGCGGAGATCGCCGACAAACTTAAGCTCAACTATCAGCTTGTCGATCAGATCGACCGTCAGGGTCGCACGCCTGATGGATCGGCGGTCACACTGCCCGCACAGAAAGACGTGCTGAACGGTACCTTCGCCACCGATACTGGGATTGAGAACGATCCCATCGATGCCAGAGACGAAGGCGTCATTTGGTACGAGGTGCTTGGTGTGACGCCGGAGAATCTAAAGCCCTTCGCCGACGTGCGTGATGAGGCTGAGACCGGCTGGCGCGAGGAAGAAACGCGGAACCAGGTCGCCAAGTTTACCAAAGGCCTGGTGGCAAGTTTAAGCAGTGGTAGCAAATCTCTCGACGATGTGGCGACGGAGTTGAACGCTGAAGTGCTGCCGACCTCGGGGCTAAAGCGCGACGACATCACCGTGAACGTGTTGCCACCGGCGGTGGCGCAGGCCTTCACGCTGCCCAAGGGCGGCTATGGCTCGGCCGCGTCGGGTGTCGACGAGGGCCGCATCGTGTTCGAGGTGCAAGACATCATCGCTCCGCCGGCACTTGACGAGCGGACGACCAAAAGGCTCAAAGCGCAGCTTGGACTTCTTCTGAGCGAAGACACGATCGCTGAGTATTTTGGCGCGTTGGAGTCCCGCTATGGCGTCAAGGTCAATCAGCAGGCGCTCGCCAAGCTTGTGGGTACCAGCGAGGCGCCATGAGTTCTGCGCGCACTTCGGTGACGCCTCCGCCGCATGACGGTGGGTCTGCTCCGATTGAGCCAGACTTTCCGACATTCGCGCGCCTCTATGAGGATGGCGTGCCGCAGGTTGCGTGGACGCGATTGGTCGCCGATCTGGAGACTCCCGTCTCGGCTATGCTGAAGGTCGCCCATGAGCGGCCGAACAGCTTTCTTCTTGAGTCAGTCGAGGGCGGCGCCACGCGCGGCCGCTACTCCATCATTGGCTGCGAGCCTGATATCATCTGGCGGGCCGAGGGGAGCAAGGCCGAGATCAACCGGTCTCCGCAATCCGCCCCCGACGGTTTCGAGCCACAGCCGCAGCCGGCGCTGGAATCGCTTCGCGCCTTGCTCGCGGAATCAGCGATTGCCCTGCCCCAAGAGTTGCCGCCCATGGTTGCTGGCATCTTTGGTTATATGGGCTACGACACGGTGCGTTTGATTGAGGACCTGCCGGGCGACAAGGTCGATCCGCTCGATCTGCCGGACGCGATTTTATTGCGTCCGACACTGATCGTGATCTTCGACAGCGTCCGCGATGAGATGACAGTGGTGACGCCGGTGCGGCCTACCCCTGGCGTCGATGCCAAGGTGGCTTATGAGCGTGCCGCCGACCGGCTCAATGTTTTGGTGGAGCGGCTGGATCAGCCTTTGCCCCATGCGGGCGATCCCAATGTGGATGCCCCACATCCCGAGCCGAAAGCGACCACGCCGCCCGAGGCCTATATGGCCAAGGTGGCGGCTGCCAAGGAATACATCTCCGCTGGCGACATCTTCCAGGTGGTGTTGAGCCAACGCTTCGAGGCGCCGTTCGAGTTGCCTCCATTCGCGCTCTATCGGGCACTCCGCCGCGTCAATCCCTCCCCGTTTCTCTATTTCCTGAACTTCGGCGACTTCGCCGTAGTGGGCTCGAGCCCTGAGATTTTAGTACGCGTCCGCAAGGGCGAGATCACCGTGCGGCCGATTGCGGGCACGCGGCCCCGCGGCGCGACGCCAGAAGAAGACGCGGCACTTGGCAAGGAACTTCTTGCCGATAAGAAGGAACGTGCCGAGCATTTGATGCTGCTCGATCTTGGCCGCAACGACGTTGGCCGGGTCGCGGAAGTCGGCAGCGTGCGCGTCACCGATAGTTTCTTCCTCGAATATTACAGTCAGGTCATGCACATCGTGTCCAATGTCGAGGGGAAGCTTGACCCTCGATACGACGCGGTCGATGCGTTGATGGCCGGCTTCCCGGCAGGCACTGTGTCGGGTGCGCCCAAGGTTCGTGCGATGGAGATCATCGATGAGCTTGAGGACGAGGCGCGTGGCATCTATGCCGGCTGCGTCGGTTATTTCTCGGCGGATGGCGAAATGGACAGTTGCATCGTGCTCAGGACGTCCATCGTG
>DAOVDX010000115.1 GCA_030669345.1 Methyloceanibacter sp. | reverse complement strand
TGAAGCTCAATCCCGTCCTAAACCTGGGCGACGCATAGGCGCGGATCGGCTCACGATATTCGTCCCATGCAACTGCTTGAGAAGCTTGCCAATTGGCGGAGAGGGTGGGATTCGAACCCACGGTACGCTCGCGCGCACAACGGTTTTCGAGTTCTAAGATACTCGTGCTGGTCTGTGTCGCCCAGTAGCTAACTATGTGCTCCTGTTCGCCATTTCGGCTACGATGGATCCTGCCTTGTGATGTCCAATACTGCGCCGTGCTGCGTGGTTGGTTTGCAATTTGGTTTGCAAATACCCCACTGGCCACGCGCACGCAACGCCCTGCTCCTCCTAGGGGGGATTGGGGTCTTCCAAGCGCGTATTGTCCATGAAACTCAAAGACTCATTGGTCGCGACCGCGAACTGGAGTATTGCGCTCCCCTCGTTACCAAAGCAGGGAAAATTTGTGGGCGAACAGGGAAACCCAAGCCCCATAACAGCGAACCTGATTCCCGTTAGCGGGGACTCAGCCGCCCATAACCAGGTCCGTATTGAGGACCTGGCTCTCGTCTTCGCCGATGGCTACATCTGACAGACTGGAGAGAAATAATGCCTGAGAAATATGGCTTTAGCGGATGGGTCTGGATTTTGGCAGCGGTGGTCGTAGTCGGTTTCGTGGTCCTAGGCTCCTACCTAGTTCAAACACAACAGCGACTAAAGGCAGTGGAAATCGAACTTGGCAGAGCCAAGGAGGAGGCAGTTCGAGCGAAGGCTGGGGCTGCGGAACTCGCGAAGGTAGCCGAGAATCTTAGACTGGAACTCAAAGCGGCGAAAACGGCACGTAACGAATTTCAGGGCAAGTTGGACAAGGCGAATGACGCAATCGCGGAATTGAGCAAGAAGCTGGACACGGCTCAATCAGACCTTGGAAAACAGCAATCTCAACTGCAAGCCATGGAGACCCGGCTTGAGCATGCCAAGCGGGCGGCAGATCAGACCAAAGCAGAAGCGGCCGAAAGTGAGAAGCAGATCGCCAAGCTACGGCAGGGGATCACGAGTTGCGAGGAATTCTTCAACGAATGGGAGGTGCGAGGCGCACCGGTCAACATCTCGGCAATCGCAGCCCTTGGCCGTGAGGCTGCGGCAGCAAAGGATTGCATTGACAAGGGCGATGTCGCCACGGCTTGCAAGCACTGGCAAGGCCTGCTCGTCGAAATCGAAAAGATGGGACCACCCGTCAGTGAAAGCCGTGGTGACATCGAAGAATTGATGCGCCAGAACCGGTGCGAAGCAGAGGCCAATTCCGCACCAAATTAGGGCATTGTCAGAGCAAATCGGCTTGAACCGGGGAGAGGCATTCCGTAGCCTCCGGGTCCTGGCCGAGTGGCGTCAGCTGGCGGCCTGAACGCCTCAGATCAGCACCCTTCGCAGGCCCGTTCAGGTTTGTCTGACAATGCCGGCTCAAGGCCTAGTCATGCTGGCCCTCGTGTCTCAGCCGAGCGTCCGCGGAAAGGCCGTGCCTTCGTGATCGAAGACGTGCAAGCATTCGAGCGGCGCCGTCAGGCCCACGTTGTCACCCTTTTTGGCGCCGACGTCGCCGCGGAGCTTGGCCACGATCGGCTCGTCGCCGGTGGTGATGTAGATCATCGTAACCTCGCCGAGCTTTTCGACGATGTTGATCCGCCCTGCGAAAATTGCGTCGGACTCGGTTGTGAGCTTCAGATCCTCGGGCCTGACGCCAAAAATCCCTTCGCTGCCGGCGGCCTCTCCCGGGATCGCTGCGGCGACCGCAACGCTGTTTCCGCCCTGCGGCCTGACTTTGGTACCGACGGCAGCGGACTCGATCACGCAGGGAACTGTGTTCATCGCGGGGGAGCCGATGAAGCGCGCCACGAAGAGATTTGCCGGTGTTTGGTAGAGCTCCATCGGCGTGCCAACCTGTTCGACGCGCCCGGCGTTGAGCAGCGCGATCCGATCGGCGAGGGTCATCGCTTCGACCTGATCGTGGATGACATAGATTATCGTCGTGCCGGCCATGCTCTCGTGAAGCTTGGCGATTTCGATGCGCATGGTGACTCGCAGCGCGGCGTCGAGATTCGACAAGGGCTCGTCGAAGAGGAAGACGCGCGGATTGCGGACGATGGCGCGGCCGATGGCGACGCGCTGGCGTTGGCCGCCGGAGAGCTGCCGCGGCAGCCGGTCGAGGAAAGGCGTAATCTCGAGAATCTCGGCGGCGTCGCGGACGCGACGGTCGATATCGGCCTTGCGGTCGCCGCCGATCTTCAGCCCGAAGGCCATGTTGTCGTAGACTGTCATGTGCGGATAAAGCGCGTAGGACTGAAAAACCATGGCGAGGCCGCGCTGGGCTGGCGGCAGGTGATTGACCACCTCGCCGTCGATGGCGATGGTGCCGCTGGTGACATCCTCCAGGCCGGCGACGAGGCGCAGCAACGTCGACTTCCCGCAGCCCGAGGGGCCGACGAAGACGACAAATTCCCCCGATGCGACGTCGAGATCGATGCCCTTGATCACTTCCACAGTGCCGAAGGATTTCCTGACGCCCCTGAGCGTGAGACTGGCCATATACTTGCGTCGCTCCTATCCCTTGACCCCGCCGCCGGTCAGCCCGGCGACGATCTTGCGCTGGAAGACGAGGACGAGAACGACCAGCGGCACCGTGACGATCACCGAAGCGGCCATGATGTTGCCCCAAGGTATCTCGAACTGGCCGGCGCCGCCGAAAAGCGCGATGGCGACCGGCACCGTACGCTGGGTGCTGCTTGACGTGAAGGTGAGCGCAAACAGGAACTCGTTCCATGCGGCGATAAAGGCGAGCAGGCCGGTGGTGACGAGCGCCGGCCACATCAGCGGCAAAAAGACTTTCGAGACGATGATCCAGGGCGTGGCGCCGTCGATGATCGCCGCTTCCTCGATCTCGACCGGCAAATCGCGCATGAAGGTGGTCAGCACCCAGACGGTAAATGGCAGGGTGAAGATCATATAGGCGAAAATCAGCGCCGGTGGTGTGTTGTAGATGCCAAGCGCACGGATCAGCTCGAACAGGCCGGCGAGCACCGCAATCTGCGGGAACATCGACACCGACAGGATGGTGATGAGCAGGAGCCCGCGTCCGCGGAAACGGATGCGGGACAAGGAGTAGGCGGCGGTGACGCCAAGCAGTAGTGACAAAGCGACGACGACCGTGGCGATGAGCAGCGAATTGCCGAGATTGCGCAAAAAGGTGCCGGTGGTGAGCACGGAGACATAGTTGGCGAGCGACAACGCCTTTGGCCAATAGTCGACCTCGAATAGGGCGGTTCCCGATTTCAGCGACGTCAGGATGGCGTAATAGAACGGGAAAACCGCGACGACGACGATGACGGAGACGAGCGCGTAGAACGCCGCCCCCCTGACCAGCTTGGCGATCATCGTGCCTCCCCAGAAACGCTTACCCGCCCGACGGCGATGCAGGCGATGGTCATCAGCGCGATGGTCAGGAAGAGAAGCGTCGAGGCGGCCGAGCCGTAGCCGAACTTGTCGAAATCGAAGAGAAACTCGCGGGCGTAGACCGACATCGACTTGGTCTGCAGGTTGTTCGGCGTCAGCACGTAGATAAGGTCGAAGACGCGCAGCGAATCCAGCCCGCGGAAAATCACCGCGACCACCAGCGCCGGCCGGATCAGCGGCAGCGTGATCTTCCAGAACACTTTGAGCGGATGGACACCGTCGATTTCGGCCGCCTCGTAGATGTCGCCAGGGATCATCTGCAGGCCGGCGAGAATGAGCAGGGCCATGAACGGCGTCGTCTTCCAGACGTCGACGATGACGACGGCGATCATCGCCGTGTCGGGCGATGCGGTCCAGGCGATCTTCTGGCCAATCAGCCCGAGCCCAAGCAGCATGTCGTTGATGATTCCGAACTGGTCGTTTAGCATCCACGTCCACATTTTCGCCGAGACGATGGTCGGAATCGCCCAGGGAATGAGGACCGCAGCGCGAACAACCGCGCGGCCCTTGAACTCGGCGTTGAGCACGAGGGCAACGATCATGCCGAATATTGTCTCGAGCGTTACCGATACGACGGTAAAACGGACGGTGTTCCAGACCGCGCGCCACCAAGCCGGGTCGACGAGCAGTCCGTCATAGAGGGTGGCGCCGCTCGGCAGCGACAAGACGGAAAAATAGTTACCGATGCCGATCCATCGGGCACCCTCGATGTTCGTCAGCGACGCGTCGGTGAATCCGAAATAGATCGTGCGGACAAGCGGCCAGCCGGCGACCGCAGTCAGCACGACCAGCATCGGCAGCAGGAAAAGCCAGGCCGAGCGGAGGCGTTGGCGGCGGAGATCCGATCGCCGGGGCAGCAGAGCGGCAATTGACGACCGGACGGTGGACATGGAGGCGGATTTCCCGGTAACAGGCGGCGCCGGCCAGCCTCGCCGACATCAAGTCTTCTACCAGGCGGTGCCCTTGAGCCTGGTCAGCTGAATTTCCAGCGCGGTGAGATTGTCCGCCGCCGTGCCCTCGCCAGAAAGCGTCTTGTGGACCGCGGTCCAGAAATTGTTCGAGACCTCGTTGTATTTGAGCTTGGTCGCAGCCGCGGGTCGCGGTACCGCATTCTGGAAAACCGCCTCCCACAGCGGAATGATCGGCAGTTTCTCAGCAATTTCGGCATCGCCGTAGAGCGACTTGATCGTCGGCAAGTTGCCAGCGACGAGCGCCCGCACCTTCTGCTGTTCGGGCGAGGCCAGAAATTTGACCAGTTCGACGGCCGCCTCCGGATCCTTGACGAATTTCGGGATGGCGAGACTCCAGCCGCCGAGCGTCGCGGCTGACCTGCTGCCCTCCTTGCCGATCGGCAGGGTGGTCACGTCGAATTTGCCCTTGATGGCGGAGTGGCCTTCGTTGCCGAGGGCGTAAGCGTAGGGCCAGTTGCGCATGAAGACGGAGTTGCCGATCTGCCATACGCCACGCGATTCTTCTTCGCCGTAGGCGAGCATGCCGGGCGGCGAGATCGTGCCAACCCAACCCTTGGCGCGCTCGATCGCCGCGGCGGCGTCGGGATTGTTGATGGAGATGGTGCCATCGGCTTCGACGATCTGGCCGCCGCCTGACGATGCGATCCATTCGAGCGCGTCACAGGTCAGGCCCTCATAGGCCTTGCCCTGGAAGACGAAACCCCACATGTCGGGATTGCCGGCCTCGCGCTCTTTGTCCATGACCATCTTGGCGGTCGCGGCCATCTCGTCCCACGTCTCAGGCACCGATGCGCCGTATTTTTCAAGTAGGTCCTTACGATAATAAAGTGCCGGCGCGTCGGTAAAGAACGGCAG
The DNA here is from genome assembly GCA_030669345.1 of Methyloceanibacter sp. GTDB lineage: Bacteria > Pseudomonadota > Alphaproteobacteria > Rhizobiales > Methyloligellaceae > Methyloceanibacter. The sequence continues at coordinate 1,031 of DAOVDX010000115.1, read as the reverse complement.
CGCGACCAGCTTGCCGTCGACCGTCTGAGACTCGACGATCGAGGGAAAATGTTGGCCGATGATGTCAGCGGTTGTCTCGGTCAGGTTGAGCAGCTGGCTCGCCAACTGCGGCGCCCAGATGATATCGACGCGGTAGACGTCGATATCCGTGTTCCGGGCGGCAAGCCAGAGCCTGTACTGGCCGAACTGCTCGCTCGACGACGACGGCATCGCGACGATATTGACGGTATGGCCGGTGCGTTCCTCGAACTCTTTTATTTGGTCGCGCAAAACTTCCAGCTCGGTGCCGGTGTCGCCGACGGCGATGGAAAGCTTCGCGGCCGCAACCGGTCCGACCGTCAGCAGCGAGAGTGTGGCGAATGCCAGACTTGCTCGAAGAAAGCGAATCGCAAGATCCTCCTCGTCTGAATTTAGGTTGCGAAGGCTGTCCCCGCGCGCGATTTAGTCGCGCGCTCATGTCGCGATAGACTCATCGGTATGGAAGCATACCAAGCGATGAATAGGGCGTTGTCAGGGCGTTGTCACGTTAACCAAGTGGCCCCGTCTGGATCGGTGCGGTAGCTTCCGCAGATGAAACAGATCTCCTATCGCCGCCACCGTTTCCGAGTTCAATCATCCAACATGCCGTCTGGCTGTATTTCAGATTTCCCCTCAGCTATCGCGATGTTGAAGATATGCTCGCCGAGCGTGGCATCGATGTGTCCTACGAGACGGTCCGCCGCTGGGCATTGAAGTTCGGCGGGATCATTGCGCGCAAGCTGAGACGAGGACGGCCTCGGCCGGACGGGCGGTGGCATCTCGACGAAGTGTTCGTCTCCATCAACTGCAGACATTTATATGTCTGCAAAGACGTTAGCGCGCCTTGCAGAGTGAGCCTCTCTGGCTCCCACTAACAGAGATCATTGAGACTAATCGCTCGACTGTTGCTGAGACGGGTGAGCCTTATTTTCTTCGAGATCCTGCACTGCTCGAAATGGCTCGCATGCGTCCTATCAACGTTTGGCTGTACGGCGAGGGAGCAGATTTAGCGA
>DAOVDX010000066.1 GCA_030669345.1 Methyloceanibacter sp. | reverse complement strand
CGCGCGGGGTCGGCTATTAGGCTAAAGTTGAAGTCGCGATTTTCACACGGAGCTACGGCATGAATTTGCAGTTCCAACTTGTGCGCCCGGCGGTCTTTGCCCTGTTGGCGGCGCTGTTGACCGTCCCAAATTTGGCGGCTGCGCAGGACAAAAAGCCTCAGCCATGCACCGAGGACGCCATGATCGTCTTCGACGCGTCAGGTTCCATGGCTGGTAGTTTGGCGGAAGGCATGGGCGCCAAAATCCGGCGCATCGACGAAGTGCGCAAAGCTCTTGATCAGGCTTTGCCGGCCGTCACGCATTTCCGCCGTATCGGCCTCATCACCTATGGACCGGGCCCCTATCAGCAATGCAATGTCGACCTTAATTTGAAACCCATACCGAATGCGGCGAAGCGCATTATGGACCAAGTGAATGAGTTGAACCCGGCGGGCAAGACTCCCTTGACGCAAGCGGTGGAGCAGGCTGCGGAGGTTCTCGATTTTAGGAACAAGCCAGGCACCGTCGTTGTGCTCACCGACGGGGAAGAGACCTGCGACGGCGCGCCATGTGATCTCGGCAAGATGCTGCGGGCGGAGGGTTCGGGACTGACCGTCCACGTCATCGGCTTCCGTATCACGTCCTTTTGGACGGGTGCGCAAAGTGCGCTCGACGTGAGATGTCTCGCCGAGGAGAGTGGCGGGCAATATATCGAGGCGGAAAATCGAGAAGAGCTGGCCGCGGCGTTCGAGAAAACGCTCGGCTGCCCCATGATGTCCCAACTGCCACAGTCCTTGGCGAGCCTGACCCGTTAGTCTCCAGCCGCAAGAGGCTTAGCCTCAAGGACCGCGCCGGCGCTCGACCTGAAATGCGCGGTAGCGTGGTGGTTGAAACAACTGCACGTCGCGCTTCTTGAACAATGGCACTAGCGCCATGCCGGCGACGAACCCTCCCACATGGGCCCAGAAGGCTACGCCCGCCTCGCCTGAGTTTGAGAAGGCGGCGCTCACCAGCTGCATCAAGAACCACAAGCCCAGCACGATCATCGCCGGCAGATGCATCATGGTGACGAAGATGCCGAGAAAAATCACCGTGCGCACGGTAGCGCGCGGGTGCAGCAAAAGATACGCGCCAAGTACGCCCGAGATGGCGCCGCTCGCGCCCACCATGGGGATGGTTGAGCCAGGGCTAACGAAGGCCTGAGCCAGCGCCGCGGCGACCCCGCAGACAAGATAGAAAATCAGATAGCGGGCATGACCCATGGAATCCTCGACATTGTCGCCGAAGATCCAGAGGAACAGCATGTTGAAGCCAAGATGCAGCCAGCCACCATGCATGAACATCGAGGTGAACACCGTCGACCATGCCGGCACGGCTGCAAGTTCGGGATCAAGCGTGCCGGTACCGAACAGGCGCGCCGGAATCATGCCGAACTCATAGATGGCGATTTCTCCGCTGCTCGCACCGAGTGAGACCTGCCAGAAGAACACCAGAACGCAGGCGCCTATGATCGACCAAGTGACATAGGGCGTGCTGATGCGCGGGTTATCGTCTGAGATGGGAAACATGCGCCTCGTTTCGGGCTTGGCTGCTGCCAAGCTCAATAGAGCAGATATGGCTTCCGGGCTTCCTCGAAGTCTTTCACACCGGCGCGCCAGCTCGTGGCGATATCGTCGATGGGCACTTGCTGCTCAATCTGCTCTCTGAGCGTGGTGGACCCGGCGAGAATATCGATGGGCATCTTGTCATGCTCATATTCGTATGGCGGGTCGCGCCATTTGAACTGGTCGGGACCGAGCCCGAAGCATTCCCGTATGATTGCCACCCCGGCTTTCACCGGCTCGAAGTCCACGCGCGACGTCACGTGAATCTGGCAACCGCTGCATTGTTCTCGCGCGTGCTTCTGGAAGGTGGGCTCAAACCCCACTTCGCGAAAATGAACGCCATTGAGCCCGGCCTGGTTTAGGCGCGCGGTCAACGCTTCGCCATCGATCCAGGGTGCGCCGATCAACTCGAAGGGGCGCGTGGTGCCTCGGCCTTCCGACACCATGATGCCCTCAAACAGGACCGTGCCGGGATAGACGATGGCGGTATCAAGGGTCGGCATGTTGGGAGAGGGCATGATCCAGGGGATATCCGTGTCGTCGAAATACATTTCGCGCGACCAGCCTTCCATGGGCACGATCTCAAGCGTGGCGCCGATCTCGAAATGCTCGTTAAACATGCGGGCGAGTTCGGCCACTGTCATGCCGTGGCGCATGGGAATGGGGAACTGTCCGACGAAAGATTCGTAACCCGGCTCCAGCATCGGCCCTTCGACCTGGACGCCACCGATGGGGTTGGGGCGATCGCAGACAATGACCGGAATGCCGGCACGAGCGGCGGCGCGGAGGCAATTGGCCATCGTATAGATGAAGGTATAGATGCGCGCCCCCACGTCCTGGAGGTCGATAACCAGCACATCGATGAGGTCGAACATCTCCGCCGTCGGCTCGCGCGTTTCGCTGTAAAGGGAGAAGATCGGCACGTTGTGGCGTGGGTCGGTCCCATGCGGCGTCTCGATCATGTTGTCCTGAAGGTCGGACCGGAAGCCGTGCTGGGGTCCGAAGATCGCAGCGAGCTTGAAGTTGGACGCCTCGCCAAACTGATTGACCACATGGCGGAACGCATGGTCGACAGACGAGGGATTGGCCAAGATGCCGACCCGCAGGCCGTCCAGGCGCGAAGATGCGATGAGCTTTTCGGAGCCAAGCAACATGGCGCTAGCGTATGTGGTGGAGGAGGAGGCAGACTGGCCTCTGGGGCTTCGGCATTTGCGGCATTAGGTCTCTCTCTTGGCCAAGCATAGCAAGGGCTTAGCTGGAGTCGCGGCGGGATTCACGTGCAAATTTCATGTCATGGTAGTCGCCGACGAGGCTGACAGGAAGCCCGAGGGGATTTCCCAAAAAATCGCAGGTTGCGGCTAAGACGGCCTTCAAACCCGGTTGACGTTCCAATTGGGGGTGGCGGAGCGCCTGATTTTGGGACACAACTCGGCGAACAGCTGACAAGCGGTAGGGGCAATGGCCGATCAAATTCGTACAGCCGTCGTGGGGACGGGCTATTTCGGGCGCTTTCACGCCAATCACTACACCAAGAATCCCCGCGCCAATCTCGTCGCCGTGGTCGACACGGACGAGGCGCGCGCGCGCGTCATCGCCGATGAGTTCGGCGCCGAGCCTATCTCGGACCTTCGAGAAATTTTGGGCCGCGTCGATGCGGTGAGCGTGGCGGTGCCGACGCCCGCCCATTACGCTATTGCGCGCGATGCCATCGAGGCGGGGCTCCATGTTCTCGTGGAGAAGCCGATTACCGATACCGTGGAGACCGCCATCGCGCTCACGGAGTTGGCCGAGGCGGAGGGCGTTGTGCTCCAAGTCGGCCATATCGAGCGCTTCTCCGCCGCCTATCGCACGCTCGCCGACATCATTTCCGATCCGCTCTATTTTGAGAGCTACCGCATCGCTCCGTGGAAAGAGCGCGGGGTCGAGGTGGATGTGGTTCTCGATCTGATGATTCACGACATCGACATGATCATCGGTCTGGTCGGCTCGCCGGTCAGCAGCGTGGATGCGGTTGGCACGCCGGTCTTAGGTCGCAGGATTGATCTCGCCAACGCCAGGATCACCTTCGAGTCCGGTTGCGTCGCCAACGTGACCGCGAGCCGGGTGAGCTACAAGACTGAGCGCCGCTTGCGCGTCTTTGCTCGCAATCACTATCTGAGCTGCAATCTCGGCGAGCGGCGCATCTCCGGTTACCGCCTGCGTGGCGATCCCATGGTGGACGGTCTCGCGGCAATCGAGGCAGAGAACTACGAAATTCCGGAAGAAGACAGCCTCGGCAACGAGGTCGATGCTTTTCTCGACTGCATCATCAATGGCACGAAGCCGATGGTGGACGGCCACGCTGGCTGCGAAGCATTGCGCGTCGCCAGTCTGATCAATGAGAGCATCGAAGAGCAGCTCAAGAAGGTGCAAGGTCTTGACGCGGCGAAGTCCGGAACGGCTGGGGACTAACGGTGTTCGCTTATGACATCGAGCACCACTTTGGCGGCTCGCTCGCTCGGTGGCGGAATACGCCCACCCAAAGCCTCGATGGCGACACGGAAACCCTCACGCTGCGCTTCGCGCGCTTCACTCGAAACTAAGAGCTTGGCGATAATGGCGGCGAGATTCTCCGGCGTGCAAGGCTCCTGAAGCAGTTCCGGGGCCACCTCCCGGTCCGCGAGCAAATTCACCAAAGAAGCGTATTTCACGCGGGCGAGCCGACGCACAAAGAAAGCCGTTATGGGGTTGAGCCTATAGCCGACGACCATCGGGACGTTGGATAGAGCCAACTCAAGCGTGACGGTGCCCGATTTCGCCATGGCGGCGTTGCAGGCGGCGAAAGCGTCAAAGCGCTCCGCCATGTCGGTGACGAAGGTCACCGACATGTCCCAGTCCCCCGTCAGGCGGGTGACCTCGGCGGCGGCGGACTGCACCACCGGTATGACCACGTGAAGATCTGGATAGGTCTCTTTCAGAAGGAGCAGCGCCTCTCCAAAGACGGGGAGGATCTTCCGCACTTCGCCGTTCCGGCTGCCGGGCACAACGCAGATAACCGGCGCGTCGGGTGGCAGATTGTGCCGGGCCCGGAAGGCCGGACCGTCTCCCAACTCCGCCCCGGCTTCGATGGCGGGATGGCCCACATAGGTGCACGGGATGTCGTGGTCGGCGAAAAAGGCGACCTCGAACGGCAACAGCGCCATCACGTGGTTCACGCGCTTGGAGAACTCGCTGACGCGGTCAGGTCGCCAGGCCCAAAACTGAGGCGCCACGTAATGGACGATGGGAATGCCGGAGTCGCGCAATTTCTTGGCTAGCCTCAGGCAGAAGCCGGGAGAGTCGATGGTCACGATGACATCAGGCTTGAGTTCGCGTGCGGTGGCCACCGTCTGCTTGAGACGTTTTATGAGGCGCGGCAGATGCGGCAGCACCTCGGCAAGCCCCATGATCGAAAGCTCGCCCATGGGAAACAGACTTTTGAGGCCCTGGGCCTCGCTTTGAGGGCCGCCGACACCGGCAAAGCTGACGCGGCCTCCCGTTCGCGCTTTGATCGCGCTCATGAGGCGCCCGGCGAGGTTGTCGCCAGAGGCCTCGCCAGAGACGATAAAGATCAACGGTTTTTGCCGGCTCATGCAGCGCTCCACGCCGTGATGTCCCTACGTGAGATTGTCTCGCGCCACTTCAGGGCAAAATTAGGCTGATTGCGCCGCCTTACGCCAGGAAATTTCGTAGCGGCATAAAATGTGCTGACTTTCACGCGTCCTGGCCGATCCTGATGCGAAACTTGGCGCGGAAAATGTCGCCGGGCTCAACGAGACGCAAAGCCTTGCCACTGACAAGCGCGTTGGTCGGCGCGGTCATTGGCTCGAACGCCAGATAATCATGGGTGTGCGGCGCGTAGACCTGCGTATAGGGATAGCCCTCCAGTAGGTCCACGGAGATGCGCTTGCCGCCGCCCGCCACGGACAATGTGGCCTGGTCTCCGAGCAGCTTAAAGCCGTCGTCGAAATCGCGGTCCCCGAGCGTGTCATCGAGACCGGCAAAAGCCTCCGAAGCGCCGGTCGGGATGTTCTTAGAGTTGAGCACGAGATGGCGCATAGCGGGCAAGTTCACGCGCCAGTCTTTGCGTGGTAGGTAGGGTAGCCCGATATAGGGATGGAAGCCGAAGCTCACCGGCACTTGGATATCGCTCGTGGCCGTGAGTGATGTCTCGATGGTGAGGCCTGTCGGCTCGACGGACGCCGTCATGGTCAGCTTGCAGGGATAAGGAAAGAGCACCAGAGCTCTCGGGTGAGACCAGTCGAGGCTGGCCGTCAGGTGGTCCGGTCCTTTATCGACAATGTTCCACGCCAGATGCGGCCACATCACGCCATGCATGGGCAGGCCGTTATTGTCGTAGCGGAGCAGCGGCGAGTGGGCGCTGAGCGTCACGCCACGTTCGGCAACTTCGTATTGGAAGCCAGCAAGCCGGTTGGCCCAAGGGAAGAGAAACGGGATGCCCGCCGTCTGGTTCTTTGCCGCGTAGGCTTTGAGGTCATCGACCCGCCGCAGGAATTCGACGCCGTCTTGGCGCAGCGAAATGCCGAGCATGCCGTGACCCGGCACGAAAATCGCCTCAAGGTCGCCAGCAGTGAGCGTGGTCTCAGTCGGGTCGTCCAGAGGATTGGGCACAGTCGCGATCATAGATTGATCTTCCCATAGAGGTCGGTGCGGCGGTCGCGGAAGAAGCCCCACTCGGCGCGGTAGCGCGCAATCTCGTCGAGATCGAAGTGGGTCACGAGCACGCCTTCGTCGGTGTCGCCAAACTTGGCTACCAGCTCGCCGGTATGATCGGCGATGAAAGAGTGACCGTAATAACTCTGGGTCACGCCGTCATTGTCCTCAACGCCAATGCGGTTGGCGGCGATGATCGGTATGGCGTTGGCCACGGCATGGCCCTGCATGGCGCGCTGCCAGCGTTTATGGGTGTCGAGGGTTGGGTCGTCGGGCTCCGAGCCAATGGCCGTTGGGTAGAACAACAGTTCGGCCCCCTCCAGCACCATGGCGCGGGCGGCTTCCGGGTACCATTGGTCCCAGCAGATGCCGACTCCGATGACGGCGTGTTTGGCCTTCCACGCCTTGAAACCAGTGTCGCCGGGGCGGAAATAGTATTTCTCCTGATAGCCGGGGCCGTCGGGAATATGGCTCTTGCGATAGACGCCGAGGATCTCGCCGTCGGCGTCGGCGATGGCCACGCTGTTGTAGTAGCGGGGGCCGTCCTTCTCGAAGAAGGAGATGGGAATGACCACGTTGAGGGTCTTGGCGATCTTCTGGAGCGCCCGCACGCAAGGATGCTCGGCCGCAGGATAAGCGGTCTCGAACCATTTGGGGTCCTGCCGGGTCGGGAAATAGATGCCCTGAAACAGCTCGGGCGGCAGGATCACTTGCGCGTTCTGCGCCGCCGCGTCGCAAATCAGCGCTTCGACCTTGTCGAGATTGGCCATCATGTCGGGACCGAAGGCCGATTGGATGGCAGCGACGGTGATTGTACGGCTCGTCATCAGGCAGGCTCCTGAAGCGTGATGCAGTGGAATGAACCTCCGCCGACATCTCCGGCGCCAAGCAGCCCGTGCGACGGTAGGCCGATCACTTTGCGGTCCGGGAACACGCCGCGCAAGGCGTCGAGTGCGGCGCCCTCAGTTGCCGTGCCATAGACCGGCACCACTACGACGCCATTGGCGATGACGAAGTTCATGTGAGAGGCGGGGGCAATTTCGCCCAAGGCATTGAGAACGCGGCCGGGGCTTGGAATACGGACGACCTCCAGCCTGCGCCCCCTCGCGTCGGTCGCGGCCTCAAGGCGCGCGGCGATGGCATCGAGCACGGCGGCGTTCGGATGGTCGGTGCCGGTGGGCGCTTGACAGACGACGCGGGAAGGGCCGACGAAGCGGGCGATATTGTCCACATGCCCATCAGTGTGGTCGCCTGCTAACCCCTCGTCGATCCAGATGATGGTCTTGGCATTGAAGGCGCTCTGAAGTGCTGATTCCGCCTGCGCCTCGGTCCAGCCATTGCGGTTGGCGTTGAGCAGCGCCTGGCGTGTGGTGAGAAACGTGCCTTCGCCGTCATGGTCGATGGCGCCGCCTTCAAGCACGAAGTCGAAGCTCGCAATGGGCGTGCCTGCGGCCTGCGCGATGTCATCACCGATTGTGTCGTCGCCATGGAGATTGAACTTGCTACCCCAGCCATTGTTTTTGAATCGAAGCGCGATCTGGCCTTCCGGCCCGTGCGCGAAGATCGGGCCGGTGTCACGCAGCCAAATGTCTCCATAACGCGCGGGCACGATCTCAGCTTCGTCCGCGAGGCTCGCGCGGGCGGTGGCTTCGGCTTCCGCACCGTCAACCAGGAGCCGGACGGTGTTGGTCTGCTCGAGCGCGCGCACCAAAGCCGCCACGTCTTGGCGTGGCGTGTCGAGGTCGCCATTCCACTCGGCCGCGTTGGCCGGCCATGCGGTCCATATCACTCGCTGCGGCGCCCATTCAGGCGGCACGGCGACAGTCTTTTCGGTCATTGTTGTTGTCATGAGGGCGTGCGGGCTAGCGGACAGCAGAGTTGGAAGAGGGAGTTATGGGGGGAGGCTGGGCAGGCGGCAAGGGGGCCTGCCACGTCTTTAGCGCGGCGAAGACTTAGCGGCGCTCAAACGGGGAAGACCGCGCGGCGCGCAGCTAGCGAGTTACGGTAATTGGTTCTAGAGCCTTAAGCCGACGCGACCCATTCGCCTGCGACGTAAGCGAAAGCAACCGCATCCGGGTTCTGCTTGGCGGCGAACACGAGCTTGTCCCTGGCGTCGACAATGACGCCCTGGCGCACAGTGTCCTCGCACTTGTTCTCGTTCTTAAAGCCGCTCAGAAGGATGACGTCTTTGCCACGCAGGGCAATCTTGGGGAATGCCATAACCGCCTCCTAATACGCTACCTAGAGACCTACTCCGAAGTCCCAAGCTTCAGAGACCCATACCTCGAGGCAACGATGATGCTTCTCGGCGACCCCACGTCAGCCATGTGCAAGTTATAGCAAGCGAATTTGACGATGGTAAGACGGCCGGCGCAAAAGCAAATGCTCATCGAGATATTGCGCGCTGCAACATCGGCATACTGATTGTTGCGCGGTCGATTGCGGCGTTAACGCAGCAAGACGTTGCTGCGCTGCAATAGGCGGTGGCGAGCCGTTATCCGAATGGGCTCAGCGAGCATTCTTGACCAAATGAGGTCACAGCCAATTCCTTGCCAGCGCAAGCCACCCGCTTTCAGGGCGGCTTGCTTGCCCTGCCGGCCGTCAAAAAATTACGCCGGCGCGGATCGATTGTGGGCGCGGCCGATGCAACGCTCGATGAAAAAGTGCGCGGCGCGAGGATTGTCATTGTCGATTGGGCCGGTCACTCTCCGAGGGTCGATAAGCCAAATCAATGACGGACGGGAGAATCGCATGATCGTAAAGCTTTGCCGGATAGCCTTTTTCGCAGCGCTGCTTGGTGCCTGTGGCGCCGCGTCGACAGCCCAGGCGCAAAGCCCCGATCCGTTGCCGTCGTGGAACCAGGGCCCCGCGAAGCAGAGCATCGTCGATTTTGTGATGCGGGTGACGACAGAGGCCAGCCCGGACTATGTGGCGCCGCAAGATCGCATCGCCGTGTTCGACAATGACGGCACGCTCTGGATCGAGCAGCCGCTCTATACCCAGTTTGTCTTCGCCATCGATCAGGTGAAGGCCATGGCGGACAAGCATCCCGAGTGGAAGACCAAGGAACCGTTCAAGTCCGTGCTTAAGGGCGATCCAGATGTGCTCGCTTCGGCGGGTGAGGGTGGCGCCGCTCAGATCATGGCCGCGACCCATTCCGGAATGAGCACGGTTGAGTTCAACAAGATTGTCGCCGATTGGCTCAAGACCGCGAAGCATCCGCGTTTCAAGCGTCCTTATCCCGATCTCACCTATCAGCCGATGCTTGAGCTACTCAGTTATTTGCGCGCCAATGACTTCAAGACGTTCATCGTCTCGGGCGGCGGGCAGGAGTTCATGCGGGCCTTCACCGATGAGGCCTACGGTATTCCGCCTTGGCAGGTGGTCGGCTCGTCAGGCAAGACCGAGTATCGCGTGTGGGACGCGAGCCCTTCGCTGGTGAAATTACCGGACGTGCAGTTCGTCAATGACGGACCGGGAAAGCCTGAAGGGATCAATCGCTATATCGGGCGCCAGCCGATCTTCGCTTTTGGCAATTCGGACGGCGACAAGGAAATGCTCGAATGGACCGCGAACTGCAAAGGCCTCTGCTTCATGGGGCTGGTCCACCACACCGATGGGGTTCGCGAATATGCCTACGGCGGGAACTCCCATGTGGGCAAACTCACCGATGAGTTGCTCGACCACGCGGACGCCTATGGTTGGAGCGTCGTCGACATGAAGAAGGACTGGAAAACGGTCTTTCCTTCTGACAAACCGTGAGGATCGCCAGCACAGCGCAGGATAAATGCTGAAGCCCCTGATGTTTGTGTCCGGGTGGGTCGAAGTCATTTTCGGCATCTCGGCTCTCGTCGTGCCGCTCTTGGTGATCGAGGCTCTGGGCGGGACGGGTGCCGAGGCCGCCACGCTGGCGTTGATCAGGCTGCTTGGCG
>DAOVDX010000134.1 GCA_030669345.1 Methyloceanibacter sp. | reverse complement strand
CAAGATCGAGACCGACCAGCATCTCAATCACATTCTGTTTGGCAATGTGCTCGGTGTTACCACCGCAGATCTCATCGAGACGGCGATCATCGCCGGCGGCACGCTACTGATCGTGCTCATCAAGCGCCGCGACCTGCTGCTCTATTGCTTCGATCCAAACCATGCTCGCGCTATCGGTCTGCCAGTGCGCGTGCTGCATTACGGCCTGCTAGTGTTGTTATCCCTCACCATTGTCAGCGCGCTGAAAGCGGTCGGCATCATTCTGGTCATCGCCATGCTGATTGCGCCTGGCGCCACGGCCTATCTTCTGACCGACAGCTTTGGGCGAATGCTGGGGATTGCCGTGGTGGTGGCCATGGCCTCCGCCGCGTTCGGCACGCTGGTGAGCTTCCACATCAATGGGGCAACGGGCGCCTGCATCGTCCTCGTCCAGGCGTCGGCCTTCATCGCAGCGTTTTTGTTTGCGCCGAAGCGGGGGCTGTTCGCAGTGCGTGCCACGCAGCACCCCCCTGTTGAGACAGCGCCGGTGCGCGGCGGTCTTCTCGAGAAAGAAAGCTTCGTTAGTGTTTCTGGGGGGGAGCTGAGCGCCGCAGAATCTCAAAGATCAGCGCCGTCGACCAGCCAATCAGCATGACGCCGTTTAGTGCTGTGATGGGGCCGAGCAAATGCCATTGCGGCACCGGAACCACATCGCCATAACCGAGCGTCGTGTAATTGCCGAAGGAGAAATAGACGAGGTCCGTACCCGGCGGCACGGCGCCAACCATGGCATAAACATAGGCCCAAAGTATCACCTCGACGAAATGCCCTGCCACCAGAAGCGTGCCGATGGCGACAATGACGAATGTGTATTGCAGGAAGCCTGGAAAGAAGCCGTCGGCCATCCGCAGGCGGTGCACCAGCCAAGCGATGGCGCCCAGCAGCATGGCGTGGATGAAAAGATTGGCGAGGCTCGCGCCGCCGCCGACGAGGACCTGATCGGCCATCGAACCGTCCATTGTGCTGAGCATCATTCCCCCGCAAGTAGATCTGGTTGACGGATAATGCGCGCGCCTTCGCGCGGGCGCTCGGCAGGCGTCGCAATTGTTGCAGGTGCAGGAGACGGCGCGCTGCCATTCTGCTGGGCGATCTCCGCTGGCGCGGCTTCCGCAAAGTCCAGCTTCTCGATTTTGTTCCCGCGCGACGTGATCTTCTCCTGTGAGGTGATGATCTTATCGATGTCGGCATTGGCTTGGCCGAAATGGCGCTGAAGGTCGAGCACCCGGTCACGAAACCGCCCCATGTCCTCCATGAGTTTCGCCACCTCGCCTTGGATCAGGTGAGCCTGCTCACGCATCTGCACGTCTTTGAGGATCGCCTGCATCGTCTGCACCGCGAGCATCAGCGTGTTGGGCGCGCAAATCATGATGTGCGCACGATGCGCCTTCTGCAGCAGGTCCGGAAAATGTTCGGCGAGATCGGCGTAGATCGACTCCGACGGCACGAACAGGATGGCGTTGTCTTGGGTCTCGCCGACAATGAGGTAGCGCTCGGCCATCGCCTCGATATGGATCGTGACATCGGTGCGGACTTGCCGCGCCGCCAGCTTCTTCTCGTCGTCGCGTTGCGCCACGCGGAAAGCCTCGAAGCCCTCGAGCGGAAACTTGGCGTCGATCACGATGCCCGCCGGTGTGTTCGGCAGATGCAACAGACAGTCCGGGCGCTTGCCGTTGGAGAGCGTCGCCTGGAACGTATAGGCGCCCTTGGGCAGCCCGTCGGCGACGATAGTCTCCATGCGCATCTGGCCGAACGCGCCGCGCGCCTGTTTGTTGCTGAGGATCTCCTGCAAGCCCACCATGTTGGAGGAAAGCTCGGTCAAATTCCTCTGGGCGGTGTCGATCACCGCCAGCCGCTCATTGAGCTTGGAGATGGAGTCGTGCGTCTTGCGCGATGTCTCGTTGAGGTCGGTGCCCACCTTGTGGGTCATGCGGTCGAGCCGCTCGTTGACGGCGCGGGCCAGCTCGCCATGACGGCTCATGCTGCCCTCGGCCAGGGTCTGAAGGCGCACCTTCATCTCGCCGAGCTGGGCGCTATGGGCGGAAGCGTCTTCCCGCCGTCGGCCCATATTCACGACAAGGATGATGGGCAGCAAAATCAGCGCAAGAACGGCCAGGCTCACAAGTGCGAGCATGACGAGAACCGGGTCGAGCGTGACGCTCCCCATCTGCACCGGCTGAAAGTCCATGAAACTCCATAGCCCGATTCGCTCGATCAGACCAAAACAAGAACATGTTGACCGTGCGCCACGCCGTGCCTATGTCAGCGTCACCAATGAAGATCTATCCAATCATCACCATTCCGGACCCGGTCCTTCGCAAAGAGGCCGCCTCGGTCGAGCGCGTCGACGACGATCTGCGTCGGCTGATGGATGACATGTTGGGCACCATGTATGACGCCCCCGGTGTGGGGCTGGCGGCGCCGCAGGTCGGTATTTTGCGCCGCGTGATCGTTATGGATGCGGCCAGGGACGAGGATCCACCGGATCCGCTCATCATGGCCAACCCGGAAATCGTGAACCTTTCAGACGAAATGCGGGTGCATGAGGAGGGCTGCCTTTCTATTCCCGACCATACGGCGGAGGTGGAGCGCCCGGCCAAGGCCCGGGTCGCCTTTCTCGACCGTGAGGGCAAGCGGCAGGAGCTCGAGCTGGAAGGCATCTGGTCGACCATCGTCCAACACGAAATCGACCATCTGAATGGCATCCTCTTTATCGACTATCTGTCCCGGCTTAAGCGCAACATGATCGTAAAGAAATTCACCAAGGCGAAGCGCATCGACGCCATGTAAGGGAAGCCGCTTCCCATCGCGGCCCAAGCGGCCTAAGACGCGAACCCATGCGCATCATCTTCATGGGCGCGCCCGATTTCGCCGTGCCGGCGCTTCAAGCGCTCCTCAAAGCAGGCCACGAGATCGTGGCGGTCTATAGCCAGCCACCGCGCGCGGCCGGTCGCGGCATGTCTTTGCGCAAATCGCCGGTGTATCAGGCCGCCGAAGCTGCAGGGCTCACCGTGCTCACGCCCGAGCGTCTGAAAGCCCCAGAGGACCAAGAGCGCTTTCGTGACTTCGAGGCCGATGCTGCGGTCGTCGTGGCTTACGGCATCATCCTGCCGAAGCCGGTCCTTGATGCCACGCGGCTTGGCATCTTCAACATTCATGCGTCGCTGTTGCCGCGTTGGCGGGGCGCCGCGCCCATCAATCGCGCCATCATGGCGGGTGATGCCGAGACTGGCGTCGCCATCATGCGTTTGACCGAAGGCCTCGACGCCGGACCTGTTTGTCTCGTGGAGCGCGTTGAGATCAGCCCTGACATGACGGCGGGCGAGCTGCACGACACGCTGTCTCCCCTTGGTGCCGAGGCGATGGTGAAGGCGCTGGCCGCGCTCGAAGACGGCAACCTCGATTGCCACGCCCAGGATGATGAGGCCACCACCTATGCGCCGAAGCTCGACAACAAAGAGACGCGCATCAATTGGCGCCTGCCCGCGTCTGGCGTGCATGACCGCGTTCGTGGCCTGTCGCCTTATCCCGGCGCTTGGTTTGAGATCGAATTGAGCGGCAAGCGTGAGCGCATCAAAGTGCTGAGTGCGGAGCTGGCCGAAGGGGAGGGCACGCCCGGTGAGCTTCTCGACGATCAGCTGACCATTGCTTGTGGCGAGGGTGCCGTGCGGCTCATCCGAATCCAACGCGCTGGTAAGAAGCCGATGTTGGTGCAAGCCTTCCTCAACGGCGTATCCTTAAAGCCCGGTACGGTCCTCGACTAGCCATGCCCCGCTACAAGCTCACCATTGAATATGACGGCAAGCCCTTCTCCGGCTGGCAGATGCAGGAGGATCGCCCGACCGTCCAGGGCCGCCTCGCCGAAGCCATCAAAGCGTTCTCTGGCGAAGATGTAATTCCGCATGGTGCCGGGCGCACTGATGCGGGCGTGCATGCTCTTGGGCAGGTGGTCCATATTGACCTCACCAAGGACTGGCCGACCGATAAGGTGCGCGATGCGCTGAACGCCCAGATCAGGCCAGATCCGATCAGCGTCATCACTTGCGAAGAAATGCCTGAGGGCTTCGATGCCAGGTTCTCGGCGAAGACCCGCCATTATCTTTACCGCATCGCCAATCGTCGCAGCCCTCCAGCGCTTGACCGGGAGCGCACCTGGCACGTCGTCTATCGGCTCGACGCCGAGGCCATGCATGAGGCGGCGCAAGTCCTGGTCGGCCATTACGACTTCACCACCTTCCGCTCCACCGAATGTCAGGCGGCCTCGCCGATGAAGACGCTGGACCGTCTCGCCGTCACACGCGATGGCGATGAGGTCAGGATCGAAGCTTCCTCACGCTCCTTCTTGCACAACCAGGTACGCTCCATGGTGGGCTCTTTGAGGCTGGTGGGCGGTGGAAAATGGACCGTTGACGATATGCAAAAGGCGCTTGAAGCACGCAAACGCGACGCTTGTGGGCCCGTGGCGCCCGCTTGCGGCCTTTACCTCGTCAAGGTCGACTATTAAGCCAAGACGACAGGGCGAATGTTGGGGGCAATCCAGGAAACATGATTAGGCGCATCGCCACCGTCGGCGGGCTCACGCTCGTCTCGCGCCTCACGGGCTTTGTCCGGGATGTGATCATGGCCGCGGTCCTCGGCGCCGGGCCCATCGCCGATGCGTTCTTCGTCGCTTTCCGTCTGCCAAACCATTTCCGGGCCATCTTCGCCGAGGGTGCCTTCGCCGCTGCCTTTGTGCCGGCCTATGCGCGCACGCTGGAGGAAGCGGGTCTGCCGGCCGCCAAGCTGTTCGCCGATCAGATCGCCGCCGCTCTCGTCACCATCAACATGGTGCTGCTGGCGATAGCGCTGCTGTTCACGCCCCAGGTGGTCGGTCTCCTGGCGCCTGGCTTCCTCGACGATCCAGAGCGCTTCGATCTCGCCGTCGCTCTCACGCGCATCACGTTTCCCTATTTGGCGCTCGTATCGCTGGAGACCCTGTTCGCCGGCATCCTCAATGCCAATCATCGTTTTGCGGCCGCCGCCAGCGCACCGGTGCTGCTCAACCTTTCAATCGTCGCCACGCTTCTGCTGACGCCCTTTTTCGACGGCCCCGGCGATGCTGCTGCTTGGGGTGTCCTCATCGCCGGCGTGTTGCAAGTGCTGCTGCTTGGCGCCGACGCCGAGATCCACGGCTTGGGCATCAGGTTCCGCATGCCAAAGCTCGACGAGCCGACGCGCAAATTCCTGAAAGCCTTAGGGCCAGCGATCATCGGTGCTGGCGGCGTGCAATTGGCGCTATTCGCCGACACGCTGATCGCCACCTTCCTCCC
>DAOVDX010000076.1 GCA_030669345.1 Methyloceanibacter sp. | reverse complement strand
AAGGCGCGCCGCCGTCTGTTCGCTCGCCGCCAGAAGGTGGTGAAGCAGAGCGCGCTCGGCATGCTGCTTCGCCCCATCGGCATTGCGATCGGGGTCGTACTCTGCGCTTACGCGGTGCTGTCACTCAGCACGAGTTTCTATCGCAGCTACAATCGCCACATCGACCACACCGCCGCGGTTCACGCCGATGACAGCATATTCGACATTTTCTTCCCGAGCAAAAGCTTGCCGCCCGACGCCGTTGACCTTGTCGTCAGGAATGTGGATGGCAGTCTGCACAGAGTGGTGGCGAGCAGGTCCGAGACGGACAAATTCGTCAACGCCACCATCCTTATGCTCGATGAGGAGCGCGCCCGCATCAAGGCCGTGGCGCATCAGGACCTCGACCGCAGCTTTGCGCTCGCCTTCCGGGACCGCGAGCAGACTCTCTCCGCCTATGCCGATTGGTTCTTCGCTTGGAAGCGCTCTTACGTGGTGCTGTCGGAAACGATCTCATCGGCGGTCACGCGTTTCTTCGAGACCGGCAAATATGAGTCTCTCACAGAAGCCATCGATGCGGACGTGAAGGACTATTTTTTGCGGAACTACAAAGAGCAGGTGTTGAAGCCGGAAATCCGCGACGAAACCATCGCCAAGGGTGTCGAGCAGGCTGTGCGGCATGCCCATGACAGCTACCGCCGGGTGATCGCGAATGGCGACATGCGACTTCAGCTATTCCTCGCCAAGCACACGAGCCATCTGGAAGACATTCCGGCGGCAACGCCTATGACCAACATCACGCTCGACTGGGATGCGCAGAAATGGAAGGCGCCGGTCTATCTCATGGAGGATCGCGCATTCGACGGTGTGGTGGGTGTGGGGACCGCAGCAGCCGGTGGTACGGTGGGCGCGCTCGCCCTTGGCCCGGCCATCAACAACATTCTCGCGCGCAGCTTCGGACAGTTGTCGCAACGTTTCGCTACGTCCTTGGGCACGCGACTTGCCCTGGCCGAGCCAGGCGCCGTCGCCGGCACGCTTATTCACCCCGTGGGCGGGCAGGTGGTTGGGGCGGCGATCGGCGTCATGATCGGCACGGTGGTCGACTATCTGGCGAACGAGGCCAACGAGGCGGTCAATCGCGAGAGTTTCGTGGCGGCCAACGAAGAGGCGCTCGATGCCACCATCATTGCCTGGAAGTCGGGGCTGGAGGACACCGTCGACACCGCCATCGACAAGTGGTTCGACGACGCTCGGGCATCCGTCGTGCTCGCCGCCAGATAGGTTCACCAATTTTCAGCCGATTTCGGGGAAGCAAATTCGGTCGCAATTCCGGCGCTTCGCAGGCTATGCTTGATCCCAACGAACAAAGGCTAGAGGCGTTAAGACGATGGAGCAAAACGTCAAAGCTATAGCGCGGCCAGCGTCCAGCCGGTCTCTGCGCGAGGCGATCCGCAATGCGCGCCTCGACGAGGCCGAGCGCATCGACGTCACAGCCGATCGTCGCGACGGCGAGATTGCCCGGCTCGAGCTGCTCAAAGCTGAACTTGAGACCGTGTTCGCCGATATTCCGGCGCAGGACGACCGGTTCAATCTGGCGCTTGTGCCGAGCCGCCCGGCGCGGCTGTGGATCGATATGTTCACCTATGTGGCCATTGACGACAGTGCCAGCGCTTATCTCTTTATCCGCAATAGCGAGAGCGGACGGCGCACGCTGTTCAGCGCGAACAATGTCGCCGACATGGCCGACCGCATCACCGATCACTTGGCGCGCGAGATCGTGCGGCGGCAGCGGCTAGAGACGGCGTTGCTGGAGCCCAGTCCGCGCGAGAAGATCGTGGTGCAGGCGGAGAGCTCAGGTCCCCGCATGGGCGTGGTCCTCTGGGCCTTCATTGTCGGGCTGTTGACTGGTGCGATGGGCTTGTTCGCGGCTGTTTGGCTCAGCGTTTCCTAAGCACGCGCCGTTCACATTCCAAAACTTGCTCAGGCGCTGCTGCCGCGCGGCCGACCATTTCCACATGCCAGCCATTACCGGCGCGCTCGATATTGTATTCGTTATAGCGTGCGCCACGCGTGGGCCCGTTGGCGGCCTCGGACGCTGACGGCACGCCGACAATTATCGCCGGTCCCGAGACCGTTTCAAGTTCGCGCACCGATTGCTTGTGGTTGTGGCCATGCAACACGAGCTCGGCGCCATGTGCTTTCAACACGTCGCGGAGTTTTGCCGCGTCACGCAGTCCCCGCCGCCAGCCGGCTTGACCGGGGAGTGGCGCGTGATGAATCAGCACGACGCGGAACAGGCCCTCGTGACCGAGCCGGTCGAGCGCTTTCGCCAAATATTCAAGCTGCGTCTTGCCGAAACGCCCCGCGGCAATGAACGGCATGGTCGGGATAGCGGAGGACAGGGCGATGATGCCGATGTCGCCCATCCGGCGCACAAAGGGGAAGCCGCTGTCCGGTGTTGCCTGCAGCACGTCGCCCGCCTCGTTCGACTTCATATAAGGGCGCCAATGACCAATGCTGGTGTCAGGATGCATGCGCACATAGGCGTCGTGATTGCCGGGGATCGCCGTGACGAGATCAGGGCTCCCGAGATTTTGTAGCCAGTCCGCGGCGCGCAGATATTCCTCCGGCAGACCGAGATTGACGAGGTCGCCGGTGATGGCGATGTGGTCGGGTTTTCGCTCAATGAGGTCGCGGGTGAGAAGGTCGAGGATATCGCGCCGATGCATGAGCTTGCGGCCGCGATGCCAGTTCACATAGCCGAGGATGCGTTTCGACAAGAGGTGACGGGGCTTGATGGGCGCCATCGGGCTCAAGTGAATATCGGAAAGATGGGCGAGGGTGAACACGGGGTGCGGGAGACCTTCAAAGGGGCAGTTCTTCCGTCGTCCTGCCTATTGCAAAACCTCTTTCAAGCCAAGCCGTTGTCCTTGCTGGACAAGGCTCGCGATGACCCTTCATGGTGCCCGGGTTCAATTTTCGAGAGCTTGAATATAGGAGGCAAGGCTGAGCTTCAAACCATCACGCAGAGCCCCCGTCGCACAGCTCATCACGGCGTTGCTCCGCCCCTTTTGGCGTTTGCGGCGGGGGATGACGCTTGGCGCCCAAGGCGTGATCATCGACGAGCAGGAGCGTGTGCTGCTGGTTCGCCATAGCTATCGGCCAGGCTGGTTCTTTCCAGGTGGCGGCGTCGAATGGGGTGAGACTCTGGAACAGGCGGTCGCCCGTGAACTGGAGGAGGAGGTTGGCGGCATGCTAACCGCGCCACCCACATTGCATGAGATGTTCTCAAACGGCGTCAACTTCCCCGGCGACCATATCGCGGTGTTCATCATCCGCCAATGGACGCGGCGGGGGAATTACCGCGCTAAGGGAGAGATCGCCGAGACGGGGATGTTCGCGTACGACGACGTGCCGGCGCAGATCGATAAGGGCACACGCGCGCGTCTCGCCGAGATTTTCGATCAGGCGCGCCTAAGGCCGAATTGGTAGTGCGGTTCGGTTATTCGGCGCCGTTGGTATTGCCGTCGCCATTGCTGTTGCCCTCGTCGCTGCTGCCGGCGAGGCGCTTAGCGATGTTGGCGACGTGGTAGCCCTGGAAGCTGGCGAGGTTCAGCTCCTTTTGCGATGGCGAACGTGAACCGTCGGGCGCGGCGATGGTGCCTGCGCCATAGGGTGACCCACCCTTTACTTCGCTGATGTCGGCCAGGTCTGGTGCGGAGTAGGGAAGCCCAACCACGACCATGCCGTGATGCATCATGGTCCAGTGTACTGAAACAATCGTGGTTTCGTTGCCGCCGCCCGTGGAGGTGGAGGTGAAGACACTGCCCACCTTGCCGATCAGCGAACCGGCTACCCAGAGCGGACCGGTCTGGTCGAAAAAGTGCCGCAGCTGCGCCGACATATTGCCGAAGCGGGTCGGCGTGTCGACGATAATGCCGTCATACTCGGCGAGCTCTTGCGGATCGGCGATCGGCGCTGGCTGTTCCACCTTCATGCGGGCGGCACGCATGACCTCCTCGGGCATCAGCTCAGGCACGCGTTTGACGGCGACTTGCACGCCTTCAACGGCGCGCACGCCATGCGCCATGGCATAGGCCAAGGTCTCAGTGTGCCCGTAGGACGAATGATACAGAACGAGCAGCTTGGCCGCGTCCGCCATGAGGAAACCCCTGTTATTTCTTTAGAGGACGTGGCTCCACGACCCCTCATCGCTAGTCTTTAGCCTAGCAGGTTCAGTAATGTGACGAGAGGCGATAACACATACTGAACTCGGACGGGCTCCGAATTTTGTCCTGTCGTCGCGGCTCGCTTCCCTAAGATTGCTGGACCTGGGGCCACCGTCCGTGATAAGCGCCGGGCATGTGGACGAGGATCACAGCTTCGATATTTCTCCGACGACGAGTGCGCGCCCGCCTTATGCGGTCCGTCTGATCCTCGTCGCCGTCACCTCGTCTGTCATTTTTTGAAGACCGCGTTTGGTGCCTGCGAACGAGGGATGTCCCTCGATCAACCACTTTGGTGCTAACGCCATGACTAACTTCAAAATCCAGCTTGAAACCACAGATGATGCCCCGGCGCTGTCGCAGCTTTCGGCCGATGCTTTCGGTCCGGGCCGCTTTTCCCGGAGTGCTTACCGGGTGCGAGAGGGCGTGCCGCCTGTTCCGGCGCTCAGCCTGACCGACTGGCTCGACGGCCGGCTGGTTGGCGGCGTCCGTTTTACCGCCATCAGGATTGGTGAGGACGAAGGGGCCGTTCTGCTGGGGCCGCTCCTGGTCGATCCTCGGATGAGCGGCAAAGGCTATGGCAAGGCATTGGTGAGCGAGGGCTTGGTGCGCGCGCGCGAAGTAGGCTTCGGCCTCGTGCTGCTCGTCGGCGATGTGCCCTATTACGGTCGTTTCGGATTTGCTGCTGTGCCGCCTGGGCAGATCGTGATGCCGGGGCCAGTCGATCCGGCAAGGCTGCTTGTGGCGGAGATTAAGCCCGGCGCGCTTGAAGGCGTGACCGGTCAGATCAAAGCCCATGCGCCTTCGCGCTAGTGGCCTTCGCGGAACCAGGTGGCGGCCAGTAGGCCAAGCAGCAGCGCCAGCGCCAAGAAGCCCGTGAACAGCGGAAACAAACGCACGCCCTTCACGTGATAGGCCTCGCGTTTGTGCAGCCCCAGCCAATCGGTGCCATGCATCACATGGCCGCTGCGCATGGTGACGAGGCGTGGCAGATCGACGTCTTCGCTCGCTTGGCCGTCTTCGCGTCCAAGCCAGAAGACGCCGCCGCCAGTCTCTTCAAGCAGTGGTCCGAGCTGTTTGTCAGTGGCGGTCACCGCGGAGAGCTCGCGCGTATTGGCATTGCCCACGGTGACGATGCTGGCCAACTTGCCGGACGTCACGCGATAGACGCCTTGCTCATCGGCGGTCAGGGTTTTGCGCCACAGCCCGCCCTCACCCTTGTCGAGGGTGACGGTCTCTTCTTTGCCGGACGGCGAGGTGACGATAATGGGGTCGACCTCGTCCTTGATCGAGCGCCGCGCAAGAACGAGCGTCTGGCCGCGGCTCGTGGCCCGCAAGGTCTCTTCTTCGAGCTCGGGCTCCTTCATTAGCCAATGGGCGAGCCGCCGGAGCAGATCGGTATAAGGCCCGCCACCATCATAGCCGCGCGCCCAAAGCCACGTATGGTCGGAGAGGAGTAGCGCGACGCGTCCCTCACCACGCTCGCCAATGACGAGAAGTGGCTTGTCGTCAGCGCCCTTCATGAGCACTTCGGCGTCGTCCGGCCTGACTTCAACCAACCGGAACCAACGGCCCCAAGAGGGCCCCTCGCCGTTTTCGCCTGCGCCGGGCAGATCGCTGGTGACGGGATGCTTGCCGCCGAGCTCGGTTAGTGCCGGCTTGAAGGGTTCCTCAATCACACGGCCCGTCGGCACGGCCGGTAGAACTTGGCCGAGCGGCATCCGATAGAGGCTGAGCGCTGAGGCATAGTCGTTGCCGGCGGAAACCAGCACGGCGCCGCCGTCTTCCACATAACGGGCGACATTTTCCAGATAGAGCAGGGGCAAGACGCCGCGCCGCTGATAGCGGTCGAAGATGACCAGATCGAACTGGTCGAGCTTCTCCTGGAAAAGCTCACGGGTGGGGAAGGCGATCAGCGAGAGCTGATTGATGGGCGTGCCGTCCTGTTTCTCCGGCGGGCGAAGAATAGTGAAATGCACGAGGTCCACGGCGGCGTCGGACTTCAACATGTTGCGCCATGTGCGCTCACCGGCATGGGGCTCGCCCGAGACCAGCAACACGCGCAAATTCTCGCGCACGCCTTCCACGGTCAGCACGGTACGATTGTTGATGGTCGTAAGCTCGCCGGCTGCGTTGTCGACTTCGATCCTCACGATGTTCGGACCGGCATGGTCGATCTTGACCGGAATCTCGATGGTTTCGCCGATGCGGACGGCCTTCTGCGTCGGCTTTTGACCTTGATGGGTGATGGTCAGGATCGCGGTGCCGGCATCGCCAGGCGTTGTTTCGCTGACCTTGACCTTCACTGGCTGAACGCTGCCGACAATACCAAAGCGGGGCGCGGCCAAAACCTGAAGCCTGCGGTCGAATTCGTCGGGTTTGCCCGTGAGCAGTGCGTGCACCGGTGCATCGAAGCCGAGCGCCGCGGCGGAGTCGGGCACGTCATGCACCTCGCCCTCGGTGATCATGATGACACCGGCAAGGCGGTCGGGCGGCACGTCGGCCAGTGCTTCCGCCAAATCAGTGAACAGCATGGTGCCGTCGCGCTCATTGTCAGCGGAGGTCGAGGCGGAACGCACGAAACGTGCCTCAAGATCTGGAATTGTCTTGAGACGTTCTTCCAAGCCTTTGCGCACGGCCTCGGTGCGCTCGGTGCGCCCAGCGATGGCCTGGCTCTGGCTGTCGTCAACCACGACGGCGACGATGTCGTTCAGCGGCTCGCGGTCCTCCTGCTTCAGATGTGGGTTGGCCATAGCCAGCAGCAGCATGGCGAAGGCAAGCAGGCGTAAGACGGCGCCTCTTCGCGCGCGCCAGAACAGAGCCGCGAGTAACACCGCGCCGATGCCGGCTATGATCCAAAGGACCGGCCATGGCACGAACGGGATGAACTCGATGGACCAGTTCATGACTTATTGTCCCAGACGCTCGAGCAGGGCAGGGACGTGCACCTGATCGGCTTTGTAGTTTCCGGTGAGTGCGTACATCATCAAATTGACGCCGGCACGGAACGCCATCTCGCGCTGGATTTCGCCGCCGGGCACAACCGGATAGAGCGGCCGGTTGGCGTCGTCGAGAGCCCAGGCGGAAGCGAGATCGTTAGACGTGATAACCAAAGAACTCACACCGTCAGTACGCGAGCGTGCGCTGCGTTCAGAGTCGCCCGTGGGCACGGCCTCAACCCACAGCGAGCCGCCGTCCCAGCGGCCGGGGAAGCTGCGCAGCAGATAGAATGACCTGGTGAGAACGTGGTTTTCAGGCACGGGCTCAAGCGGCGGGACGTCGAGTTGGCCGATGAGCCTGTTGAGCGCTTGGCCTTGCGTTCCGCCATACGCCACGCTTTCTTGGTCGCGCGTATCGAAAATGATCATGCCGCCTTGCTTCATATAGGCGTCGATCTTGGCGAGCGTCGCGTCGGACATGGGCTCGGCACTTTCGAGCACGGGCCAATAAAGGACCGGGAAGAAGGAAAGCTCGTCCTTGTTAATGTCGACACCCACGGGCTCGGCCGGCTCTAACGCCGTACGGGCGCGCAGCACTTTGCTTAAGCCCGACAGGCCCGCTTCGCTGGTGCGGTCGGTCTCGGCATCGCCGGTCCGCACATAAGCGAGCCGCGTGTCCAGAGCTGCCTTCAGCGCGAAGTCATCCGCCGCTTCGTCCGTCGACTGCGGCTCAGCCGCGAAGGCCTGTGGCGAAAGACCAGGCGCTAGGAGCGCGGGCAAAAATGCCAGCGCGAAGACGATTGCCGCGCTGCGTGCTGTGAGGCGGCGTCCAAAACGGAGCCCCGTGCTCAGCACCAGCGCGGCCAGAATATCGAGAGCGAACAGAAGAAGCGCGGCGAGATAGAGCCAAGGCTCAAGCGCCAGAGGATTTTTCAGCGCGTAGCCGCCAACTTCACTTGCACCCTCGATCGTGGGCAGAGGCGTGAGTGTGGTCGCCGGCGTCACCAGGTTGAGGGCGCGTGCGGAATTCGATGGACCATAATAGCCGGGCGGATGGTCAAGCCCCGGCACGGTCTGGTCGAGCTTGTCGGCTGCGATCGGGGCGGCGCGCAGCGGCGGCGGGATCAACTGGCCGAAGCCATCGAGCGTCTGGATTGGCGCCAGCGCCGTGGCGGATGTGGACGTGGCGCCCGCCTCAACTGTCGCGCCTTCGGTTCCGTCTGGTGCACCCACTTGGCTCGGCCCCAGCGCGATGGCGCGGCGGAGCATCTCAACGAACAGTCCTGAGAGTGGCAGATTCGACCAGTCGGAGTTGGCGGTGACATGGAACAGCACGATATAGCCCTCGCCGTGCTTGGCGGCGGTGACGAGCGGCGTGCCGTCACCGAGGGTCGCCCAAACTTCCGCGTCCGAGGCGACGGTGGGGTCGGCGAGAACTTGGCGGTTGACGCGCACGTCATCTGGGATATCGAGCCCCTTGAACGGACCTTTTTCTTCAAGCTTTGCCAAGGGCTGCGGCGTGCTCCAGGAGAGCGAGCCGCCAAGCGTACGGCCGCCACGGCGAAGCGCGACGGGTAGCAACTCGTCACCGCCTTGCTCAAGCCTCGGGCCGGCGAAACGGATCAGCACGCCGCCACGATCGAGCCAGCCCTCCAGTTCTTCTTGGGTGCCGGCGACAAGCTTGCCGATATCGGCGAGCACGATGGTCGAGACCTTCTGTTTATCGATCAGGTCATTCACAGCGGTGGCGACGTTGCGCTCGTTTGGCGTGATGACGTCGGCATAAGGCGAGAGCGCCCGCTTCACGTAATAGAGTGGCGACAGGAGAGGCTGCGCTTCCTCGCGGGACTCACCTGAAATGATGCCGACCCGGTGCCATTGCGAACGGGCATCCAGCAGATGAACCGCGCCAGCAGAGCGTTCGCCTGCGATTTCGATGCGCGCGACTTGATTGCGGATTTCCAACGGCAAGTCGAAGCTGGCGCTTCCCTCGCGCTCGCCCTTCTTGATGGTGAAGGGGG
>DAOVDX010000153.1 GCA_030669345.1 Methyloceanibacter sp. | reverse complement strand
AGGTCCGATATCGCCATAGGCCTCGGCCTGCAATTCCGCCTGCTCGGCATCTGGATTTGTCCACGGGTTGGCGTCAGCGGGGCGCGTCTCGCCGAGCACGGTGAACTGGAGCGCATCAGCCGGCGTTGTCTGCACGTCCGTGAGCTGCGGCAGCAGGAGGGCCTTCGACAGGAACAATACCGGTAGCGCCAATCCGATCATCCCTAAGATGATCGCGGCAAAATCTTGCGCGGCGCCGCTCTGCCCGCCAAACCAAATTCGAATGAGCGAGACCAAGGCGATTATGACGGCGATCCACAGCCCCACCACCGAGACTATGATGAGATTGATGGCCGCCGGCGTGCCGAGCCCCGCGAAGCGATGAAGGATGACCGTCAGAATGAGGAGCTGCAGGAAGAAAAGCGCGATGCGCCGTGCCCATTTGGCTTCCCATGCCACCTTGGTCTCAAGGCGCGCGGTCGAATACCGATCCATCGAATAGCTGGCGGTCACGTCAATAGGCCCTCATGCTGAAGTCGCACCATCATCCTACCGCTAAACGGAAGCCGTGGCAGGTTTGTGGTGGGTCGCGTCACACATGCTGACCGCCATTGATATGCAGTTCCGCGCCATTGATGTAGCTTGATGGGTCGGTGCACAAGAAATAGATGGCCTTGGCCACCTCCTCCGGTAGCCCAAGCCGGCGCATGGGAATGTCGGGAACCAGAGCCTCGGTACCAGGCGATAGGATGTCGGTATCAATCTCGCCCGGTGAGATGGCGTTGACCCGGATGCCGCGCGGCGCGAAGTCCGCAGCCGTCTCGCGCGTGAGCGAGGCCAGCGCCGCCTTCGACGTCGCATAGGCGGAGCCGGCGAAAGGATGCACCCGGCCACCGGCGACGGAACTCACATTGACCACAGCCCCGGACGCCGCCTCAAGCTCGTCGATCAAGCCGCGCGCCAGCATGATGGGCGCGAAGAAATTGACTTGGAACACGTGCTGCCAATCCTCCATCGGCATGTCGAGAGAGGAAAGCCGGCTGCCGCCCTGCCCCTTCGGCGAGACCGCTGCATTGTTGACCAACGCATTCAACCGCGAGCCCTGCGCCTTTAGCCGGTCTTTGATCCTGGCAACCGCGCGGAGGGTGCTGTCGGTGTCGGCAAGATCGACCTGGATATGATTTTCAGGCCCCGCCTCCCACGGACAATCCTCCAGGAACGGCTGGCGCGAGCAGGAGATCACTCGCCACCCCGCGGACGAGAAGCGTTTGACCGTCGCGTGGCCGATGCCGCGTGAGGCGCCGGTCAGGACCAGTGTCTTGCACTCTTCGTTGGGGATGAGGGTCATAACAATCGATGTCTCGGGCGGGTCACGGGTAAAGGCGTATTACGGATACAGGCGCGTCTTGGCCCAGGGACCTTCCGGGGTCGCACGGCGGAACTCGATCCGATCGTGCAGGCGAAACTCGCCGTTCTGCCAAAACTCGATTTCCACGGGGCGAACACGATAGCCATGCCAATAGCCGGGCCGCAACACGTCGCCGCCAGCAAACTCTTCCGTATAACCCTCGACGGCCTCTTCAAGCACGGCACGGCGCGCAAGCGGGCGTGACTGACGCGACGCCCAGGCGCCGATACGGCTGTCCCGGTGGCGCGTGGCGAAATAGATATCCGCCTCTGCATCGGTGACAGACTCAATGGGCCCGCGGATACGGACCTGTCGTCCGAGGCTCTTCCAGTAGAACAACAGCGCCGCCTTCGGGTTAGCGGCCAGCTCCAAGCCCTTGGCGCTCTCGCAATTGGTATAGAAAACAAAGCCGCGCTCGTCGGTGCCCTTTAAGAGAATCATCCGCACATTCGGCATGCCATCGGCGTCGACGGTGGCGAGCGCCATGGCCTCGGGGTTAACTGGCTCGGCGCTTTCCGCCTCACCCAGCCAGTGCTCAAACAAGGCGAATGGGTCTTCGGCGGCAGTAAAATCGCTGGCTTCCGGCGCTTTATCGTTCATGTCTCGACTGCTCTTTTAGCCTTCCGCCCACTGAATTAAAATCCCGGACAGGCACGTACATTTACTATTTCCTCACTCTGATAGGGCACGATGGCTTTCGTTGATAGAGGGCGTGGGGAATACAGTATCCGCGTCAAAGTTTGGGGACGAGTTGTTATGCGTACGTTCCATTGGAACGCCCCTGTCATTGGGGTGGGCGCTCTAGTGTTGTCAGTATTGCTGCCCACCCTTTCTCCTCTCAAGGCCGAGGAGACCGGGGCAATTGACGTCGCGGCGTTGGGCACAAGCCACGAACCGCTAGGCCTCAGAGAACTGCAATACACCCTTGATCGATCCGACCGGAAGGTCGCGCTGCAAGCGCTACACATGGCTCTTACCGAGCTTGGCGACGGCGTGACTTTGGTGTGGCGCCGTCCGGCCAGCCAGCTCGCGGGCCGAATCAAGCCGGTATCGGCATTCCGTAACGGTGAAGGCCGCATTTGCCGCCACGTCATCTATTCCCTCGCCCAAGGAGCTCTTGAGAAAGAGATCGAGGGCATCGCCTGCCGGAAAGACGACGGAAACTGGTCATTCCCAGGCTAAACGCGCTTCCGATGCCGGACATATGAGAGCAGCGCGGAAACTACCGCTTCGGCCGACGCGCGCGGACGAATGGCCTTGAGCGGCTAAAATGCAGAAAAATCCTTCCGGCTCCGCGCCTTGCGCATGTATAAAGCCCCGACTTCTGGTTCGAAGGAGGGGTAATGGCCGACGGCGGAAATCTTATGGCAGGCAAGCGTGGCGTCGTGTTCGGCGTTGCCAATAGCCGCTCCATCGCCTGGGGAATCACCAAGGCCATCGCTGAGCAAGGCGCCGAAGTGGCCCTCACCTATCAAGGCGACGCGATTAAAAAGCGCGTCGGGCCGCTCGCTGAGCAGATCGGCTCGAAGCTGGTGCTGCCTTGCGACGTTACCGACACGGCCTCCGTCGACGCCGTGTTCAACGCGCTCAAAGCCGAGTGGGGCACGATCGACTTTCTGGTTCACGCCGTCGCCTTCTCGGACAAAGACCAGCTCGACGGGCGCTATGTGGACACGACGGAGGAGAACTTCGTCAAAACGCTGCTGATCTCCTGCTACTCATTCACCGCGCTCGCCAAGCGCGCCGAAGCGCTGATGCCGAATGGCGGCTCGCTGCTGACGCTCACCTATTACGGCGCCGAGAAGGTGATGCCCCACTACAATGTAATGGGCGTGGCTAAAGCCGGGCTGGAAGCCAGCGTGCGCTATCTCGCGGTCGATCTCGGCAAGAACAATATCCGCGTCAACGCCATCTCCGCCGGTCCCATCAAGACGCTTGCCGCGTCGGGCATCTCCGACTTCCGCTACATCCTCAAATGGAATGAATATAATTCACCGCTGCGGCGCACCGTGACCATCGAGGAAGTGGGCGGCGGCGGGCTTTATTTGCTGTCCGATCTCGGACGCGGCGTCACCGGCGAGCTGCTGCATATCGATGCCGGCTACCATGTGGTCGGCATGAAGAACGAGGAAGCGCCTGACATCTCCGTCGTCAAGGAGTAGCGCTCCTGTGGCGTTAAGCGGGACGCGGACATAAAGCCCGCGCCCCTCTGCTTTAGCCGACGCGGAAGACAGCGCCCTTGACCGAACGCGGACGCTCCCGGACACGGCCACCGTCATTGCCTGATTTGACGATCCACTGACCGCTCGCCGTGCGGCCCGTAATCATGCCCCGTGATGGGACCACACCACCACGGCCCCGACCCGGGCACGGGACGGACGGCCCCACTGGGCCCAGTTCCGCGCCAGGTTCAATTCGGGCCCACCGCCTTTCTGGGTACGCATCCACCAGCCACACCAGCGCGCAGGCCGTGGGCCAACATTGCGGGATGAGGGCCCAGCCGCCTTCGCAGGCTTCAGGGAAGCGCCACTTGCAAAGGGAGACGGGAAGGCCTCCGCAGGGACGATTGGAAGCGAGCTTCCGAGGATCAGAACAGTCAAACTCATGAAAAACGCATGCGCAGCACGCATCGGCGACTCCTACAGATTGTTTTTGGGAGGGCCTGGGCGACCGGCGACGAATCAACCGGTCCATGCCCAGACGCGATCGCGCAAGCTACGGAAAAATAAGACGAAAAATCGCCATCGAGGCGGCGGCCATGCGTTGTTTTAGAGGCCCGATAGCCCGCAAAAGTGGCGGAACCCGGCAAAATGCCCGGAAGTCCGCCGTTTGACCCTTCACCTCCCCTAAACTAGAAGCGGCTAGAGAGACCCCATGTCGCACAACAGTTTTGGCCATCTATTCCGCATCACCACCTGGGGCGAAAGCCACGGGCCAGCAATCGGCTGCATGGTCGACGGCTGCCCGCCCGGCATTAAGCTGACCGAAACGGATATTCAGGGCTTTCTCGATAAGCGCCGCCCTGGCCAATCGAAATACACCACCCCGCGGCAAGAGCCGGACACGGTCAAAATCCTGTCAGGGGTGTTCGGGGACGCGGACGGCGCGCAGGTGACAACCGGCACGCCGATTGCGCTTGAGATCAAGAATGTCGATGCGCAGTCCAAGGACTATGGGGA
>DAOVDX010000065.1 GCA_030669345.1 Methyloceanibacter sp. | reverse complement strand
GCGCGGCTGGTGGATCGGCAACGATATCGACTGGCGGGTTAAGACCGGCCGCGCCACGGAGGCGGAAGCCAATTCGCAGCGCCAAGAGCGCGCGCGCGACCGGCAACTTGTCCTCAATGCTCTGGTTACGGCACAGGCGCTTGGTCTGGATGAGGCAGAGGCCAGGTCCGGGGAGATGCCCGACGAGGTTCTCATCGCCGTCCATCGCTTCCTCGCGATCACACCTTGCCGGCTGCTCGCCGTGCAACTCGACGATGCGCTGGGCACCACCGAGCAGCCGAACCTGCCGGGCACGATCGACGAGCATCCAAATTGGCGGCGCAAAAATGCCGTCGCCATCGAAGCCTTGGGCGAACACACGCTGTTTGGCGCCGTGACCGAGGCTGTCGCCGCGGAACGCCCACGCCAGTGACGGGCGCGGTTTAGAGCGCGTCGGCGCCCATCTCGCCGGTGCGGACCCGCATGGCGCCTTCGAGCGGCAGCACGAACACCTTGCCGTCGCCGATCCGGCCGGTTCTCGCTGCCCCGCCAATCGCTTCCACCACAGCCTCGGCCACAGAGGCCCCGACGGCAAGCTCAAGCTTCACCTTCGGCACGTATTGTATGGCGTACTCAGCGCCACGGTAGATCTCGGTCTGCCCCTTTTGCCGACCGAAACCGCGCACCTCGGAGACCGTCATACCCTGCACGCCCATGTCGGCAAGCGCCTCGCGCACGGCTTCGAGCCGGTGCGGCTGTATCACTGCGATGATGTATTTCATGGTCTCCGCCTCACATGTTGTAGCCGCGTTCCCCGTGGATATTGATGTCGAGTCCTTGCTCCTCGACCTCTGGGCTAACCCTTAAGCCAACGACCGCCTTCACAAATTTGATGATCAGGAAGCTGACCACGACCGACCAGATCAAAACAGCGACGATCCCAGTGAGCTGAATGAGTGCCTGGCCTCCCATGGTCTGACCTTCCGCCAGCCCAATACCGCCGAGCGTCGCATCGGCAAAGACCGCCGTCGCCATGACGCCGAGCGCGCCGCCGACACCATGCACAGCCAGCACGTCGAGCGAGTCATCGATTTTGAAGCGGTGTTTCACGATCATCACCATGATGTAACAGGCCAATCCGCCAGCCAGTCCGATCAGGAGGGCGGCACCCGGCCCCACATAGCCCGACGCGGGCGTGATGGAGGCGAGCCCGGCGATAGCGCCGGTCGCCGCGCCAACAATCGATGGCTTGCCGAACTTCACAGCCTCGATGACGATCCAGACCAGAGCCGCCGTGGCCGCCGAGATATGTGTAACGGTCATGGCCATGCCCGCATCCGCACCGGCGGAAAGCGCGCTGCCGGCGTTGAAGCCGAACCAGCCGACCCACAGCATACAGGCACCCACCATGGTCATCCACGGCGCATGGGGCGGCCTGACGTCATGGGGAAAGCCCGTGCGCGTACCAAGCATGACAGCAAGCACTAGGGCCGAAACGCCGGCGGTGAGATGCACAACGAGCCCACCGGCGAAATCAAGCACGCCGCGCTCGGCCAGCCAGCCGCCACCCCAGACCCAATAGGCGACAGGCACATAGACCAGCAACAGCCAGAGCCCGGTGAACAGGATCACCGCGCCGAACCGCATGCGCTCAACAAAAGCGCCGACGATAAGCGCCGGCGTGATGATGGCGAAGGTCATCTGGAACATGAAGAAGACAGATTCAGGAATGGTGCCGGTCACGGCATCCCGCGGCATCCCGAAGAGCATCACCTTGCTCAAATCCCCGATCCAAGCGCCGTCGCCGGAGAAGGTGAGGCTGTAGCCCACCACCAACCACAGCATAGTCACGAGGCTGGCAATGGTAAAGCAATGCATCAGCACCGAGAGCAGGTTCTCGGCGCGCACGAGCCCGCCATAGAACAAGGCCAGCCCCGGCAGCGTCATAAAGAGAACCAGTGCCGTGGCCGTAATCAGCCAGGCGGTATTCCCCGCGTCGATCATGATGTCCCTCCCCCTAAGCGCCTGCCCAATTTCAGGTCTTTGCCTATTTATCTTGCATGGTGAGTCGGGGTTAGGGCAAGGCCGCTGCCTAAGACAATGTTATTTACCCAAAGAAAATTCGCAAACATGCGCAGAGCCACAATCCTGGTCTAACGCGTGATATGCTTGACCAATGAGCAAGGCCTTTACCAAAGAGGCCGAAGGCGGGGACGTTTATGACGACCTCCCCGACAGGCCGATATCCCCACACAACCTCGTGACAGCCCGGGGGCTGGAGCTGATTGAGGCTGAGTTGGCCCGTTTGCATGAGGACCATGCGGCGGCCCAGGACGCCGACGATCGCCCCCTAACCGCCAAGATCAACCGCGACTTGCGCTATTGGATCTCACGCCGAGCCACAGCCCAGGTGATCGAACCACCGCATGACGCGACCGAGGTGCATTTTGGCTCGAAGGTGACCATTGCGCGCGACGACGGACGCCGTCAGACTTATCGCATTGTCGGCGAGGATGAGGCCGACCCCACCCATGGCACATTGTCTTACGTGTCACCCGTAGCGCAGGCGGTCATGGGCAAACCGATTGGCGAGACCGTGCCAGCCGGCGCCGACGAAGCCACGATTGTCGAGATTTCTTGAAAAACCGACCAGACGAATGAGGCCCTAAGTCTTGGAGTCCTTGGCGTCGACATGGCCAAGATCGCGGTTCGGCGCCACCGTGTCGCGCACCAACTGCTTCAGTTCCTTCATCTCGGGAAAGCGCCCTTCCTGCCCTCGGGACCAGATCAGCTTGTCGTCAATACGCACCTCGAAAACGCCCCCCGTCGCGTCGGGAATGAGCGTGACCGAACCAAGCTCCTCGGCGAACGTGGACAGGAGTTCTTGGCCCGTCCAGCCAGCCCTGAGCAGCCAGCCGCAAAGCCGACAATAAGTGATGGAGATATTCGGAGATGGCGCGATGATGGGGCACCCAATCTTTAGTGAAAATGAAGCGTACTCTTTGCTACTTTAGACCGCGCGAGGGAGCGCATGCCAGCACCTTCGAGCGTTGAATACGACAAAGACACTCTGTCTTTCCAAAAGTTCCAATGACTTAGGCCTAGCGACGGAAGCGCTCGCGACAGCGTGACTTCCAAACATTGCCCAAAGGGTTGTATCTGGACCCTCCGGTCATCACCTTGGATCTGCAATCCTTACTTGTTCGGTGCCGAAAATTACGGGATGAAAGAACTTATGAGACGATTGATTCGCCGCGCTGCGCCAATTTTCCTCGCCACCGCCGCTATGTTTGGGGTGTTCGTCGTCACCCCATCGCAGACCGTCGTGGCCAAATCCACACCCTTCGACTCCCTGCTCGGGTCCTGGCGAGGAACCGGCAAGGTCCAGCTCACCAGCGGACAGGAACGGCTCTCGTGCAACGCCTATTACACTGGCGGCGGCAAACAGCTCGGCATGGCCATTCGCTGCAAGAGCGAAACTTCCAAAGTCGAGATCAGGAGCAAGCTGAGCCTGAGCGGTAGCCGGATCAGCGGAAGCTGGGAAGAGCGCACGTATAATGCGAGCGGCAAGGCGACCGGAACCGCGAAGCCCGGCAGAATTAGTCTCCGGGTCTCGGGCGGCGTCAGCGGAAGCATGATCGTCAATTATTCGCGCTCGCGCCAAACCGTTTCGATCTCGACCCAAGGGATTGCGCTGAAAAGCGTTTCGATCAGTCTGACCCGAAGCTAAATCCCCGTTACTCTTGGGCTGGAATCACTGCCAGCCTTGAGGGCGATCTCCAGGCTTGTGCGCATTGGGCCGCTAGGAGCGATTGCCATGGGCGAGGTCTTGCTAACGCATAAGTTGGAAGGGGAGCGGCTGGAGCTTGCCGCAGGCGGCTCGTGGACTGCCACCCATGCGGGCGAGTTGGAAGCGCTCGTCGAGCGCGTGGCCGACGAGGCACCCGAAGCCAAGGACGTCTCGATCAACATGGCCGGGGTGCGTGAGTTCGACACCTTCGGCGCTTGGCTCCTAGAGCGTCTGACCCGCCAATGGACAAAATCT
Source organism: Methyloceanibacter sp. (assembly GCA_030669345.1). Lineage (GTDB taxonomy): Bacteria > Pseudomonadota > Alphaproteobacteria > Rhizobiales > Methyloligellaceae > Methyloceanibacter. The sequence continues at coordinate 6,687 of DAOVDX010000065.1, read as the reverse complement.
GGACGGGAAGCCGTCGTCGTTGGCTTGCCCGAGCATGACCTTGGCCTGATCGAGGAGATGCGCGGCGTCAATCTTGAAGCGGCGCCGAAGCCGGTGCGCCAAAACCCGCTCGTCAACGCTTTTGCCGCTTTCGGCAGGGCTGGCGTCGACTTCGGCCACGACCTTGTCATCTTCGCCGGCATGCTCGGCGCCGTCAGCGTGTCGTTGGGGCGCGTTGTCTTACACCCGCGCGACTACCGCCTCACCTCGACCGTTCACCAGTTCGATCGCGTCGCCTGGCAAGCGGTCCCCATCATTCTCCTCATCACCTTCCTCATCGACGCGATCATCTCGCAGCAAGGCATCTTCCATTTTCGGAGATTTGGCGCGGAGCTTTACTCCGTCGACCTTGTCGCCATCCTCGTCCTGCGCGAGATCGGCGTGCTCATCGTGGCGATCATGGTCGCCGGACGCTCGGGCAGTTCCTACACCGCCGAGCTTGGCGCCATGAAGATGCGCGAGGAGATCGACGCTCTACGCACCATGGGCTTCGATCCCACCGAAGTGCTCATCCTGCCGCGCATCTTAGTGCTCGTTGTCGCCCTGCCTGTGTTGACCTTCCTCGGATCCTTGGCGGCGCTCTATGGCGGCGGCTTGGTAGCTTGGCTCTATGGCGGCATCAGTCCCGACATTTATATCGCACGGCTAAGCGATGCGATCTCGCTGACCCATTTCAAGGTCGGCATGATCAAGGCACCCTTCATGGGTCTCGTCATCGGCGTCGTCGCCTGCGCAGCAGGCTTGCGGGTTAAGGGCAGCGCTGAATCGCTCGGCCTGCAGACCACCAACTCCGTCGTGCAATCAATCTTCCTGGTGATCGTGCTCGACGGCCTGTTCGCTATCTTCTTTGCCTCGATTGGGATGTGATCCGCGCATGACAAAAAAGAACGCGGTCATCAAAATGCGCGACCTTGAGGTTGGCTTCGGCAACCAGACTGTCCTCGATCATCTTGACCTCGACGTCAGGGAAGGTGAGATCCTCGGCGTCGTCGGCGGCTCGGGCGCGGGCAAGTCGGTCCTTCTCCGCACCATCATCGGGCTGGTGCCCAAGCGTCACGGTTCCATCGAGGTGCTTGGCGTCGATCTTGCCAAAGTGAATGAGGCCGAGCGGCGCACGCTAGAGCGCCGTTGGGGCGTCCTGTTTCAACAAGGCGCCTTGTTTTCATCACTCACGGTCCGCCAGAACGTCCAGTTCCCGATGCGCGAGAATTTAGAGATTTCACAGCAACTGATGGACGAGATGGCCATGGCCAAGCTCGAAATGGTCGGGCTCACACCCCAAGACGCCAACAAATTCCCGTCCGAGCTATCCGGCGGCATGACCAAGCGGGCAGCGCTTGCCCGCGCGCTGGCGCTCGACCCGGAGATCGTGTTCCTCGATGAGCCGACCTCGGGTCTCGATCCGATTTCCGCCGGCGATTTCGACGAACTGATCCGTACGCTTCAGCAAACTCTTGAGATCACCGTGTTCATGGTGACTCATGACTTGGAAAGCCTCTACACCGCCTGCGACCGCATCGCGGTCCTTGCCGACGGCAAGGTCGTGGCCGACGGACCAATCGCCAATATGCTTGAATCCGAGCACCCCTGGGTGAAGACATACTTCCAGGGAAAGCGCGGCGGCATGCTGGCGGACCGCCAGATGAACGCCTAACACCGAGGGACTCTGATCCATGGAAACCCGTGCCCGCTACGCTTTGATCGGACTATTCATGTTCGCCGTCATCTTGGCGAGCTTTGGATTTGTCTATTGGATGGAAAACAAAGGCGGCTTCGGCGAACGTGAGACTTACCGCATTCGATTCGAAAGCTCGGTGTCGGGGCTTCTGGTTGGCTCGGCCGTTCTGTTCAACGGCATTCGTGTGGGCGATGTCACCGGCATCGCGCTCAATCCGGACGCGCCCCAACAGGTGATTGCCACGATCGCGGTGAACCGCAACATGCCGGTCCGCGAAGACACGCGGGTCAATGTGGAATCTCAGGGCCTGACTGGCGGCATCGCCGTCACGCTGACGGGCGGTATCTCCAACACGCCTTTATCCTCTGACGGCAGTGCACCGCCCACCCTCGTCGCGCCACCCGGCGTCGGTCAGGACTGGACCCAATCCGCGCGTGACGCCTTCCAGGAAGTCCAGAGCGTCGTGGCGCAGAATGCGAAGCCCTTGAACGAGGCCATCGTCAACATCGAAGTCTTTACCGACGCGCTGGCGCGGAACGCCGACAAGGTCGACGGCATTTTGGCAGGTATCGAGCGGATGACGGGCGGCAGTGTGGACAAAAGCAATATCCCACTCTACTCGCTGGCCGTGGCCACCGACCTTCCCCCGCCGCCCGAGCATGCACCGAATTGGCGGCTCCTCATTCCCGAGCCCCAGACCTTGATGGGCTTCAACACTGACAAGATCCTCACGCAGCCCGCCTCCGACGAGAGCCTGCCGCTGGAGAACGCCGAGTGGAGCGACAACCTCCCAGTGCTGGTTCAGGCGAAGGTTCTGCAGACATTCGAGAATGCCGGCTACGCGCGATCGGTCAGCGGCTCGCGCGATGGCTTCGCCAACAATTATGAACTCCTGATCAACATCCGCAACTTCCACGTCTCAACCCAAGATGGCGCGCAAGCTGAGATCAGCTTTTTGTCGAGATTGCAGGATCAGAATGGCGAGATTGTCGCCTCCAAGCTGTTCAAGGGCTCACAGACGGCCAACGGAACCGACACGCGAGCCTATGTGGATGCGCTCAGCGAAGTCTTCGGCAAACTCCAGCTTGAACTTTTGGAGTGGACCACGGCATCCCTCGACGCGGCTCCTCTGCCGGCAGTGACAGTCGAGCCGCCTGAGGATCTCGACGAAATGCCGGATGACCCCGAATATCCGCAAGCTCCTTAAGGGTTTGAGCCTCTCTGATTGATCTGGCTCAACGACTGAGCCTGCGTGGCGCGGGATCGTCTCAACCACGAGCCCCGCACGTGCTCGTGCTGGGGCCGGCTGCCGGGACGCGAGACCATGGAGATTCTGGAAGCGATCAACGGGCGAGTGTCCGTGCGCGAATACACCGAAGAACCGGTCGACAATGAGGTGTTGCGCGAGCTGATCGAGGCGGCGATCAAAGCGCCCAGCGCCATCAACCAGCAGCCTTGGGCCTTCATCGTCGTCAAGGACACGGCGCGCCTGAACCGCATCTCCGATCAGGCCAAGACGCATCTGCTCAAGGCCTCGTTGGCCGCACCCGCCCATCCCTTCCACGAGATGCTCAACGATCCCAAGTTCGATATTTTCTACCGCGCGCCGGTGTTGATTGTGATTGCCGCCGCCGAGCCGACGGACTGGGCCGTCGAGGATTGTTCCCTGGCAGCGGAAAATTTGATGCTCGCCGCCTATGCCAAAGGTCTCGGCACGTGCTGGATTGGCTTCGCTCAGAATTGGCTCGCCACGGCCGAGGGCAAGGCGGAGCTTGGCGTGCCGGTGACCTATTCTCCGATCGCTCCGATCATAGTCGGCCACGTACGCCGCCAGCCGCCGCCCGTTCCCCGCAAAGACCCCGATATCCGCTGGATCGACTCCGGCCAACGCGAAGCGTGACCGCCGGGGTCCTCTGCCCCATGATTGACTTCGAGAGTTCGCGCTTGCCGGCGCATGCCGAAGTCCCGTGACCAAAGGGAGGAATGCCCTTGAGAGCCACCCGCAAACTTAGCCATCGCCCGCCTTCTCGAGCCGGAGGGCCTGAGCCTGCCGCGCCGGAGTGGTGTGCCCTACCGGCAGACGCGATGCTGGCGGCGCTCGAGACCAGTGCGTCCGGCCTGACCGACGAGGAAGCGCGCGCCCGCAAGACCCGCTTCGGCCCCAACAGGCTCCCCAAAGCACCGCCACCGAACCCGCTCCGGCGGTTCCTGCTCCAGTTTCACAACCTTCTGATCTATGTGCTCCTCGCCGCAGCGGCGCTGGCGGCTGCCATCGGTCAACTCTTGGACGCCGCCGTCGTGCTCGGCGTCGTCGTCCTCAACGCCATCATCGGCTTCATTCAGGAAGGCCGCGCCGAGCGGGCGCTTGAGGCCATCCGCAAGATGATCGACCCGCACGCGTCGGTCGTGCGCGATGGCCGCCGCAAGGTGATCGCCGCCGAGGATATCGTGCCCGGCGATCTGGTTCTGGTCGAGCCGGGCGACCGCGTGCCGGCCGATTTGCGTCTCGTCAGATTGCGCAGCCTGCGCGTGGACGAAGCCGCGCTGACCGGAGAGTCCGTTCCCACCGACAAGACATTGGAACCTGTCGACACCGGCGCCTCCCTTGGCGACCGGACCTCCATGGTCTTCTCGGGCACGTTCATCGCCAGCGGCAATGGTGCGGGCGTGGCCGTGGCGACCGGCACTGCCACCGAGCTTGGCCACATCAGCACGCTGGTCGGAACCATCCAGAACCAGACCACGCCGCTCATCCGGCAAATGGGCGTATTGGCCCAGGGGCTCACCCTGTTGATCCTCGTCGGTTGCGCGGGCGTGTTCGCCTTCGCCACGCTGGTGCGCGACTATCCCTGGCCCGAGGCCTTCATGGTGGTAATTGGCCTCGCCGTCTCCGCGATTCCCGAAGGGCTGCCGGCGGTGATGACCATCACTCTGGCCATCGGCGTGCAACGCATGGCGGCACGCAATGCCATTGTACGCCATCTGCCAGCTGTGGAAACGCTCGGCCTCGTGTCGGTGATCTGCTCCGACAAGACCGGCACGTTGACCCGCAACGAGATGACGGTACGCACGGTGCTAACGGCCGAAGGAACCTTCAATGTTTCGGGCGTCGGCTACCGGCCAGACGGGGGCTTCGAGATTGACGGCAAGCTCGCCGAAGCAGCTGCCTACCCCGCCCTGGCCGAAATCGCCAAAGCCGCCATCCTATGCAACGACACCGATCTCCGCATGGCAAACCGCGAGTGGAAGGTCGAGGGCGATCCCATGGAGGGAGCTCTCGTTAGTCTCGGGATGAAGGCGGGCTTCGATGCGGAGCTCTTGCGAAAGCAGCTTACGCGCACCGATGAGATCCCCTTCGATACGCAGCACAAATTCATGGCCACCCTACATCACAGCCACGAGGACAATGCCTTCGCCTATATCAAGGGCGCACCGGAGCAGATATTGAGCATGTGCAACCGGCAACTCGAGCGCGACGGCGCCGACTCGCTCGATGCCGATTTTTGGCACACGGAGATCGACGCCATCGCCGGGCAAGGCCAACGGGTGCTGGCCGTTGCCATGAAGGCATTGCCGAGCGGCCGGCAGGACCTCAGCTTTGGCGACGTTCAAGGCGGGGCTACCATGCTCGGCCTCCTCGGGCTTATCGACCCCCCCCGCGAAGAGGCACTGACCGCAGTGCGGGACTGCCGCTCGGCGGGGATTCGCGTGAAAATGATTACCGGCGATCATGCCCTGACGGCCGAGGCCATCGCGCGCCAATTGGAACTTTCCGAGGACCCCAAGATCGTCACCGGCCAGGCAATCGACCAGCTGGACGATTCGGCGCTCTTGACCGTCGCCCGAGACGTCACCGTATTTGCCCGCACCGACCCCGTGCACAAGCTTCGCCTCGTGCAAGCCTTGCAAGCCGACGACCAAGTGACGGCCATGACGGGGGATGGCGTCAACGACGCGCCTGCCCTGAAATGCGCGAATATCGGCGTGGCCATGGGCGAGAAGGGTACGGAGGTCGCCAAGGAAGCCGCCGAGATCGTGCTCGCCGACGACAATTTCGCCTCCATCGTCGCTGCCGTGCGCGAGGGCCGCACCGTCTACGACAATCTCCGCAAGGTCATCGCCTGGACGCTACCCACCAATGGTGGCGAGGCCAGCGCGATTATCGGCGCTCTGGCGTTCGGCCTGACGTTGCCGGTCACAGCCATTCAAATTCTGTGGATCAACATGGTCACCACCGTGGCGCTCGGATTGACGCTCGCCTTCGAGCCGACCGAACCAGGCACGATGCAGCGTCGCCCGCGCAGCCCCCGGGAGCCCCTGCTCTCCCGGCTTCTCCTATGGCGCGTTGTTTTCGTTTCGGCGCTCTTCGTGGCGGGAGCGTTCGGCATATTTTTCTACGCCATCGAGCGCGGCTATTCGATCGACCTCGCCCGAACCATGGTGGTCAACGTCCTCGTAGTGATGGAGATTTTCTATCTGTTCAACGTGCGCCATATCCACGGGCCGTCCGTTACCTGGCGGGCCGCGCTCGGCACGCCCGCCGTGTTGATGGGCGTCGCCGCGGTGGTCGCCGCACAACTTGCGTTCACCTATGTGCCGGTGATGCAGGCTCTGTTCCACACCGAGCCGGTCGCGCCGTTAGACGGCGCGCTGATCGTCGGCATCGGCGTCGCACTGTTGCTCGTGGTCGAATTGGAGAAACGGGGCTTCAGAATGTTTTTCGACCGGCCCGCGCCTTAGGCTGCGTTTTTCTCGATGGCCGGCGTCCACTTGCCGAGCATGGCGAGCCCGTTCATCTCCGCCCGATGAGAAAAGGCTGCCTGCGCCGCCGCCACGTTGTCGACCTTGCCTGCCCAGGCCATTTGCGGGGCGTGCTGCAAAGCCCGTCCGTAAGAGAAGGTGAGGTGCCAGGGAACGCCACCGATCGCATTCATCGCATTGAGCCGCGCGGTCGCTTCCACGTCGGCCTG
>DAOVDX010000095.1 GCA_030669345.1 Methyloceanibacter sp. | reverse complement strand
CGATAAGCGGCACGAGCTGATGCAAACCATCACCGATCAGGTCAATGCTCAGGCAAAGACGCTTGGCATCACCGTGGTCGATGTCCGCATCAAACGCGCCGATCTGCCGGAGGCCAACAGTCTGGCGATTTATCGCCGGATGCAGACGGAACGGCAGCGTGAAGCCGCCGAGATCCGCGCCGAAGGTAAAAAAGCCTCCCGGCGTATCCGCGCCAACGCCGACCGCGAGGTTACGGTGCTCAAGGCCAACGCAACCGATGAATCGGAGCGCATCCGTGGCGACGGCGATGCCGAGAAGAATGCGGTCTTCGCTAAGGCATTCGGCAAGGACCCGGATTTCTTCGCATTCTACCGGTCCATGCAGGCCTATCAGGGCGCATTGAAGTCGGGCGATACGAGGATGCTGCTGAGCCCGAATTCTCAGTTCTTCCAGTATTTCAACGATGCTAACGGCGGTAGCCAAGGATCGGGCTCACCGTCCACGCCGTAGCCGGCCGCCTCTGCGAACGCATGGATGACCTCGGCGTCGCCATCGGTCTCGTTCTGGTCATAGAGGGGCTGCTCTGGGCGCTCGTGCCGGGGTTTGGCCGCAGGCTCTTGGAGGCTTCGGCGGAAGTGCCTCTGTCCTCGTTGCGACTGGCTGGCGCCCTGGCGGTCGCCGCCGGTGTCTTCACTGTCTGGATGATCCGTGGCTAGGGCCTTGAGCCCAAGCCGTATGACCCTTGTCAGGCGGAGCGACGGTTTCCTGCATCGCCGTACTGATTTTTCGGTAAAATAGCCCCAGCGTCGGCCTTAATTGGACGCGGGAGTAGAAAGATCGATGTTGCACAGAAGCAGCCAAGGCCGAGTTCTTAGCGTCTCACCGGGTGCCCGGTGGGCCTGGCTTGTGGCTGCTTGTCTCGTGCTGCTGGCCGCTCCGAGCCTAGCGCGCGGCCCCGCTTCGGTGGCCGACGTGGCTGAGAACCTTCAGAGTGCGGTGGTGAACATCTCCACCACGCAGACATTGAAGGGTACGGGCGAAACGGCGCCTGGCCCTCGGGGACCGAAGGGTTCTCCTTTCGAAGAGTTTTTCGATGACTTCTTCGAGGAAGATGAAGGCGGTGTGCCGCGCAAGGTGAGTTCACTCGGATCGGGTTTTGTCATCGATCCCTCGGGACTGATCGTCACCAATAATCATGTCATCGAAGGCGCTGACGAAATCATCATTAACTTTGTCGACGGCACCAAGCTGAAGGTGACCAAGATTTTGGGCCACGATCCAAAGACCGATCTCGCACTGCTCAAGGTCGAGCCCAAGGCACCGCTCAAAGCCATCGAATTCGGCAATTCGTCCAATATGCGCGTTGGCGATTGGGTCATGGCCATTGGCAATCCGTTCGGCCTCGGCGGTAGCGTCACGGTGGGCATCATCTCGGCCACGAAGCGCGACATCAACGCTGGCCCTTATGACGACTTCCTGCAGACCGATGCCGCCATCAATCGCGGCAATTCCGGTGGTCCGCTGTTCAACATGGAAGGTGAGGTCATCGGCGTGAATACCGCCATCATCTCGCCAACTGGCGGATCGATTGGCATCGGCTTTGCCGTTCCCTCCAACACCGCCGTCAAGGTTCTGGACCAGCTCCGGGAGTATGGCGAGACGCGGCGCGGTTGGCTCGGTGTGCACGTTCAGAATGTCACCGACGAGATTGCCGAAAGCCTCGGGCTTGCTGACCCGACAGGCGCGCTGGTCGCCAAGGTGGCGCCAGATGGTCCCGCCGCGGCCGCCGGCGTTAAGCCAAGCGACGTGATCCTGAAATTCGACGGCGTGGTCATCGGGAGTATGCGCGACCTGCCCCGCGCCGTCGTCGGCACCCAAATCGGTAAAGACGTGCCCGTCGAGCTGTTGCGTGACGGCAAGACCGTGGACGTGAAGGTAAAAATTGGCCGCTTGCCCGAAGACAACGCCGATGAAGCCGCCGACGCTATGGACGACGAGGATAACGAGGAAGACCTGGAACGGCGCAATCCCGAGCACGAGGGTCTTCTCGGTCTGTCCATCGCCCCGCTCACCGACGCGTTGCGCAGCGAATATGGCATCGGCCATTCGGTCGAGGGCGTGATCATCACCGATGTGGAGCCCGACAGCCCAGCAGCACGAAAAAACGTTAAGCCGGGTGATGTGATTGTGGAAGTCACCCAGGAAGAAGTGCGCCAGCCACACGACGTTGTCGTTCGGCTCCAGGCGGTGAAGCGCTCAGGGCGCGGGCGCGTTCTGTTGTTGCTCTCCGACGCCAAGGGCGAGTTGCGCTTCGTCGCCGTGCCGACGAGCTAACGTGGCGGTCGATCCAAGCCGCCCAATGGCCATCCTTATTTCCGGGCCGACCGCAAGCGGCAAGTCGGCCGCAGCGCTAAAGCTTGCCGAACGGTTTGGCGGCGCCGTCATCAATGCCGACTCCATGCAAGTCTATCGCGAGCTCAAGCTCCTCACGGCGCGGCCTGAGCCTTCTGAGATGTCGGGCATTCCCCATCATCTCTACGGCACAGTTGAAGCGTCGGAGAGCTATTCCGTCGGCCACTGGCTAACCGATGTGGCCATGGCCCTGAAGGCCGCACAAGAGATGGGGATATTGCCGGTCCTCGTCGGTGGCACCGGCCTCTATTTCAAGGCGCTCCTGGAAGGTCTGTCTCCGGTCCCCGACATTCCGCTGGAGACGCGAGAGCTTTGGCGCGAACGGTCGATGAGTCTCGACGCCGAGGGGCTCTTCGCCGAACTCACGGCCCGCGATTCCGTGATGGCCGAACGCCTTATGCCGAGCGACAAGCAGCGCGTGGTCCGCGCGCTCGAAGTCATTGAGTCCACTGGGGTTTCTCTCGCCGAATGGCAGGGAAAGCCAGGCACGCCCACGCTTCAGGCTGATGCTGTCTTGAAGCTCGTCGTCGCGCCGGAGCGTGAGCCCCTTTGTGCGGCAATCGATGCCAGGTTCGATCGCATGGTTGAAGAAGGTGCGATCGAGGAGGTGCGGGCACTGGTCGATCTGGGTCTTCATCCTGGGCTACCGGCGATGCGGGCGCTTGGCGTGCGCGAGATTGCCGCTTATCTGGCCGGCACGCTGACCCTGGAGGAAGGCACGACCAAGGCGAAAACCGAAAGCCGACGTTACGCCAAGCGGCAGATGTCTTGGACGAGGCGCTTCATGGCAGACTGGGAATGGTTCGCTGACGGAAGTTCCGCCGTCGAGGCCACGAGCGCGCGCATCACGAAGTGACTTGTCACGAGGTGACGCGTTACACAGTCACTTGCGTACCGATCTCCACCACCCGGTCGGTCGGCAGCTGGAAATAGCTCGATGCGTCGTCGGCGTTATGGGCGAGATAGACAAAAAGCTGATCCTGCCATTGCGGCATGCCTGAACGGTCGTCTGTCCGCAGCGAACGGCGCGACAAGAAGAACGACGTGGACATGATGTCGAACTGCCAGCCCTGCTTACGGGCGATGGCGAGCGCCTTGGGAACATTCGGCCGCTCCATGAAGCCGAAATGCAGCGTGAGATGCATGAACTTGTCGCTCACCGTTTCCATCATCACGCGGCTCTCCATCTTCACGCGGGGAATGTCCTCGTTGACGATGGTCAAGATCACGTTGTGCTCGTGTAGCACCTTGTTATGCTTGAGGTTATGCAACAGCGCCGTGGGCGCGAAGTCCGGGTCGGCAGTGAGGAACACGGCGGTTCCCGGCACGACATAAGGCGGCTTGTCCTCGAGGTTTTTGATTAGCGGCTCGAAGGGGACTTCCACGCGCCGGGTCTTTTGGGCCAGCAACCGCGTCCCGCGCCGCCAAGTGATCATGACGGTCACCAGCATCATGCCCACCAGCACCGGGAGCCATGCGCCCGACACCAGCTTGAGCGTGGAGGCCATGACGAAGGCGGTGTCGACGAAGATGAGTGGCGCCATCACCGCGACCACCCAAATGAACTTCCAGCGCCACAGCTTCCAAATCACGATGAAGCCGAGCAGGCCTGCCGCCCATTCGGTCGTCGCCACGGCAAGGACGTAGGCGGATGCGAGTTCGCTCGAAGAGCGGAACATGAAGACCAGCAGCAGCACGCCGACCAGCAGCAGCCAGTTCACGCGCGGCATGTAGATCTGTCCGGCTTGAGACTCCGAGGTATGGCGGACTTCCATGCGTGGCAGGAAGCCGAGTTGCATGGCTTGGCGTGTGATGGAGTAAGCGCCGGTGATGACGGCCTGGCTGGCAATCACCGTGGCCATGGTGGCAAGGGCGACCATGGGATAGAGCGCCCATTCGGGGAACAGCAGGAAGAACGGGTTCGCGATTGCCTCGGGATTGGAGAGCACCAGCGCCCCTTGGCCGAAATAGTTCAGCAGCAATGACGGCAGAACGAGATAGACCCAAGCGTTCTGAATGGGCTTTCGCCCGAAATGTCCGAGGTCGTTGTAGAGCGCCTCCGCGCCGGTCACCACGAGGAACACCGCGCCGAGCGTCACCAGTCCGACAATGCCGTGGGTGAGCAGAAAGTTCAGGCCATACATCGGGTTGAGCGCAACAAGTACGCGCGGGTAGGCGGCGATTTCGACTCCACCGGCGACGGCAATGACAAAGAACCACACCGTGGTGATGGGCGCGAAATAGGTCGAGACCTTCGCCGTGCCGTGCGATTGCACCGAGAATAATCCGACAAGGATGATGACCGTGAGGGGCAGCACGTAGGGCCTGAAGGCATCGGTGGCGATGTTGAGGCCCTCGATTGCTGACAGCACTGACAGCGCCGGTGTGATCAGCGCGGAGCCATAGAACATCGACGCACCGAGAATGCCGAGCGCGAGTACGAGTGGCGTGCGTTTGCCGAGCGCTGTGAAGGCAAGCGCCGTCAAAGCCAGCGTGCCGCCTTCGCCGTTATTGTCGGCGCGCAGCAGGATCAGCACATATTTCGTGGTCACCACGATGAGCAGCGCCCAAAAGATCAGCGACAGCACGCCGAACACCGCAGCTTGCGTGATGATGCCGTGCTCCCCGCCAGCGGCGAGGACCGCCACGCGCAACGCGTAAAGCGGGCTCGTACCGATGTCGCCATAGACGACGCCGATGGAGCCAAAGGTCAGCGCCCATAGCGCACGCTTGGATAGCGGCGCGGAACCGTTGCCATTGCCGTTGGCGGCGTAAGTTTCTGAAGTGGAAGCCTGTTGCATTCAGACCAATGAATGAAGGAGGCGTTGGATGGTTCGCGATAACGCCGGTCGGCGCTGCGGGTCCCGGAAAGCGGTAGGGACATAGGCGGATCGCGAGCCCTTGTCCAGCGCTTGTCGGCGCGCGGTCTTGTGACCCGACCCCGGCCAGACTAACGCGCAATAAATGGTCAATTTGTCGGTGGAGTTCGGTAATATATGGAAAGCAAAAGCCCGGCAATCTTGTCATTCATTCGCATTTGCCGTTGACCCTGTGACATACACACCGTAGGGTGCGCGGCTTAATCCGGCTTTTTCTGCCATTCCTTACGTTTTCCACCGGGCAGTGGTCCTTTGAGGTCGCCTTGGCCCGGTTTTGTCAGTGGGTAGAGACATGTCTCGTGAGATGACAGGTGCTCAAATTGTGCTGCAGGCGCTCGCCGACCAGGGCGTCGATCATATCTTCGGCTATCCGGGCGGTGCCGTTCTGCCGATCTATGACGAGCTGTTCCAGCAGGACCGGCTGCAGCACATCTTGGTTCGGCACGAGCAGGGCGCTCTCCATGCGGCGGAAGGCTATGCGCGTTCCACCGGCAAGGTCGGCGTCGTGTTGGTGACGTCGGGTCCCGGTGCGACGAACGCCGTCACCGGGCTGACCGACGCGTTGATGGATTCCATTCCGCTTGTCTGCATCACCGGGCAGGTGCCGACGCATCTCATCGGCAACGATGCGTTCCAAGAGAGCGACACGGTCGGCATCACGCGGCCCTGCACCAAGCACAACTATCTCGTCCGGGACGTGAACGATCTGGCCAAGGTTCTGCACGAGGCGTTTTACGTCGCGCGCTCCGGTCGGCCCGGGCCTGTCGTCGTGGACATCCCCAAGGACGTTCAAATCGCCACGGGCAACTATACCGAGGTGTCGAACACCCAGCATAAGAGCTACCGGCCGGCGACGGTGGGTGACGAGGACGCGATCGCCGAGGCCATCGAGCTGATGGCGAACGCCAAGCGGCCGATCTTCTATACCGGCGGTGGCATCATCAACGCAGGCCCTGTCGCAAGTGAGCGGCTGCGCGAGCTTGTCCGCATGACGGGCTTTCCCATCACATCGACATTGATGGGCCTTGGCGCTTATCCGGCCTCTGGGAAGCAGTGGCTCGGCATGCTCGGCATGCACGGCACCTACGAAGCCAACCACGCGATGCACGACTGCGACGTGATGATTGTCTTGGCGCGCGTTTCGACGACCGCATCACCGGGCGGCTCGACGCGTTCGCGCCGGGCTCCAAGAAGATCCACGTCGATATCGACCGCTCGTCCATCAACAAGAACGTCCAAGTCGATATCCCCATTGTCGGCGATTGCGCCCATGTGCTTGAGCAGATGATCGCGGCCTGGAAGGCAAAAAATCCGAAGCTGGACGAGGCGGCGCTGAAGACCTGGTGGGGCGAGATCGACCACTGGCGGGCACGCAAATGCCTCAGCTATAAGCAGGGCGACGACGTGATCATGCCGCAATATGCGCTGGAGCGGCTCTTCGCGCTGACCTGCGACAAGGACCTCTACATCACCACGGAAGTCGGCCAGCACCAGATGTGGGCGGCCCAGTTCCTCCAATTCGAGGAGCCCAACCGCTGGATGACCTCAGGCGGGCTCGGCACCATGGGTTATGGCATTCCGGCTGCGGTCGGCGTGCAGATTGCCCATCCTGACAGCCTCGTCATCGATGTCGCGGGCGAGGCGTCGGTGCTCATGACCATGCAGGAGATGTCGACGGCGGCGCAGTACGACTTGCCCATCAAGATCTTCATTCTGAACAACCAATATATGGGCATGGTCCGCCAGTGGCAGGAGATGCTGCATGGCAGCCGCTACTCCCATTCCTACACCGAGGCGCTGCCCGACTTCGTGAAGCTCGCCGAGGCGTATCAGGGTGTTGGCATCAGGGTCGACAAGCCATCGGAACTCGACGACGCGATCAAGGAAATGATCGCCACGCCGAAGCCGGTGATCTTCGACTGCCGTGTTGACGAGCATGCCAATTGCTTCCCGATGATCCCGAGCGGGGCGGCGCACAACAACATGCTGTTGGGCGACGACGTGGCGGAGGAGGATATAGGCAACGTCATCTCCGAGACGGGCAAGGTGATGGTTTAGGTCCAGCGCCCCGTTTGCCGGAATTCAGTTTTTGCGAAGAGAGTGAGAAGAGATGTCTAAGCCCGGATCGGCCTATCCGCTTGAGAAGACCGAGCAGAAGGCCGAGACCCATACGATGAGCGTGCTCGTGGACAACGAGCCCGGCGTGCTTGCGCGCGTCATCGGCCTGTTCGCGGGCCGTGGCTACAACATCGAGTCGCTCACCGTGTCGGAGACCGAGCATGAGGCACATCTGTCGCGCATCACCATCGTCACCACCGGCACGCCCATGGTCATTGAGCAGATCAAGAGTCAGCTCGACCGGCTCGTGCCAATCCATACGGTCATCGACTTGACGGTGCTCGGCGATCCCATCGAGCGCGAGCTGGCCGT
>DAOVDX010000117.1 GCA_030669345.1 Methyloceanibacter sp. | reverse complement strand
GCGTCGATCGGCACACCCTTGGGATCTTCCCACTCAGGCGCGATCACCGGGCACTGGCCGGCCGGCGCGGTGAAGCGGGAATTCGGGTGAGCAGCGGGACGGCCGGCTTCCGGCGTCCACGAGCGGCGGAGCCAATCGGTGACATGCGCCGGCGCTTCCTCGGTCATCCCTTCCCACCACACATCGCCGTCATCGGTGAGCGCGACGTTGGAGTAGATGCAGTTCTTGTCCAGCGTCCGCATGGCGTTGTAGTTGGAATGGTCGGACGTGCCCGGGGCAACGCCAAAGAAGCCCGTCTCCGGGTTGATGGCGTAGAGGCGTCCATCCTCGCCGAACTTCATCCAGCAAATGTCGTCGCCGATGGTCTCGGCCTTCCAGCCCGGAATGGTCGGGTTGAGCATGGCGAGATTGGTCTTGCCACAAGCTGACGGGAACGCGGCGGCGACAAACTTCGACTCGCCTTCCGGATTGGTCAGCTTGAGGATGAGCATGTGCTCGGCCATCCAGCCCTCGTCGCGGGCCTTCACGGATGCGATGCGCAGCGCGTGACACTTCTTGCCGAGCAGCGCGTTGCCGCCATAGCCCGAACCGTAAGACCAAATCTCACGGGTCTCGGGGAAATGCGCGATGTATTTTGTCTCGTTGCAAGGCCACGGCACGTCGGCCTGGTTCGGCGCCGTAAGCGGTGCGCCAACCGTGTGCATGCCGCGCACGAAGTCATCGCTATCGCCAAGCGCCGCCCACACCTTGTCACCCACGCGGGTCATGATGTGCATGTTGGCGACGGCGTAGGCGCTGTCGGTAACCATCACGCCGATGCCGGCGATGGGCGAACCAACCGGGCCCATGGAATAGGGCACCACATACATGGTGCGGCCCTGCATGGCGCCGTCATAGATCTTGGAGATCGTCGCCTTCATCTCTGCCGGGTCGGCCCAGTTGTTGGTCGGGCCAGCGTCGTCTTCGCTCTCCGAGCAGATGTAGGTCTGGTCCTCAACGCGGGCGACGTCCTTGGGATCGGAACGGACGAGGATCGAGTTCGGACGCTTCTCTTGGTCCAGCCACATGGCGGTGCCGCCATCGACCAGGCTCTTCAGCAGGTCCTGATACTCTTCCTTGGAGCCGTCGCACCAGCGCACGGCCTCGGGCTTGAACAGCGCTTTCGCCCCTTCAACAAAAGCCAGAACCTTCGGGTTGTTCTTGGCCCCTTCGGCCACAACGTTTTCAACGCTCATGCGGTTTAGTCCCTAAATCTCGAAATGATGGAAAAAGTCGGTCGGTGTTGCCCTCTAGCTACCCCGAACCTGGAACGCTTTCAAGAAAGGCCTGTGACATGCGACAGAAGGAGGCCACCTCAAAAGGCTCGTTCGTCCTGAGATCAGGCCTCTGCACCTCGCGAGGGATCCAGGAGATCCGCCGGCTCCAGATCGACGATGCGCCCAAACCCACCAATAAAGTGAGCCCCTTCAAGGACTAAGCGCCAAAAAACGAAATCTTCGAAATCCACATAGAAGCCCGCCTCGGGATGGGAGCTGAGAAAACGCTGCTTCACCGCCTCGCCGCTCACCGTCTCGGCCCGGCCATGAAGGGTGACGCGTGCCCCTTGCAGGGGGTCGGCCAGGTCCCCCGTTCCATCGAAAAGGATTGAGGCACGCGGGTTCTCCACCAAATTGCGGGTATGGCGCGCCAGCGTCGAAATAAGGAAGATGGGCGCGCCTGAGGCGTCCGTCGCCACCGTAATCAGAGACGCATAAGGGCACCCGGTAGCGCTATCCAGCGTCGCCAGGGAGGCCTTGAAGGCCCGCTGGACGAGGGTGCGCGCATCTGTCGCGATCTCGGCCTTCTCAGGCAATTCTTTCGAGTTATTTACTTGCGCCATAACGATAATTGTTGCATCCCGGTGATGTTGGGTGTGGCGCAAAGCGCCCCGCTGCTGCCATGTTTTGCAGGCGGCCATACGACCATACCACCCACCACTTCGCGTCAATCGCGCAAAAGGCCCCCCAATGCACACAATCGCCCTTGTCGACGACGATCGGAATATCCTGACCTCCTTGCGCATGGTGCTCGAGGCGGAAGGCTATAAGACCCAAACCTATAACGACGGCGCCAGCGCGCTCGACGGCTTTGCCGCGAGCCCGCCCGACCTCGCCATCCTCGATATCAAGATGCCCCGCATGGACGGGATGGAACTCCTACGCCGGTTGCGCCAGGAGAGCGAGTTGCCGGTGATCTTCCTCACCTCCAAGGATGAGGAAATCGACGAACTGTTCGGCCTCAAAATGGGCGCCGACGATTTCATCCGCAAACCCTTCCCCCAACGGCTCCTGGTCGAACGGGTGAAGGCAGTCCTGCGCCGCGCCCAGCCACGTGACGCGAACGTGCCCGAAGACAAATCCAAGGTGCTTGAGCGCGGTAAGCTCAAGATGGACCCGGAACGCCATACCTGCGTGTGGAATGACGGGCCGGTCACCCTGACCGTCACGGAATTCCTGATCCTGCAATCCCTGGCGCAACGGCCTGGCGTCGTAAAAAGCCGGGACGCGCTCATGGATGCGGCCTATGATGATCAGGTGTATGTCGACGACCGCACAATCGATAGCCACATCAAGCGGTTGCGCAAGAAATTCAAGGCCGTCGATCAAAGCTTCGACGTGATCGAGACGCTTTATGGCGTGGGCTACCGGTTCAAGGAATAACAGGCGAGGCCGATGACCGCGGAGCCGGATAGATCCTGGCAGCGGGTTGACGCCCCGGCCAAAGACCGCGTCGGCCGTTTCATGCGCGGCGCGCTCAACCGGATGCAGCGTTGTGCCCGGTGGCTTGCCGTGCACCGTCCGTTCCGCCAGGGCTTTTCCAGCCTGAGCCGGCGCATCGTCATTCTCAACCTGATCGGTTTGGCGATCCTCGTCTCGGGCATCCTCTACCTCAATCAGTTCCGCGCCGGATTGATCGACGCCAAGGTGGAGAGCCTGCTGACCCAGGGCGAGATCATCGCCCGGGCCATCGCCGCCTCCGCCGGTGTCGATTCCACCGAGGCGCAGCTCGACCCGGAGAAACTCCTGGAGGCGGAGCTTGGTCAGGCCGGCGGCAGCGGTGACGACCCGTTCTCAAATGCACTCGGCTTCACCATCAATCCCGAACGGGCCGCGCCGATCCTGCGCCCCCTGGTCAAGCCCACCGGCAGCCGCGCGCGCATCTATGGCCGTGACGGCACGCTGATCCTTGATTCCGATACTTTCTATTCGCGCGGCCAAGTGCTCCGTTACGACCTGCCCCCGCCCGAAACGGTCGAACCTGACGCGCTGAACACATTCTGGCGAGCGGTGACCAACCAAATGGGGCCCTCGGGCCTGCCGGTCTACAAGGAGATTGGCGGGGCCAACGGCAAAGCCTATCCCGAAGTTGCAACGGCCCTGACCGGAACGTCGGTGCCGATCGTCAGAATCAACGACAAAGGCGAGATGGTCGTCTCCGTCGCGGTCCCGGTGCAACGCATGAGCGCCGTGCTTGGCGTGCTGCTGCTATCGACGCGGGGCGGCGACATCGACAACATCGTTTCGGCAGAGCGTTGGGGCATCGTGCGCGTGTCGCTGTTCGCCGCGGCCGTGACCATTGTCTTATCTCTGATCCTCGCCAACACTATTGCCGGCCCGGTCCAGCGGCTCGCCAACGCAGCCGAGCGCGTGCGTCATAGCGTAAAGGCTCGCGCCGAGATCCCAGACTTCACCGACCGCTCCGATGAAATCGGCCATTTGTCCGGCGCCCTGCGCGACATGACTGGCGCGCTCTACCAGCGGATCGACGCCATCGAAAGCTTTGCCGCCGACGTGGCCCATGAGCTTAAAAACCCGCTCACCTCCTTGCGCAGCGCCACCGAGACCTTGCCGCTGGCCAAGACCGCGGAGTCCAAAGAGCGGCTAATGGAGATCATTCAACACGACGTGCAACGGCTCGACCGTTTGATCAGCGATATTTCCGATGCCTCGCGTCTCGATGCCGAACTGGCCCGCGAGGATGCCGAGTCCGTGAGCATGGATGAGCTGCTGCGCGCCACGGTCTCGTTGTTCAACGACGTTCAGCGCGACGATACGCCGGACGTGGTTCTCGATATCGCCTATGCGCCAGGGGCCCACCCCTATCAGGTGGTGGGCCATGACAGTCGCTTGCATCAGGTTGTCGTCAACCTGCTTGAGAATGCCATCTCCTTCTCGCCACCTGGAGGCCAAGTCACGATCGCCGCGCGGCGCATCGGCAACGAAATCCAAATCTCGGTGGAAGACGAGGGCCCCGGCATCCCGCAGGAAAATATCGAGCGCGTGTTCGAGCGCTTCTACACCGACCGGCCCGAAGAAAGCTTCGGCCAGAATTCCGGGCTGGGCTTGAACATCTCCCGTCAGATTGTCGTCGCCCATGGCGGCCGGCTTTACGTCGAGAACCGTGAAGCCCCTGACACCGACCGCGGCAAGGGCGACACGCCCGCCGGGGTGAGCGGGGGCGCCCGTTTCGTCATCCGTTTGCCAGCTGCGTAAGGAACACTTCTTTGGCGGCAGAACTCGTCCACGGCACCTGTGTGGCCCTCGGCAACCGTGCCGCGCTCCTGCGAGGAGACTCAGGCTGCGGAAAATCGGACCTTGCGTTGAGGTTCCTGGCGCTACCGGGAGAGGGCGAGCTTCGTCCGGTCCTGGTCGCCGACGATCAGGTTTGGGTCGAGGAAACAGGCGATGCCCAGGCGACGGCTTCGGCGCCGGGCACAATCGGCGGCATGATCGAGGTCAGGGGATTAGGTATCACCGAAATGCCGTTTGTCGCGGAGGTG
Source organism: Methyloceanibacter sp. (assembly GCA_030669345.1). GTDB lineage: Bacteria > Pseudomonadota > Alphaproteobacteria > Rhizobiales > Methyloligellaceae > Methyloceanibacter. The sequence goes on along the minus strand of DAOVDX010000117.1, from coordinate 1,187 downwards.
CCGCTCGTGCTTGTGTGCGACCTCGTGGAAGCCGAAGCGGTACCGCGCATGCCCTCTGATCCTTGGGAACGCACCAAGATCGCAGATGTGAAAATTGCGCTGCTGAAGCTTTCGGCTTTTGAGGCCTCAGCGCCACTGAAACTGAAAATGGCCCTTTTGCTCGCGTCGGAACAATGATTTTTTTAGGTCGTTTCGGACTTGCGCATGAGGCCCGCTCCGCACAAATTGGCGGCCTTTCGCCGGACGGCATTCATCTCTAAAGAGGCACTATGATCGGCGTCGTCATCGTTACCCATGGCAAGCTCGCGCACGAGTTCCGCGCAGCGCTCGAACACGTGGTTGGACCGCAGGAACAGATCGAGACGATCTCGATTGGACCCGACGACGATCTCGATGCCAGACGCGCCGACATGCTGTCAGCGCTCGACAACGTCGATAGCGGCGAAGGTGTCGTGGTGCTCACCGACATGTTTGGTGGTTCCCCGTCCAATCTCGCGATTTCCGCCATGGAGCGGCCAAATGTCGAGGTGATCGCCGGCGTCAATCTGCCGATGCTGGTGAAACTCGCGAGCATGCGCGGCGAGGCCGGGCTCGACGAAGCGATCATGAGGGCGCAGGAAGCCGGCCGCAAATATATCAGCGTCGCAAGCCAGATCCTGGCAGCGAACTAGCCGCGTGACGGAGACACCCAACATCACCGGCGCACCGCAAGACGGCCTCGTCTTCGCCGAGGTGACCATCCCCAATAAGAAGGGCCTGCACGCGCGCGCCTCGGCTCAGTTCGTGCGCTGCGCGTCGAGCTTCACCGCGAACGTCAAGGTGACCCGTGAGGGGCACTTCGTTGGCGGCACGTCGATCATGGGACTGATGATGCTTGCCGCCGGCCAAGGTCACTCGATCCTCATCGAGGTCGACGGCGCGCAAGCCAAGGACGCTCTGGAAGCCCTCATCGCGCTCGTCGAAGACGGCTTCGGCGAGGAAGATTAAGGGCCTTCGGGCAACCCTTCACCGCACGCCTAGCGTGGCCATTTGCCGCCTCTCAGCCTCTATGGTTTGGGGCCTCCCAACCTTGACTTCAGGCGCGGCGGATAGGATATAAGGACTTCTTTATATCTTTATGAAGTCAGAGAGCGGGAGTTGGCATGAACTACCTTGTGAAGGATATCGGGCTCGCTGATTGGGGCCGT
>DAOVDX010000051.1 GCA_030669345.1 Methyloceanibacter sp. | reverse complement strand
AAGCACGATTGGTTTCTGGTGCTGGCCGAGCTGAGTCCAGGTGAGCTGTTCGACGAATTCCTCCAGCGTGCCGAGGCCGCCTGGGAGCGCGACGAAGGCGTCGGACTTCTCGAACATGAGATGTTTGCGCTCGTGCATATTTTCCACGACCACCAGCTCATGCACATCGACAAGCAAGCGCTCGCGGTCGTGAAGAAAGTCCGGCATGATGCCGGTGACGTGGCCGCCATGCTCCAGCACGGAGCGGGCGACCGTGCCCATCAGCCCGAGATCGCCGCCGCCATAGACGAGGCCGATATCGGCGGTGGCCAAGATTCGGCCAAGCTCGCACGCTGCCTCAACGTAGGAGGGCTTAAGGCCTGGGCTGGAGCCGCAATAGACGCAGATGGTCTGGATGTTGGACGTATTCTCGGTATCGATCATGGGCTCCATCTGCCATTTGGCTTCATCGCCCGTCAAGCAAGGACGTTGCCGTAAGCGGCTAGCGAGGGCGTTAGCGATCCGCTAGGGTCCAGCCAACTCCGCCGGGGCCGATGATTTGGGCCCTTGGGCGTAGAAATTGTGAAGCGTTCGGTGAAGGAATGAAGAGATGATCGGCAACAAGTTCATGACGTGGACGGCGGCATTCGCGATTGCTCTGGGCCTGTCTTATTTTACTCCGGCGATAGTGGCCGGGGGTGAGCAGGCTGTGGCCGAGGAGGCTGCGGAAACGCCTCGCCCGACGTCGCCACTCAAGGCGAAGTCGGTCGACTATGTCGATGTGACCGACGGGACTGGCACGTTGAAGATGTCTGGTATCGCCATCCCCAGCAAGGAGCTCTACGTCTACGTGGACGACGAGCCACTGGTCAGAGTGATCACCTCCGCCGACGGAAAATGGAGTGTCGAGGAGAAGGTGTCGCTCGATGACAAGGTGCACAAGGTCCGCCTCGAGCAATTCGACGATAAGACCCGTATGCTGGCCGCCCGGGCGATGTTCAGCATGTCGGTGCCCAAGTCCGGCGCCGATGGTAAGGCTCCTGCCAAGCCCTAGCGCTGGGCTCCTTTGAGCTAGGCGCGGCTTGGCGCGAGGCTGCCAGGGGACTATATCCATGCAAGAGCAGGGGCAGCTTCAGAGGCTGCCCTTTTTGCCGTGCGCTAACGCGCTGATAGAAAAGACCTTTCATGCGAGATCGGCTGCCGCAAACGAAAAGCGATGGCGTGCTCCAGGCGCGGGCGGGGCAGCTCTCCGTCTTGCGCCAGCTGGTCCCCTATGTCTGGCCGGCAAATCGGCCTGATCTGCATTTACGGGTGATCTTGGCCTTTGGGGCCTTGTTGATCGCCAAGGTCATCACGGTCGCCGTTCCGATTGCCTACAAGAATGTCGTGGACTTTCTCACCGGGGAGGGCGCTGCGACCGGCGATGCAGGGGTCACCTATCTCGGGCTGGCCGTCGTGCCGGCCATGCTAATCGTGGCCTATGGCGGCGGGCGCATCCTCATGGTGCTGTTTGCCCAGCTTCGCGATGTGGTGTTCACGGTGGTATCCCAGAATGCCGTGCGCCAGCTGGCTGACCGCACGTTCCGGCATCTGCATACACTGTCGTTGAGCTTCCATCTTGAGCGGCGCACTGGCGGGCTGAACCGCGTCATCGAGCGCGGCATCTCGGGCGTCGACACCATCCTGCGCATGGCCGTGCTCAATTCGATCCCGACCGCCGTCGAGCTCGTCATGATTGCCGGGCTGGTCGCCTGGTATTTCGGGTGGGTCTATGTGGCGGTCGTGTTCGTCACGGTGGTCTTCTATGTGTGGTTCACGTTCATCGCCAGCGAGAAGCGTCTCACCATTCGCCGCGACATGAACGAGGCCGACACCGAGGCGCACGCCAAGTCCGTCGACAGCCTGCTGAACTTCGAGACGGTGAAATATTTCGGCAACGAGGAGCTTGAGGCCAAGCGCTTTGATGCCTCCATGGCCCGCTATGAGAAGGCCGCAGTTCGCGCCTTCACGTCGCTTGGTGTCCTGAATACCGGTCAGGCGGTGATCTTCACCCTCGGCATGATCACCTGCATGCTGCTCGCGGCGCGTGACGTCACCCAAGGCATTTTGACCGTGGGTGAATTTGTCATGATCAACGCGATTCTGCTGCAGCTCTATATGCCGCTCAACTTCATGGGCATGGTCTATCGCGAGATTAAGCAGGGGCTGATCGACATGGAAACGATGTTCGCGCTGTTGGATGAACCGGCGCAGATATTCGACCGTCCGGATGCGAAACCCCTCGACGTCAAGAAGGGCGCGATCAAGTTCGACCACGTGTCCTTTGCCTACGATCCCGAGCGGCCGATCCTGAAAGATGTGAACTTCGAAGTACCAGCGGGGAAGATGGTTGCCATTGTCGGCCCGTCGGGCGCGGGAAAGTCCACCATCTCGCGCATCCTGTTCCGCTTCTATGAGCTTGCCGATGGAACGGTCACCATCGACGGTCAGGACATCAAGGACGTGACGCAAAGCTCGCTGCGCGCGGCCATTGGCATGGTTCCGCAGGACACCGTGCTGTTCAACGACACAATCGAATACAATATTCGCTACGGTAAGCCGGACGCGACGGTGGCCGAGGTTCGCGAGGCCGCGCGTCTTGCCCAGATCGACGAGTTCATCATGACGTTGCCGCAAGGCTATGACGCGCTTGTGGGCGAGCGGGGGCTCAAACTTTCGGGCGGTGAGAAGCAGCGCGTGGCGATTGCCCGTACCATCCTAAAGTCGCCGCCAGTACTCATGCTGGACGAGGCGACCTCGGCGCTCGACAGTCATACGGAGAAAGAGATCCAGGATGCGCTGGAGAGTGTTGCGCGCGACCGCACGAGCCTCGTCATCGCCCATCGCCTGTCTACCGTGGTGCACGCCGACAACATTATCGTGCTGGACCATGGCGAGATCGTCGAGCAGGGTACCCATGCGGAATTGCTCGCCAAGGACGGACTTTACGCCAGCATGTGGGCGCGCCAGCGCGAGGCCGACGAGGCACGGGAGCGGTTGGCCCATGTACTCGAAGAGGAAGAAGATCTACATACGTCGCACGCGGCGGATCGCTTAGAAGACGAGGCATTAGCCTCGACCTAAATTTGGATTGGGACTTAGGGAAATCATGAACGACCAGCATAGCCTTCTCGACACCATCACCAACAGCTTCGTGCCCATTCATCGGGACGGCTACAAATTCGTATTCGGCGCGGCGGTTGTTACGCTGATCCTGTTTTTGTTTGTGCCGGCGCTCGGCTGGGTCGCCGCGTTTCTCACAGCGGCGTGCGCCTATTTCTTTCGCGATCCCGAGCGGGTCACGCCGGATCGTGACAATCTGATCGTGAGCGCCGCCGATGGCACGGTCGCCAGCGTGCTCGAAAGCGTGACGCCGCCGCGAGAGTTGGCGCTTGGCACCGACCCCGTGACGCGGGTCTCCGTATTTCTCTCCGTGCTGAATGTGCATATCATCCGCAGCCCTGTCGGTGGCCGGGTGATCCATAGCACCTACGTGCCCGGGACCTTCATCAATGCCGAACTCGACAAGGCGAGTGAGGAAAATGAGCGGCAGGCATTCGTTATCCAGACCGAGAAGGGGCAGAAAGTCGGTGTGGTGATGATCGCCGGGCTTGTGGCGCGGCGGATCGTGACTTTCATTGACGATGGCGCTAGCTTGGCAGCAGGCGAGCGTATTGGCTTGATCCGTTTCGGTAGCCGCGTTGACCTGTACCTGCCCGACGGTGTTGAGGTGCTCGGCGACGTTGGCCAGACGGCGATCGGCGGCGAGACGGTGCTCGCGGAGTTTGTGCGTAAAAAGCCTGCCGCTGCGACGCGTCGCAAAACGCGCAAGGCATAGGGAGAGTTCAGCGGCGATGTTTTCTCCCTTCGATCCGGAAAAGGACGAGCGCAAACGGCGGCCCCTCGGTTTTGTCCGGGGCCACGTGCCGGTCCGCGTGCTCATTCCGAACATCGTTACGCTGATCGGCCTTTGTGCCGGGCTCACCGCGATCCGCATGGGCATCGAGCACCGTTGGGATCTGGCAGTGGCGGCACTGGTGTTCGCCGCGTTTCTCGATGGCATAGACGGTCACGTCGCGCGGTTGTTGAAGGCGTCCTCGCGCTTTGGCGCCGAGCTCGACAGCCTTGCCGACTTCGTCAATTTCGGCGTGGCGCCCGCCATCATCATGTTCAGCTGGGCGCTTGAGGATTTACACAGCCTCGGCTGGATTGCCGTGCTGGTATTCGCGGTCTGCTCTGCGCTTCGGCTCGCCCGCTTTAATGTGTCGCTCGATAGGACCGACGCCCCCACCTGGCAGAATGCGTTTTTTGTCGGTGTGCCGGCCCCGGCCGGGGCTCTTATCCTGTTGCTACCGATTTATGCTCAGGATCTGGGGCTTCATCTGCCGAGCCTCACGCCCCTCGTGCTGGTCTATACGCTTGCGATCGCGCTCCTGATGGTCAGCAATGTGCCGACCTTCTCGGTCAAGATGATCGGGCAACGCATCCCGCGGGAATATGTGCTGCCGGTCTTTGTGCTTGCGGCGCTTTTCATCGCCCTGCTTTTGACCTATCCATCTCTCACTCTCGCTGCCGGGTCAGTGCTTTACCTCGCTATGATCCCGGTCAGCGCCTTTCGCTATCTTGTTGCCAAGCGAAAGGCCGAGGAGCATGCCAAGACCCAGAATGGCAAGGCACCTAGTGACAAGGCACCTAGCGGCAAGGGTCACGGGAAAGACGAACCGGCGGCCAAAGCGTCCCGGTCCAATGCCGACACGAGTTTGAGTAGCAAATCATGAAACAGCATCTGTCTAGCTATCTCCGGCAGCTCGAGGCCGAGAGCATTTACATCATGCGCGAGGTCGTGGCCGAGTTCGCAAATCCGGTGATGCTCTATTCCATCGGCAAGGACAGTGCGGTGATGCTCCACCTCGCCATGAAGGCGTTCTATCCCGCCAAGCCTCCATTCCCCCTTCTGCACGTGGACACCACGTGGAAGTTTCGCGAGATGATCGAGTTCCGCGACAAGGAAATGAAGCGGCTCGGCGTTGATCTTATGGTTCACACCAACCCGCAGGGTGTGGCCGACGGCATGTCGCCGATTGCCCATGGCAGCGCGCTCTATACCGACGTGATGAAAACCGAGGCACTCAAGCAGGCATTTGACGCGAATGGATTCGATGCGGCGTTCGGCGGGGCGCGGCGCGACGAAGAGAAATCGCGCGCCAAGGAGCGGGTGTTCTCGTTCCGCAACAGCTCCCATAACTGGGACCCAAAGCGCCAGCGGCCCGAGCTGTGGCATCTCGCCAACACCAAGGTGAAGCCGGGCGAGAGCATGCGCGTGTTTCCATTGTCGAATTGGACCGAGCTCGACGTGTGGACCTATATTTATTTCGAGGGAATTCCCGTGGTGCCGCTCTACTTCGCCGCTGAACGCCCGGTGGTTGAGCGCGGCGGGACCTTGATCATGGTCGACGACGACCGGCTTCCCTTAGATCCTGGCGAGACGCCCGAGATGATGAAGGTTCGTTTCCGCACGCTTGGCTGTTATCCGCTGACCGGCGCCATCAAGTCGGATGCAACGACGGTGCCGGAGATTATCGACGAGCTGATTGCCTCACGGCACTCCGAGCGTCAGGGCCGCGTCATCGACCACGATCAGTCCGGCTCCATGGAGAAGAAGAAGCAGGAGGGTTATTTCTAATGGCTCGCTTGACCGTTGTCGGCAACGACCAGGAAAGCGCGAGCGAACGGCTCGCAGCCCGCGTCGCCGCTGAAGAAAATCGAGGCCTGTTGCGCTTTCTCACCTGCGGCAGCGTGGATGACGGCAAGAGCACGTTGATCGGCCGTTTGCTTTACGATTCTGCGTTGGTGCTTGAGGATCAGTTGGAGAGCGTCAAACGCGATTCCAAAAGTACCGCTGCCGGTGGTGCGGGGGAGATCGACCTTTCCCTCCTTGTCGACGGCCTTCAGGCCGAGCGCGAGCAGGGGATCACCATCGATGTGGCCTACCGCTATTTCTCAACGCCGCATCGGAAGTTCATCGTGGCCGATACGCCTGGCCATGTGCAGTACACGCGCAACATGGCAACTGGTGCATCCAATTGCGAATTCGGCGTGCTGCTCGTCGATGCGCGGCAAGGTATGCTGACGCAGACGCGCCGCCATGCCTGTATCCTGTCGCTGCTCGGCATTCGGAAGGTCGCGGTCGCGATTAATAAGATGGACCTGATCGATTTCGATCAGGCGCGGTTCGAGGCGATTACCGAGGAATTCGAGGAATTCGCCAAGCCGTTGGGCTTCGAGCAAATCACTTCCATTCCCGTGTCGGCGCTTCGAGGCGACAACGTGACGACCCCCAGCGCCCAGATGCATTGGTATCACGGGCCAACGCTGCTCGGACATTTGGAGACCGTTGAGGTCGACCGCAAACAGGCTGGGCGGCCATTCCGCTTCCCGGTGCAATGGGTGAACCGGCCCCATCTCGACTTCCGGGGTTATGCCGGCACCGTGGCCAGTGGTTCGGTCAATGCCGGCGATGAAGTCGTCATCCACCCTTCAGGCAAGCGTGTTCACGTTGCACGCATCGTGACGGCTGACGGCGATCTTGAAACTGCGAACGAAGGCGACGCCGTGACCCTGACATTCGCTGAGGAAGTCGATGTCAGCCGTGGCAACGTCTTAGCGGCGCCGGACGCCGCGCCGTTGGTCGCCGACCAACTTGCCGCGCGGATCATCTGGTTCGATGAAGAGGCGATGCTTCCTGGCCGCTCCTACACGATGAAGGCCGGTTGCCAGACGATAACGGCCACCGTCTCGACCCTGAAATACAAGCTCAATGTCGACAATCTCGATCACGTCGCGGGCAAAACGCTGGAGCTCAACGAAGTCGGCCTGTGCAATCTCACCATGGCCAAGCCGATTGTGTTCGATCCTTACTCCGAGAACGCGGAGACGGGCAGTTTCATCCTGACCGACCGCTTCACCAACGCTACGGTTGGCGCCGGCATGATCGAGTTTGCTCTGCAACGTGCCACCAATGTGCAGTGGCAAGAGCTCTTCGTCGACAAGGAGGCGCGCGCCAGTCTCAAAGATCAGAAGCCCTGCGTGCTGTGGTTCACTGGCCTGTCGGGTTCGGGTAAATCCACCATCGCCAACACGCTCGAAAAGCGGCTGCATTCGCTAGGGCGCCACACTTATATGCTCGACGGCGACAATGTGCGCCACGGGCTCAGCAAGGATCTTGGCTTCACCGACGCCGACCGGGTGGAGAATATCCGCCGCGTGGCGGAGACAGCCAAGCTGTTCGTCGATGCTGGCCTCATTGTCATGGTCTCGTTTATCTCGCCGTTCCGCTCGGAGCGACGCATGGCGCGCGACCTGTTGGGCGAGGGCGAATTCATCGAGATTTACGTGGATACGCCGCTCGATGTTTGTGAGGCGCGCGACCCGAAAGGTCTCTACCGCAAGGCTCGTGCCGGGTTGATCCGTAACTTCACCGGCATCGAATCCGTCTATGAGGCTCCCGAGAACGCTGAGCTTGATCTCAAGACCACCAATACCACACCTGAGGCGATGGCCGATCTGTTGCTCGCTGAGCTCAGGAAGCGGCACGTCGTTTAGCCAGCGTCTGCAGGCGTTGACCTGCTTTGGCGTGACCATCCTGCGCGGCGTATTCGTACCAAGCGCGCGCGGCACCTGCATCGCTATCGACGCCAATTATGCCGGCCTTGGCTAGAACTTCGCGGTCATAGGTAAGAGCGAGTTCGTAAGCTGCATCGCCATATCCTTGTTCCGCCGCTTCCGTGAGGAGGTGCCGTGCCGCCGCGATGTCGCCGTCGCCGAGCAAGAGTTGGGCGCGCTCACGCAAAAGGCCCGCATCGGATTGTGGCACGGCGGCTAACTCTTGTGGCAGGCCCACCCGCAGGATGAGCCGGTGTCGCGCCTGAGGGCCGTTGCCTGTTTCAAGCTGGTAGACATCGAGCGGGTAGTCGCCGCTTGCGCCCTTGGCCAGCGTGAGCGCTAGGCCGGACGTCTCGTCACCCTTGACCAGCCAAGCGCCGGGCCCGGTCCGCCGTCCGGCGGATAGCTGCGCGTCTTCGGGAAATCCCCGCAACAAGAGATAGCGCGCCGAGCCGTGAGGCAGGAGTGGTGCGAGCGCGAGCGTGCGTCCAGAACTAGCGTGGACGACTTGAGCGGCCAATGTGGCTTGGCCGGTCCTAGCTCGGATCAGAAGCGGTGCCGCTTTGGCCGATCTATTCGCTGTCACGCGGACATGGGCGACGGGGCCGCTCCAGACCGCCGATGTTCTGACCTTGGGTGCCATTTCCGCATTCGAGTGCGTGACGTTGAACAACAGAGAAAGCCCGCCAATGGTGAGCACGACGGCCGTGATGACCGAGCAAGCCACGATCAGGCTCGCCTGCTGTTGCCGCTCGTGAAAAGCCTGAACCAGGCCCTTGAGCTGAGCCTCCGTCGTCCCGTCGAGTGCCTCCTCCTCCGATATTTCAGGGGGTGTATCGTGGGCAGGGACGGCGGGCTGGAGTGCGACGGGCGGCTGACAGGAGATGTCCCGGTCTTTGCTTCCCGGGAGACCGAGAAGAGCGGACGAGGACGCCTGATAGGTGACGCTGGCGGCGCCATCGCCGAGGCCGGTGGGAGACGTGTTGAAGCGGAGCGTGCTGTGGTCCCAAATCTCGGCAGGGTCCGGTGAGATGGCAGGTGGACTGAGCAGCACTTGATGGAGGAGTGCCGCCGTCACCCGGTGCACCGGGTGGCAGTAGAAAGGCTCCGCCAATGGCATGGTGGAACTGGTCATTATTATTGCTCCCTCCTTGCCGCGCGGATACCCACCACGCGGCGCAACGCCCCCACGTCCCCTAGAAGCCGTACGCCGGTACCCCTCGGCCTTCTGGCTGTTCAATGCGCGAACCCCCTTCCGGGTTCCAAAGGAGTGAAACCGGGGGCGCTGGCTCTGTAAGGCGGGATTTGGGAGAGGAGCGCGGGATGGCTCCAGCGCTTGCTGTCAGGCCGCTGTGGATAGTTCGTTCAGCATCCGCCCATAGAGACGATAGGCGAAGGTGTTGAGACCGAGATTCGCGGCGATCGCGGCCGGCAGCACGAAGCGAGCATAGACCGAAAGCAGCTGGGCCGTGCGCGTTTTTGCGGAAAGCCGAGCGAGAATGCGGGGAGCTTCAGCGTAATAGCGCGCAATCATCTCGGCGCCGCCAGCCTGCTTGGCCAGGACGTTGTCCCGATAGTGCCGGAGGCTCCGAAGCTCAAAACAATCGTCGTCGAGACCGAGCACGCCGCAACAGGCGATGGTGATAAAGCAGCCCTCTGGAGAGACACATTCATCTTGGATCAAGCGGTCGGCCAGCACGTCGCGGCGATCGCGGGCCCAATCGAGCGCTTGGCGCAAAGTTACGCAGTCGACCTTGAAGCGGCAGTCATGCTTCTTGCCGGCAAGCCTGACCACTAGCTCGACGCTTTTTTCCTCGCGGAAGAGCGGTGACATGGCGAGCGGCAGCACAAGGCTCAGCGTGTCGTCGTAAATGTCGGTGCAGTTGCCGCAGAGTGGCACGTCCACCGCGACCCGGCCGTCCGCCGTCTTGGCGAGTAGGCGACTCTCCGGATTGAGGACGAGCTCGTCGGGCAAGGTCGTTCCGTCGGGATCGCCGATCACGATAATCCTGCCGTCGAATTCCTCGGAGATTTGCGCCTCCATGGTGAGGTCGCATTGATCGGTGTTGACCACCGGGATGTCTCTGGTCCGCGCGCCGGCTTTCTCGTCGCTGGCTTGTGCTTTCCACGGACCGAAGTCCTTGGACTCTAAGCAATCAGGCTTTTCGGGCTTCTCGGGCTCTTGCGCCTCGTCTTGTGCGAAGGCGCGCGGCACCATCGTGATGAGACGGGTGCCGACGCCGGCGGCGATGAGAAGACCAAGCGCGCGACGGCGCGTATGAGTAAGCATGAACCGACCTTATTGAGTTGCCCGGAGTTTTTCAGACAAGGCAGCCCGATGGGTAGGACGATGGGCCGTTTTTCGCAACCATTTGAGAATCTGCTATCGTCTGGCATCTTAAATCCAGGGACAGGCCTCATTGTAGTGGGGACGCAGAGGCTATGGCTGGGTTGATGAAGGGCACCGCGGGTCACGCAGTTTTGGCCCTTATTTTCGTGGCGTCTGGCGCCGGGCTTTCGTCCCGGGCTTATGGTCAAGGCGCCCACGACTATCCCATCCCCTCCAGCGCCAAAGAAGCCTACAGCCCTATCCGGGAGGGGTTCGAAAGCCCCATTGAACCGCGGGAGCGCCTTCGGGGACCAAAGCCCTATATCGACGCGCGCGGGGCGGCGCTGAGAGACTTTGAGCGCATGCCGGACGCGCCCGCGTTCTTTCGCGATACGAAACTGAAAGCGAATAGCCGCACCTATTGGTTTGGCGAAGACTCATTCGGCTTCGATAAACCTAAAGCTCTGACCACTGGCGGCTCATTGTCTTATCAGTCGGGCTACATCGCCGACTTCTTTCAACTCCGCAGCGTCCTCTATACGACCCAGCCGCTCTATGCGAACGCGGAGGCTGGAAAAACCCTCAACCTCTCGCCCCAGGGGGATGAGATCACCACGCTCGGGCAGATCAACGGGCGGATGAAATATGCGGGTCAGGAACTCACGGCCGGCCGGCAGCTCATACGGACGCCCTACATCAATCCATATGACGTCAGAATGATCCCGTTGACGGTCGAGGGCGTCGTCCTGTTGCCGGAGCACAAGGGCAACGACAAGCTCGACTACACCGCGTCTTATCTATGGCGATATAAGCCGCGCAATATCGCCAGCTTCATTCCGTTCAGCGAAGGGCTCGGCGTCGAACAGGATGAAGGCGTGCTCATCACGGGCGCGAGCTACCACACGAATTCGTGGAATTACGGCTTCTCGAATTATTGGATCAAGGACACGCTGAACACGCTCTATGGCGAGGTCGATTATCTGCTGCCGTTCGGTGGCGGCGGCGACGACGCCCCAAGCCTCCGTTTCGGCGTCAACAATCTCGACCAAAGAACTGTGGGCGCGGATCTCATCGCGGGCGCGCCTTACAACACCTACCAAGCCTCGGCGCGGGTGGTGGCGAGCTACATGAATTTCGTATTCACCGGCGCGGTGTCAACGGTCGGCGACGAAGCCAGCATCGAAAAGCCGTTTGGCTTCAGCACGTCCCACACCGCCATGATCATAACCAACTTCCATCAGGCGAGCGTGCAGGCTTTTCTCCTCCAACTGTCCTACGACTTCGTGGGTCTTGGGCTCGAAGGGTTCAAGTTCCATGTCGCGTGGGGCAAGGGGGAGGGCAAAGCCAATCAGGCCACCAATGGCGGTTTTGCCGACCAGGAGGAGCTCGACTTTCGCTTCGTCTATGAGCCCCATCGTGGAAAGCTTCAGGGACTTCGCGTGGAGCTGGAATATGTCGACTGGCAGGTCTTCGACCAAGATTTCCCGAGCGATAGCCTCACCGAGTTCCGGGCGATCGTGAACTACTCAGTGCCGCTTCTATAGGGAAAGAACCGAGGTTGGTTGGGGGACTAGGATTCGAACCTAGACTGGCGGAGTCAGAGTCCAGATCACTTCGCTGAATTCAAATCGCTTTTTTCCCAAACTTGGCGAAAAGCGCTCATGACGTATCAATACGTTACGCGGGATTTCCCAACTCAGCAGCCGAGAGCGGGAAAGGGAAACTAAGTCTGGTTCACCCCCAATAGCTGACATCACGCAGGTGCGCCGGCATGTCCGCTAAGTGCCAGGAACAGGCGTCCGTTCGATGTAAAGTTGGGTGTCTAGTTTGCCTTGGCGATGAAGACTTGGCAACTTCCCCCAAAATGCGAAGAAGGAGCTTGTTCAATTTCCGCCGCGCTCTTCTTTCTG
>DAOVDX010000017.1 GCA_030669345.1 Methyloceanibacter sp. | reverse complement strand
CTTGACGACCTTCGCTCCCGGCTGGTCACCGAAGCCCAGCTTGAGCATCCTGATGAGGCCGAAACCGTCTCTGGCATCAAGCTCGCACCAATCCTATGCGACCGGATCTACGATCTTCGCGCCAACCCCATTTCCAGGCGTTTACGGGGCGATGAGATACGCAGCCTTTGGCGGCACTGCGAAAAGATCGCCGACATCGTCTCGGGCCTCGACAGAATAGAGAAGAAGCTTCCGGAGTAGCGGGCCGCGGTACGGACGTTAAGCGTCGACCAGCGCCAGGGTCCGGGCCGCGGCATCGAAATCGCGCCGGCGTGTCTCACGGCGAGCCTTAGCCTCAGCATCCTCGCCCCATTTGCTGGCCTGCCAATCCTCATCCACATGGGCCGCAGCCCAAGCCTCATCCGGCGTCAGTCGTTTCAGCGCCACGGCGAGCGCCAGCAGCGCCGAGCCAGTGAGCGAGGTCATGACGTGAAGGGCAGCAAGCGAGAAGGCATCGAATTCACCAAACCGCTTTTTGATTTCGGCCAGGGACGCGTCGGCTTGCGGCGCGTGAACAATTCCGCCGGCGAGCGTGAGCGGAGCATTCAGCGCATCCTTCGCCCAGGCAATCACCGGGTCCCAATGTTTGGCTTGTTCGGCCACCAGACCTTTCGGCTCACTCGCCCGGTAACAGAGCAGGTCTGTCCCGGCGTGTTTCACAATGTCATCGACGACGGCCTCGGTCTGGCCCTCGATGCCGTCAATGGCTGAGTTGGCGAGCTTGGTAAGCGGCATGGTCCGGGGATCGATATGATCGCCTTGCGCCCGCCACTCCTCGGCGATGGCCTCGGCGAGCTTTTTGTTGGGCACTGATAGCGGCGCCTTGCCCGGCGTCCGCACAGATTTGCCGTCGAGCTTTATGGCCGCACGGCCACCCTCCTCCTTAATGGCAACGTCCTTGTAGAAACGCTTAGGAAGAGCCTTCGCGACCGGCGGCTTTACAACGCCCGCCGGTTGAAACTCGCCGGAACCCGTAGCTGCTTTACTGTCTTCACTCACAGTGATCGCCTCTTCGCTGAAGTCCTGTCACTCTTATTCATGGCCCATTCAGGTTCAACCTGATCTTGTCGATGGTAAGAGGCAACCGTTACTAGGAGGAGAGACCCCCATGACCAGAGCTAGCGCATTTGTCCTCGGGATCGTTTCTGTGTTCACCCTGCTCATCCTCAACTCCGTCGCCAACGCCGCCGACGCACAGTACTGCGACGCCTATGCGACGAAGGCATTCGACGCCGCCAAGGCCATTACGATTGGTGCAACACCTTCAACCCTGGCCTGACCGCCATGAAAGGCGAGAACAACACCCGCGCGGCCATGCTGGCGCAGCAATGCTGAGCCACGCCAAGATCACGGTGAAGGTGCCTAACTGAGTTCGTCTTGCTCACCGCCCTTGGGCACGAAGCCGAACGCGGTAAAGGCCCGCACCATGTGCGGTGGGAGCGGAGCCGTCACATCGACGACGCCCTCCCCGCTTGGATGCTGAAAGGAGATGCGCCGCGCATGCAGATGAAGCTGCCGGTCAAAGCCTTCGGGAAATTCTGAGCTGCTCGGATATTTCTCGTCCCCGAGAATGGGATTCCCGATGATCGTCATATGGGCCCGGAGTTGGTGCTGCCGCCCGGTCACCGGCTTCAGCGAGACGAAAGAAACCGTCTGCCCAGCCCGGTCCACCACCGAATAATACGTCATCGCCGATTGCGCCCTGTCTTGCTCGCCGGGCCGCGCTTTACGCACACGCTCACCAAGTGGGCTCGCCGCCTTCACCAGCGCCGCCTCGATCTTCCCCTGCGGCGGCTTCGGAACGCCGTGCACCAGCGTCCAATAAATCTTGCGCACCGAGCGGGTCTGAAACGCGCGGCCAAGTTTTGCCGCGACGCTGCGCTTCTTAGCGATCACCAGCACACCCGACGTGCCGCGGTCGAGACGATGCACCAGGCGAGGCCGAGTCTCCGGCGTATCGCCATAGCCCTCGAGCAGACGGTCGATATGGTGCGCGGTCTTGCTACCCCCTTGCACGGCGATGCCTGCGGGCTTGTTGAGCACCAGCAGATCGTCGTCCTCGTACAGAGTGATGGACTTAAGGAATTCGCGGTCGGCCTTGGACATCGCCTTCTTAGGCCCAGGCGCTACTGGCCCGTCGGGGAGCGGCGGCACGCGCACACTCTGCCCGGCCACGAGCCGCGTGCTTGCTTTGACCCTTCCGCCATCGACGCGCACTTGGCCCGTCCGCAACAGCTTCTCGAGCCGACTATGAGGTAGCGCGACATAATGCATCTTGAACCAGCGGTCGAGACGCATCCCGTCTTCATCCTCGCTGACACTGCGAACTTCAACAGGTGGCATGATCTACAGCGCCCGAACGAGTGCGAGGCCAAGAAACACGGCGGCGATGGATAAGCCCACGGAGGCCGCAAGATAGAAGCCAGCACTCGCATAGGTGTTGCGCTCAATGAGCAGCGCGAAGTCGGTGGAAAAGGCGGAGAATGTGGTGAAGCCGCCGAGCACGCCGACAGTGAGAAAGGCGCGCAGCTCATTCCCCACCGACCAGCGCAACGCCATGGCCCCAATCAGAAGCCCCATGAGGAAGCAGCCGAGCACGTTGACCGTGAGCGTGCCCCACGGGAATCCAAAGCCGAGCAGACGGCCCGAAGCCACGCCAACGAGATAGCGTGCGGATGCGCCGAGCGCTCCGCCGGCCGCTACGAACAGCATTGTCTTCAACTCACGCCCCCCCCCTTCACCCTCGATCGCCGGCCCGCGATAGCCTACTGGCCTTTCGCCTTCCTGGCTCTGATCTCCGCCCAGCGGTCGAGCCGCTCCTTGATTTTGCCCTCGAAGCCACGCGCCGTCGGCTCATAGAAATGCTGCCGCCCCATGCCTTCGGGGAAATAGTCCTGGCCGGAAAACGCTTCCTTCTCGTTGTGGTCGTAAGCGTAGTCAGCGCCATAGCCCTCATTCTTCATAAACGCAGTTGGCGCGTTCAGAATGTGCTTCGGCGGCAGGAGCGATCCGCTCTCCGTCGCCACGCGCGACGCTGCCCGATAAGCCATATAGGCGGCGTTGGATTTCGGGGCACAGGCGAGATAGACGGCCGCCTGTGCCAGCGCCAGCTCACCTTCGGGACTGCCGAGAAAATCGTAAGCCTCCTTAGCGGCGTTGGCCTGCAGGAGCCCGACCGGGTCCGCCAGTCCAATATCCTCCACCGCCATGCGCACAAGACGCCGCGCGATATAAAACAAATCCTCGCCAGCCGCCAACATGCGCGCCAACCAATATAGCGCCGCATCGGGGTCGGATCCCCGCACCGACTTATGCAGGGCGCTGATGAGATTATAGTGGCCGTCTTGGCCTTTGTCGTAGAGCGGCGCCCGGCGTTGCACGAGGTCGGCGAGCCCTTCGCGGTCGAGTGGCCCCGCCTCCGCTCCTTGGGCCAGAAACACGTCCTCAACGAGATTGATAAGCCCACGGCCATCGCCATCGGCCATGCCGATCAGCGCGGCCCGCGCATCGTCGTCCAACGGCAGCTTGCGTCCCTCATGCTTCTCGGCCCGCTGCGCCAGCAATTCTAGCCCTGCCTCGTCCAGCCGTTTGAAGGTGAGCACGCCCGCTCGCGACAGAAGCGCCGAATTAAGTTCGAAGGACGGATTTTCGGTGGTGGCGCCGACCAGTTTGATCGTGCCGTCCTCCATATGCGGCAGGAAGGCATCCTGCTGGGCACGATTGAAGCGGTGGATCTCGTCGACGAAGAGAAGCGTGCCACGCCCCTCCTCCCGTCGCGCTCGCGCCGCGTCGAACACTTTGCGCAAATCCGCCACGCCCGACTGGATGGCCGAGAGCTGCTCGAAGTGAAGCTCGGTGACCTCGGCGAGAAGCCGCGCCACGGTGGTCTTGCCGGTACCCGGCGGGCCCCAGAAGATGACCGAGCCAAGACGGCCGGCCGTCACCATGCGGCCGAGCTTGCCGTCGCCGAGGAGATGATCCTGGCCAATCACCTCATCGAGGGAATTCGGACGTAACAGATCAGCGAGGGGCCGAGGCGCGCTATCGGCAAGCCCCGCGGCCTCAAACAGCGTGGCTGCGCCTTTGGTCATGGATCAACCTTGGATGGCGATGTTGAACACTTTGCCGCCGCGCCTAAGCGCCAGCCGCCAAGCACCACCGCCTGGCTCAAGCGAGATTGCAAGCGCTTTGACCGTAGAGATTTTCTCATTATTGACACCAACAATAATGTCTCCGCGCCGCAAACCCAAACGGCCAGCGTTTGACCCTCGTTTCACCTCGATCACCACGACGCCGCCATTGCTATCCTCCATGCCGAGCTCCTGAGCCACGGCTGGCGAGAGGTTGGCGACTTTGGCCCCGGACAGAGGATGCCGGCCAGCGAGACTACGCATATCGCGTGGCGGGTCCTCTATGGGCGCGATCAGAACAATCGTGGTGTTAATCCTCTTGCCCTTGCGGAACACGCCGACCTCCACCTCGCCACCCACACCTTTGGTGACGAAGCGATACTGAAAGGCCTCCGGATCTTGAACCATTTTGCCATCGACGCTGAGGACCACGTCACCCACTTGCAGACCGGCGCGCAATGCAGGGCCTTTATCATGCAGGCTCGTAACAAGAGCGCCTGATGGCCGGTCGAGCCCCAGCGACTCCGCAATGTCGGAGGTCAGTGACTGCAACGAAGCGCCGAACCACGGGCGCTGCACCTTGCCGCCTTTAAGCGCGGATTGAACGACCAGTCGTACCATGTTGGAAGGAATCGCGAATCCGATTCCGTGGGAGCCACCGCTCTTGGAGAAGATCGCCGTATTAATGCCGACCAACTGTCCGTCCATATCGACCAGCGCGCCACCCGAATTGCCGGGATTGATGGCGGCGTCCGTCTGAATGAAGAACTGATAGTCGGAAATGCCAACCTTGGTCCGGGCGAGAGCGGAGACAATACCGCTCGTCACCGTCTGCCCAACACCGAACGGGTCGCCAATGGCCAGCACGATGTCACCGACTTCCAGGCTGTCGGAGTTGGCAAACTTGATCGACGGGAATTTCTCGCCATCGCTATCGAGCCGAAGCACCGCGAGATCGGTATGCTCGTCCTTGAGCATGAGCTTGGCGGGAAACTCGCGCCCGTCATTGAGAGCGATCGTGATCTCGGACTCTCCGCCGCCTCGAATGACATGATAATTGGTGACGACCACACCGTCGGAGCTGACCAGTACGCCAGAGCCAAGCGAATTCTGGATGCGCTCCCGGGGCACGCCGAAACGGTCGCCGAAGAACCGGCGGAAGAACGGGTCATTAAACAACGGCGACACGGCTTGCTTGACCCTGTGGCGCACATAGACGTTCACCACGGCCGGCGCGGCCTGCTTCACGACTGGCGAGAAGGATTGCTTCATCGCGAGCTGGCTCTTCGGCACAACCCGGTCCTTCGCCCCTGTATCCGACGCTGGCGCGGTAAGCAAAATCAGGGCGCCGATCAGACCGGCCTTGCCATATGTCCAAGCCAAATTTGCCAAAAGTCTTACCCGTCCTACTGGTAATGATCGCTAGGCGAAGAGTGTCGTCGACTGCTCAGTGGTTCAACAAATCGTCCCAGACAAAACTGGAGGTTCTGCCTCCGGATTCAAAGGGGAATGTTGATTTGCCCCCATTGAGGTGTCTACTAAGATGCGCGACCGGCGGCATCTTTGCCAACATAACGGGCAAAATAGTGGAGAGAAACGCATGCGTATTTTCAAACTAACCCTGATCACGTTGGCCGCGGTGATCGCATTCAGCGCTTCGGCCTGGTCGATCACAGTCAAGAAGCGTATCGAAGCCCCGGGCCTGCCCAATGAGGTCTGGGCGGTTGCCGGTGCGGACTTCTGCGCCATCAAAGCCTGGCACCCTGCCGTCGTCAAATGCGAAGATGTCACCGAAGGTGACAACACTTTCCGCGTACTCACTCTCGGAGTTGGCGCCAAGCTCAAGGAAAAGATGACCGGCAAGGACGCCATGTCCTACACCTACGTCATTACCGAAGGCCCCCTCCCCATCAAGAATTACTCGTCCAAGCTTTGGGTCGAGGAAGATGATGAGCCGGACCGCACGGTGATCTATTGGCAGTCGGAGTTCGAGGCCGATGGCACGAGCGACGAAGAGGCCACCAAAATCATCACCGGCATCCTCAAAGACGGCGTCAAAGGCATCAAGAAAAATTCGATTGCTGCCTGGGATGCGAGAGAAGCCGCCGCGGGCAATGTTGTCTCCACGGGCCGCGAGAGAACCGACCTTGATGACGACGACGATGACGACGACTAGGTC
Source organism: Methyloceanibacter sp. (assembly GCA_030669345.1). GTDB lineage: Bacteria > Pseudomonadota > Alphaproteobacteria > Rhizobiales > Methyloligellaceae > Methyloceanibacter. The sequence continues at coordinate 12,268 of DAOVDX010000017.1, read as the reverse complement.
GTATGTCGGCTAGGTCGTTCGGCTAAATCGCAGCAAATTAATGGCGCGTCGCTGAGTGCGGCGCGCCATTTTTATTCTCTATGGAATTTGAAAACCGTTAGAGCGAAGCGCTCTTACGCAGCGGCCTGACCGGCCTCATCGCCCTGGTCTTGTGCCGGGCCGGAGTCGAGGCCCTTGGCCGACTCATCCCGCTCCACCAGCTCGATCACGGCCATCGGCGCGCTATCGCCATAGCGAAAGCCCGCTTTCATCACCCGCGTATAGCCACCCGGACGTTCCGCATAACGGGGTCCGAGCGTATCGAACAGTTTGGACACCATCGCATTGTCCCGGATACGGGCAAAAGCCTGACGCCGCGCATGCAAGTCGCCACGCTTGGCGAGCGTGATCAGACGATCCGCGACCCGGCGAAGCTCTTTCGCCTTGGGCAGTGTCGTAGCGATCTGCTCATGCTTGATGAGCGCGTTGGCGAGAGCCGCAAACAGAGCGCGACGATGGGTGGATGTCCGGTTGAGCTTCCGGCCTGCTTTGCGATGACGCATCGACTTTTCCCTTATTCGGAACTTGTTCGGCCGTCGGCGGCCGATAAATGGCTTAGTAGTGGTCTTCGAACCGCTTGGCGAGCTCTTCGATATTCTCCGGCGGCCAATCCGGCACATCCATGCCGAGATGCAGCCCCATGGAGGCGAGGACCTCTTTGATCTCGTTCAACGACTTGCGTCCGAAATTCGGGGTCCGCAACATCTCCGCTTCGGTCTTCTGAATGAGATCGCCGATATAAACGATGTTGTCGTTCTTCAAGCAGTTGGCCGAACGGACCGAAAGCTCGAGCTCGTCGACCTTCTTGAGTAGCGCGGCGTTGAACACCAACTCCGGCTGGCGCTCAAAGGTCTGCTCCTTCTTCGGCTCTTCGAAATTGACGAACACCGACAGCTGGTCCTGGACGATACGCGCGGCAAGCGCGATCGTGTCCTCGGGCCGCACGGAGCCATCCGTCTCGATGTCCATGGAGAGCTTGTCGTAGTCGAGAATCTGACCCTCGCGGGTGTTCTCGACGCGATAGGAAACCTTACGCACCGGGCTGAACAGCGCATCGACCGGGATGAAACCGATCGGCGCGTCCTCGGGACGATTGCGCTCGGCGGGCACATAACCTTTGCCCGAAGCGGAGGTGAATTCCATGTGGATCCTGGCACCCTCATCGAGCGTACAGATCACATGCTCAGGGTTGAGAATTTCGACCTCTGAACCGCCCTGGATGTCGCCAGCCGTCGCCACGCCGGGGCCTTCCTTCTCGAGCACCATACGCTTGGTGCCCTCGGAATGCTGGGTGACGGCGATCTCTTTGATGTTGAGGACGATGTTGGTCACATCCTCGCGCACGCCAGGGATCGACGAAAATTCGTGCAACACGCCGTCGATATGGACCGACGTGATGGCAGCGCCCTGAAGCGACGAAAGCAACACGCGGCGAAGCGCATTACCGAGGGTCAACCCAAAGCCACGCTCGAGCGGCTCAGCGACAACCATGGCGAAGCGAGCCGGATCGCGGCCAGGAATGATGTCGAGCTTGGTGGGCTTAATGAGATTTTGCCAGTTCTTCTGGAGCACCTGGGGAGCCCTTTCTTGATCGTTGAGCGGGGCGACCTGCCCCATATTCTAAATGTCCCCGCGCAACATCGTGCGCGTAGACGGTCCCTTAGACGCGGCGGCGCTTACGCGGACGACAGCCGTTATGAGGGATTGGTGTTACATCGCGGATCGAGATGATGTTGAAACCGGCGGCCTGAAGCGCCCGAAGCGCTGACTCACGGCCCGATCCTGGTCCCCGCACCTCGATCTCAAGGTTCTTCATACCGTGCTCCGCCGCCTTCTTGCCGGCGTCCTCAGCCGCGACCTGCGCCGCGTAAGGCGTCGACTTGCGAGAGCCTTTGAACCCCATGGCACCGGCGGACGACCAGGAAACTGTATTCCCCTGCGCGTCGGTGATGGTGATCATTGTGTTGTTGAAGGTCGCCGCCACATGGGCAACGCCCGACGTGATGTTCTTCTTTTCGCGGCGACGGACCCGCCCCTTTTCCTTGACCATGCTTTATTCCCGCTATTCACAAATTGGCGCCAGCGAGAGCCCCATTAAAGAGCTCAGCCGCGCGATTAGCTCTCTACTTTTTCCGACCGGCAATCGCTTTGGCCGGGCCCTTACGGGTGCGCGCATTGGTATGCGTACGCTGCCCGCGGACCGGAAGCCCGCGACGATGACATAAACCGCGATAGCAGCCAAGGTCCATCAACCGCTTGATATTCATGGCGACATCGCGCCTGAGATCACCCTCGACCATATAATCCCGGTCGATGACCTCACGGATCTGAATGACTTCGGATTCGCTGAGCTCGTTCACCCGCCGCACCGACGGAATTGCGACCTTCTCACAAATCTTCTTGGCAAAGGTATCGCCAATGCCATGGATATAGGTGAGCGCTATCTCGACCCGCTTATTGGTTGGGATATTGACGCCTGCAATACGGGCCACGTAGTCGCCTCCTCGCGCGCACGCGCTAACGTGCTGAAATTAAATCCGGATTACCCAATTGAAACACAACGAGACCGACCGCGGACAGGCTCTACCCCCGGCACCGGTCAGCCATCAAGCAATGCAACGCCGTTATGTAGCGATTCCGCTTGACAAGGTCAACTGCCCCAAGCGGTCCAGAGCCCCCCTCATCATGCCTCAAACGCCTTTTAGCGCCTCGTCTATTTCCTTCTCAACAGTCTCGATACCGGCCATTCCATCGACCGATGCAACCTTCCCCTGCTGCTCGTAATAACCGATCAGGGGCACGGTCTGAGCGTAGTAAGCCTTAAGACGGGCCCGAACCACCTCTTCGGTGTCATCGGGGCGCCGCGTGAACTTGGTGCCGCCACAGCGGTCGCAAACGCCTGCAACCTTGGGCTTCTTAAAGACGTCGTGGTAGCCCTCCCCGCATTCGCAGGTAAAGCGACCAATAATCCGTGCCACGAGCGCATCGTCATCCACAGCGATGACAATCACCCGGTCGACGGTCCTTTTCCGCTCCTCAAGCAAGCGATCCAGCGCCTCGGCCTGGCCGATGGTGCGCGGAAAGCCGTCGAGGATAAAATTCTCAGACGCGCCGTCGGCATCTATCCGCTCGGCGATCAACCCAATCACAAGATCGTCCGGCACGAGTTCGCCGCGCTCCATGATCGCGCCAGCCTTCAGTCCAAGGTCGGTGCCGGCGGCAACAGCTGCCCGCAACATGTCCCCGGTGGAAAGCTGGACCATCGCGTGACGGTCCTCGAGCCCCTTCGCCTGGGTCCCCTTACCCGCACCAGGCGGGCCGAGCAGGACCAGGATCATCGCCGCCGCGCTCCTCTGAGCTTGGCCCGCTTAATCAGCCCCTCATATTGGTGCGCAAGCAGATGGCTCTGAACCTGCGCCACCGTATCCATGGTGACGCTGACCACGATGAGCAGCGATGTGCCGCCGAAATAGAACGGTACGCCCGCGTTGGAGATGAGGATCTCCGGAAGCACGCAGACGCCTGCAAGATAGATCGCGCCCAACACCGTGATCCGGGTGAGCACGTAGTCGATATATTCGGCCGTGCGCTCGCCGGGCCGGATGCCGGGCAGGAAGCCGCCATACTTCTTCAGATTCTCGGCCGTGTCTTTCGGGTTGAACACGATCGCCGTGTAGAAGAACGCGAAGAAGACGATCAGCGACACATAAATGAGAATGTAGAGCGGCTGGCCGCGGCCGAGCATGGCGGTGACGCTTGTCAGCCAACCCGGCCCCTGGCCCGCTGAGAAGTTCGCCACCGTGATCGGCAGCAGCAAAAGCGATGACGCGAAAATCGGCGGGATCACACCGGCGGTGTTGATCTTCAGCGGCAGATGCGAAGAATCGCCCTGGGCCATGCTGTTGCCGGTCTGTCGTTTTGGGTATTGCACGAGGAGCCGCCGTTGCGCCCGCTCCATGAAGACAATGACGGCGATCACGGCAATCGCCATGACCAGGAGGATGACGATCAGGCCGCCCGACAGCGCGCCTTGGCGGCCAAGCTCAAGCGTGCCCACCAGCGCGGAGGGCAGCTCGGCAATGATGCCGGCGAAAATGATCAGTGAGATGCCGTTGCCGACGCCCCGCGCCGTGATCTGCTCACCGAGCCACATCAGGAACACGGTGCCGCCCACCAAGGTGATGACGGTGGTGATGCGGAAGAACACGCCCGGATCCGTGACGATGCTGCCGGCGCCCTCAAGCCCAACGGCGATGCCGTAGCCCTGAAGCGCCGCCAGAAGCACCGTGCCGTAACGGGTATATTGGTTGATCTGCCGACGCCCCTGCTCGCCTTCTTTCTTGAGCTGCTCAAGATGCGGCGAGACAGTGGTCAGCAGCTGAATGATAATTGATGCCGAGATATACGGCATGATGTTCAGCGCGAAGATCGCCATGCGCCCGACCGCACCGCCCGAGAACATGTTGAACATGCCGAGGATGCCGGACTGCTGCTGCTGGAACACGTCGGCAAGCGCTTGCGGGTTGATGCCCGGAATCGGGATATAGGTACCGAGGCGATAGACAATGAGCGCGCCGAGAGTGAACCAGATGCGCTTCTTCAGCTCGTCGGCTTTGGCGAAAGCCGCGAAGTTGAGATTGGAGACGAGCTGTTCTGCGGCGGAAACCATTCGGCGCTCTTCCCTTATCGGAGACGGTCAGGCGGCCTCATGATTGGCCGCCTCAACTTACTCAGACTTGTCCTTTTTGGCGCGGGGCTTCTTAGCCTCGGCCTTCTTCGCTGCGGCAGCCTTTGAATCTGACTTTGCCTTGGCCGTACGAGCCTTCTTTGGCTTGCCCTCGCCTTCCGGCTTAGGTGCCCGGCGCGGCATCGGAGTGAGCTTAAGCGTCCCGCCAGAAGCCTCGACGATCTTAACTGCACCGCTTGAGGCACCGGTCAGCTCGAAGGTAAGCTTCGTCTTGAGCTCTCCCTTACCGAGCAGCCGTACGCCGTCGCGTACGCGGCGAATGATGCCAGCAGCCAGCAACGCGTCGACCGTGATCGGCTTCTTCGCGTCGAGCTTGCCGGCGTCGATCGCGCTCTGCACGCGGCTGACATTCACCTCGTTAAAGTCCTTGGCGAAGATGTTGTTGAAGCCACGCTTCGGCAAACGCCGATGAAGCGGCATCTGACCACCTTCGAAGCCTTTAATGGCAACACCAGAGCGGGACTTCTGACCATTCATGCCACGGCCCGATGTCTTGCCGAGGCCTGAACCTGGCCCCCGACCAAGCCGCTTCTTCGGCTTGGTCGCGCCCGGCCGGTCCCTGAGTTCGTTCAGTCGCATATTCTTGTTCCTTAGGCTCCGGCCTCGTCCTCGACAATGCGCACCAGGTGACTGACCTTGGCGACCATGCCGCGCACCTGGGGACTGTCGATAAGCGTCCGCCGCTTGTGCATCTTGTTCAAGCCGAGCCCGATTAGGGTCGCACGTTGATCGCCGGGACGCCGAATGGGGCTACCCGTCTGTTCCACAACGATTGTCTTCCGCTTGTCGGCCATTTCATTAAAACCTTGTTCTCGGGGCTTCGAGGCTTACGCCTCGGCCTGGGCGCCGTCGCCCGCACCGTCTCTACGGCGCGAAACGATATCGCTTACCTTCTTACCGCGCCGCGCGGCGACACCGCGTGGGCTATCTTCATGGCGCAGCGCATCGAATGTGGCGCGCACCATGTTGTAAGGATTTGAACTGCCGAGCGACTTCGCCACGACGTCCTGAATACCAAGCGTCTCGAACACTGCCCGCATCGGGCCACCAGCGATGATGCCGGTACCAGCCGGCGCCGCCCGCAAGATCACCTTGCCCGCGCCATGACGGCCCCGCACATCGTGATGCAATGTCCGGCCTTCGCGCAGCGGAACCTTGACCAGAGTGCGCTTAGCGGCTTCCGTCGCCTTGCGAATGGCCTCGGGCACTTCACGTGCCTTGCCTTTGCCGAATCCGACCCGGCCCTTCTGATCGCCAACCACGACAAGCGCGGCGAAGCCGAAACGCCGACCGCCCTTGACCACCTTGGCCACGCGATTGATGTGCACGAGCTTGTCGATAAACTCGGAATCATGATCGTCACGATTTCTACCGTGCGAACCGCGCGATTGGGGACCTCGTGCCACGTGTCAGACCCTTTCCTTCAAACCCTAGAACTTCAGACCGGCCTCGCGGGCCGCGTCTGCGAGCGCCTTAACGCGCCCATGATAAATATAGCCACCGCGGTCGAACACCACGTCCTTGACCCCGGCCTTGACCGCACGCTCGGCGACGAGCTTGCCGACAGCCTGAGCCGCCGCGAGATCAGTGCCCTTGGGCAATGCTCCCTTTAGATCCTTGTCGAGGCTCGATGCTGCCGCCACGGTCTTACCGTCCCGGTCATCGATCACCTGGGCATAAATATGCTTTGAAGAGCGAAACACGGACAGACGCGCGCGTCCGTTTGCCACCCGCTTCAGCGAGTGACGGACCCGGCGTGCACGCCGACCAAAGCTATTGTTCAATGCGCTCATCTTCGTATCTCGCTACTTCTTCTTACCTTCTTTGCGGAAGATGAATTCGTCCGCATAGCGCACACCCTTGCCCTTATAGGGCTCGGGCGGCCTGAAACGCCTGATCTCCGCCGCAGCCTGACCGACCTTCTGCTTATCGATGCCGGTCACCACAATCTCCGTCGGCTTCGGGCATTTCACCTGAATGCCGTCCGGAATAGCGAAAGCGACGTCGTGACTGAACCCGAGCTGCAGCTCAAGATTGGAACCCTTCACCGCAGCGCGATAACCAACGCCGGTGATCTCTAGCTTCTTCTCAAAGCCTTCCGTGACGCCCGTGACGAGGTTGGCGACGAGTGTGCGCGACATGCCCCACATGGTACGCGCCTCTCTCGTGTCCTCGCGCATGGCGATCTCGATGTTATCCTTGTCGATCTTGGCAAGGATCGCATCGACGAGCACATGCTTGAGCTCGCCCTTGGGGCCCTTGATCTTGACCTCTTGGCCATCAACCGCAGCGGTAACACCGCCGGGAATTGATACTGGTTTTTTGCCGATGCGCGACATGAATCAACTTTCGTTTCAATAGGCGCCGCTAGAACACGCTGCAGAGAATTTCGCCACCGACATTCTCATTACGTGCGTGGGAATCTGACATGACGCCCTTCGGCGTCGAGAGTATGGCTATACCGAGGCCGTTCGCGACCGTCGGCAAGTTCTTCACCGAGGAATACACGCGCCGGCCAGGCGTTGACACCCGTTTGATGTCCTTGATGACCGGCTCGCCATCGAAATATTTCAGCTCAATCTCGAACTCGGACCTGCCGCCATTGAAGTCGACACGTGCGTAGCCGCGAATATAGCCCTCGTCCGCCAGCACATCGAGAACGTGCTCGCGCAGACTAGAGGCCGGTGTTGTTACCTTGGACTTATGCCGCATCTGCGCATTGCGGATGCGTGTAAGCATATCACCAAGAGGATCGTTGATGCTCATCGACCGCCCCTACCAGCTCGACTTGACCATGCCGGGAACCATCCCGTTGCTTGCAAGATCGCGCAAGGCAATGCGCGATATGCGAAGCTTGCGATAAAAACCACGCGGACGTCCGCTGAGGACGCAGCGATTGCGAATCCGACCCGGCGAAGAATTGCGCGGCAGCTCGGCGAGTTTCAGTCTCGCCGCGAAGCGCTCCTCGGCCGGCACCATGCGATCGCAAGCGATCTCTTTCAGCCGCGTCCGCTGATGCTCATATTTCTTGGCGAGGCGGATTCGCTTCTTATTCCGCTCGATCATGCTCGTCTTAGCCATTCAGTCCTCCTGTCGCAGCTCGGCGAATTTGCCTTAGCTACGGAACGGAAAGTTCAAACCCTTCAACAAGGCACGTGCCTCATCATCGTTGCTGGCCGTCGTGCAAATGATGATGTCCATACCCAGCACGTCTTCGACCTTGTCGTAATTGATCTCGGGGAAGACGATATGTTCCTTCAACCCCATCGAATAATTGCCTCTACCGTCGAAGCTCTTCTCATTGAGCCCACGGAAATCCCGAACGCGCGGCAGTGCTATATTCACCAGCCGGTCGAGGAACTCATACATCCGGTTCTTGCGCAGCGTGACCTTGACGCCCACGGGCATGCCCTCACGCAGCTTGAAGGTCGCGATGGACTTCCGAGCCTTGGTGATGACCGGCTTTTGACCGGCGATCAGCGTAAGATCGGCAGCCGCTGACTGCACTTTTTTCGAATCGGCGACAGCCTCGCCGATACCCATGTTGAGCACGACTTTGTCGAGCTGCGGCACCTGCATGACGTTCTTGTAGCCGAACTCTTTCGTGAGCTCGCCCTTGATCACGCCTAGATACTGCGTCTTGAGCCGCGGAATGTAAGCCTGCTCAGGCATCGATGACCTCACCCGAACGCCTGGCAAAGCGCACCTTGCGTCCGTCCTTTAGAAACTTGTAACCGACGCGCGTTGGCTTCCCGTCTTTGGGGTCCTCAAGCGCGATGTTCGAAATATTCACCGGGGCTTCCTTGGTGATAATGCCGCCTTCTTGCGCCGTGGTCTGACGCTGATGACGGCGCACCATTGCAACACCCTGGACGATGGCGCGATTCTCCGAAGGCATCACCTTCAGCACTTCGCCATGCTTACCCTTGTCCTTGCCAGTGAGCACCACGACGTGGTCGCCCTTCTTGATTTTCACCCTCGGCATCAGAGCACCTCCGGTGCGAGCGACACGATCTTCATGTGCTTCTTAGCTCTGAGTTCACGGGTCACTGGGCCAAAGATGCGCGTACCGATCGGTTCGCCTTGCGGATTGACCAGGACCGCAGCGTTGCGATCAAAACGAATGAGCGAGCCATCGGGACGGCGTACACCCGAAGCGGTGCGCACGATCACGGCCTTCATGACCTGACCCTTCTTGACGCGACCACGTGGGATCGCCTCCTTGACGCTGACCACGACGGTATCGCCGATCGAAGCGTATTTCCGCTTCGAGCCGCCGAGCACCTTGATGCATTGCACGCGTTTTGCACCCGAGTTGTCGGCAACGTCTAGATTGGTCTGCATCTGAATCATGGCATTCGCCCTTGCTCAGGCCCGGCTTCGGGCCTGTACGTCAATTTCCTAAACTGCTGCCTGCTCGCGCGGCAGCACCACCCAACGCTTGTGCCGAGAGATCGGTGCACATTCTTCGATCCAGACCTTCTCACCCACCTTGAACTCGTTGTTCTCGTCATGGGCGTGATAGTTCTTGGTCCGGCGCACCACCTTCTTGAACAGGGGATGCGTGAAGCGGCGCTCGACCTTGACCACGATGGTCTTGTCGTTCTTGTCGCTCACCACGACCCCAGGCAATACTCGTTTCGGCATCGTATCTGACCCTTATGCCTTCGCCGTCGCGCTCTTCGTCTGCGCGACTGTCTTAATGCGCGCAATATCGCGCCTGATCTGTCTCACCCGCGCCGTGTTCTCAAGCTGCCCGGAGGCCGCCTGGAAGCGTAGGTTGAACTGCTCTTTCTTCAGCTTAACCAGCTCGTCGTTGAGCTGATCAACCGTCAAATCATGTGCCTGACTTCCCTTCATCGCCTAGCCCTCGATGCGCGCAATAACGCGCGTCTTGATCGGCAACTTGGCGGCAGCAAGCCGTAGCGCCTCGCGGGCGACCGTCTCGCCCACACCGTCGATTTCAAACATGATGCGACCAGGCTTGACCCTGGCGACCCAAAATTCCGGGGTACCCTTACCCTTACCCATGCGCACTTCGGTCGGCTTCTTCGACACCGGCACATCCGGGAACAGCCTGATCCAAACACGGCCCGCGTGCTTCATCTGACGGGTCATGGCGCGCCGCGCGGCTTCGATCTGCCGCGCCGTGATACGGGCCGGCTCCTGCGCCTTCAGCCCGTACGTGCCGAAATTGAGCGCAGACGCACCCTTAGCGACGCCTTTGATGCGTCCCTTATGGGCCTTGCGGAACTTTGTACGTTTCGATTGCAGCATAACTTTAAGCCTTAGCCTCGTCCCTTAGCGTTGCGCGGAGTCGCGACGACCGCCGCCGCCTGAACGTCCACCTTCTTGGGCCTCAATCGCCCGGTTCTCTTGGGCCATGGGATCGTGCTCCATGATCTCGCCCTTGAAGATCCAAACCTTGATGCCGATGATTCCGTAAGCCGTGCGCCCAAGCGCCGTGCCGTAATCGATATTGGCGCGCAGCGTGTGCAACGGCACCCGCCCCTCGCGGTACCACTCCATGCGCGCAATTTCAGAGCCGCCAAGACGGCCGCCGCAATTGATGCGGATACCAAGCGCGCCCATGCGCATCGCCGACTGAACGGCGCGCTTCATGGCGCGGCGGAATGCAATCCGGCGCTCAAGCTGCTGCGCGATACCCTCGGCCACCAACTTGGCGTCAACTTCGGGCTTACGCACCTCGACGATATTCAAATGCACATCGGAGTCAGTGATGCCGGCGAGCTCGCCGCGGAGCTTCTCGATGTCAGCGCCCTTCTTGCCGATGAGAATGCCAGGACGCGCGGTGTACACCGACACGCGACACTTCTTATGTGGACGCTCGATAACGACCTTGGAGATACCAGCCTGCTTGCGCGAATTCAAAATGTGATCGCGCATCTTCAAGTCTTCTTGCAGCAGCGTGGCGTACTCAGCGCCTGAAGCATACCAGCGCGAATCCCAAGTGCGGTTAATGCCGAGCCTAAACCCGATCGGATTGACCTTATGTCCCATCAGGCGGGCTCCTCAACTTGGCGCACGATCACGGTCATCTGCGCAAATGGCTTCAAGATGCGAGCGGACCGACCACGCGCTCGTGTGCGAAGCCGCTTCAACACCAAATTCTTGCCCACATAGGCCTCTGCCACGACGAGGGCATCGACATCCAGGCCATGATTATTCTCGGCGTTGGCAATGGCCGACTCCAAAATCTTCTTCACGTCCTTGGCGATCCGCTTACGCGAAAACGTAAGATCGGCGAGCGCGCGATCGACCTTCTTGCCGCGAATAAGCTGGGCGAGAAGATTGAGCTTCTGCGGGCTCACGCGAATGAGCCGAACCACGGCCTTCGCTTCGTTGTCTTTGAGCGTGCGCTCGCGTTCCTGCTTACCCATTACTTCGTCCTCTTGGCCTTACGGTCGGCGATATGGCCGTGGAACGTGCGCGTCGGCGAAAACTCTCCGAACTTGTGCCCCACCATGTCCTCGGTCACGAGCACGGGAACGTGCTTCTGGCCGTTATGGACGCCGAAGGTCAGCCCCACGAACTGCGGCAGGATAGTCGAACGGCGCGACCACATCTTAATGATGGCGTTGGACCCGCTGATGCGTGCCTTCTCCGCCTTCTTCAAGATATAGCCGTCGACGAACGGCCCTTTCCAGATCGAGCGTGACACGTGCGTTATCCCTTCTTCTTCTGATGGCGGCTGCGCAGAATGAACTTATTCGACACCTTGGTACTGCGCGTGCGCTTACCCTTGGTCGACTTACCCCAGGGCGTAACCGGATGCCGGCCACCAGAGGTACGACCTTCACCACCACCATGGGGATGGTCAATCGGGTTCATGGCCACACCACGAACCACAGGTTTGCGCCCCTTCCACCGCATGCGTCCAGCCTTGCCGAACGACACATTGGAATTGTCCGGGTTGGACACCGCGCCGACGGTTGCCATGCATTCCGCCGACACCATGCGCGTCTCGCCCGAATTGAGTCTCAAAATCGCATAGCCGCCATCGCGGCCCACGAGCTGAACATAAGTGCCTGCCGCGCGTGCAATCTGCCCGCCTTTGCCTGGCTTCATCTCCACATTGTGGACGATGGTACCGATCGGCATGGAAGCGAGCGGCATGGCGTTGCCCGGCTTCACGTCTGCGGTCTCGTCAGCAATCACCGTGTCGCCCGGCGCCAAACGCTGCGGCGCCAAAATATAGGACAGCTCGCCGTCCTCGTATTTGATCAGGGCAATGAACGCCGTGCGGTTCGGATCGTATTCGAGCCGCTCAACAATCGCCGGCACGCCGCGCTTGCCACGCTTGAAATCCACCATGCGATAGGAGCGCTTGTGCCCTCCACCGCGATGCCACATGGAGATGCGACCCTGGTTGTTACGGCCACCGGTCTTCGACAGTCCCTCGGTGAGCGCCTTAACCGGCTTGCCCTTCCACAAATGACTGCGATCGACGAGCACCAGCTG
>DAOVDX010000102.1 GCA_030669345.1 Methyloceanibacter sp. | reverse complement strand
TAGCTCAGTTGGTAGAGCATCGCATTCGTAAGCAGTAAATCGTCGTGACCGAAAGGCTCGGGGAGAGTTGAAAATCCAGGCTTCCGGAGTCATTTTTCACCAAGCCGGTTGCAAGCCGGTTGCAGGTCGCCTGTAAGATAGCCGCAGTAGCTCAGTTGGTAGAGCATCGCATTCGTAATGCGGGGGTCAGGGGTTCGAATCCCTTCTGCGGCACCACTTTTTCCACATCGACGAATCGGAAATGTCTTAGGCGATATTGGCCCTAACCATGCGCGCGATGCCGATGGGGCAAGGCGGCCTTCAGGCGGTCCTTGTCGAGAGTGCCTCCGACGAAGAGCAGTGCCAGAATCGCGCCGGCCACTGCCAGCCCGCCATCGACCAGGAAGGCATAGTGGATGCCCTCGGCCATGGACGACGCACTGAGTACAATCGCGGTGTTGAGGCCGAGGCCGATCGAGCCTCCAGCGATCTGGAACATGTAGACAATGGCGCCGGCGAGGCTCGCCTGAGCGGGGTCGAGCGAGGTGATAGCCGCCGTGGTGACCGATGAGTAAAATAGGCCGACGCCGATGCCGAGCATGACCATGCCGAAGATCAAATCATCATAGGTCGTCGAGGCACTGATCCTCGAAAGCAGGAACATGCCTGCGGCAAGCAACACCGCGCCGCCGGTGACGCTGATCTTCGGATCGATCCGACCGTAGAGACGGCCGGCGACGAAGGACGTCACCGCGAACGTGCCCATCATGGGCAATAGTCCAGCCCCGGATTCGATCGCGCGGAACCCGAGCACCTTGGACATGAACTGGGGCAGATAGAGCAGCGCGGCGAAGAAGATGGCCGACATCAACAAAGTGGAAATCCCGGCTGCAGCAAAGCCCCGATTACTCATCACCCCGAGAGGGATAAGCGCGCGGTCGCCAGCCCGGCGTTCGACAAAGAAGAACTTGGCCAGCGCGATGGCCGATAAGGCGAAGAGGCCGATGATCAGCGGTTCGGTCCAGCCTAAGCGCGTGCCGAGGTCGAGCGCGAGCAGCAGAGAGAATATGCCGACCGTGAGGACGCCCGTGCCGAGATAGTCGATCCCATCGTGGTCCTTCCGGTCTTCGTCCTTCGGCACGACAAAATAGGTGACGATGATCGCCACGATGGCGATGGGCAGATTAAGAAAGAAAATCCAGCGCCAGCCGATCGTGTCGGTCAGCACGCCGCCGAGCAGCGGGCCCATAGCATTGCCGAAACCCGCAGCGCCGAGGACGAGCCCCCCTGCGAGCCCGGCCTTGTCCGCCGGCAACAGACTAAAGGTCATGCCGAGAATGGCGGGCCACATCAGCGCGCCGCCAATCCCCATGGTGAAACGGGCGGCCAAGAGAAGCCAGATATTCGGCGCGAAACCGCCGAGCACCGAGAACCCGGCGAAGATGGCTGCTCCGATGAAGAAGATGCGCCGGCGCCCAAACATGTCGGCGAGCCGGCCGCCGGTGACGATGGCCACGCCAAACACCATGGCGTAACCGTTGATCACCCATTGAGCGGTGTTGACGCTCGTGTGGAAGGTCTTCTCGATCCTGGGGATGGCAACGGAGAGCGCCGTGAAGTCGTTGGCGACCACAATCACGGCGACGCCCATGGCGATCATGCCGAGGATCGTGGATTTGGTGAGTGGCGTTCCTGCTTCAGCCATTTCCCCTACCGTCTCCCTCTGACCCAAATCCTGACGTAAGTCAGAACTATAATATCCACCGTAGCGAAGCCACGTGACGAGTTCACTTCATAACAGCACGGGAAAAGCCTTGTGCTCTCCAGGCGCCTGCGGGAGGCTCCCAATGCCAGTTAACTCGCAAATAGCCCTGGAAGCGCCCCGATCAGCCGATATATTTCAGGCACCCGCGAAATTGTCGGTGTTTACAGGGTGGCTGTTGGCGACCCCCTGCTTTATTTTGGGGGATTAAGGGGACCAGGGGATGGGCGGACGACCGCCAGTTTTAGGCCTGCACGCTATGATTGTAGCGGTGCTGTTTGCGTTGCTACCTTCAGGGGCAGCGTTGGCGGGGCCGATTGGCGTGCCCGAATTCGGCACCGCGCCCAAGGTGGTCAAGAAAAAGGTCAGACGGTATTTCCGGCCAGCCATGCCTGTGCGGAACCCGATTCGCCCAGTGTCCGAAGCCGCAGAGTCGTACGGCGAAGCGGCAACGATGGCCGAGGGCCAGGCGGACGAGCCGATAGTGGTGACGAACCTCTTGCCGCCGCCGGATCCCTTTGAGGCGGTTGAGACGAAGTCTGCCGAGGCGCTAGCGCCCGAGACCGAGCAGGCGAGCGACACGGATGACCCCGAGGAGCCCGACGACGCCACCGAGGAAGCGTCGAACGAGCCTGTGGAACAGCCGACAGTCGCGGAACAGCAGGCAGACATGGAACAGCCGATAGTGGTGACGGACCTCTCGCCGCCCGAGGATCCCTTTGATGCGGTGGAGGCGGTGTCTGCCGAGGCGCTAGCGCCCGAGACTGAGCAGACGAGCGAGCCAGAGGAGGCGGAGCAAGCCGACGAAACGACAGAGGTCATCGAGGCGCCATCCCACGACGCGACCGTTGTGATCGAAGTGTTGCCACCCGATGATGCAACGGCTGAGGAGACGGCAGCGTCAGAGGCAGATGTGGAGGTCAGCTCAGACGATGCCCCGGAAGCCACATCGAGCGACGATGAAACAGAGACGCTCGTCGAGACCATTCCGGAAGTCGTAGAGCCTCCCGCCCATCCAGTGGTTGCGGCGATCCGCGTCACGCTCGCCGATCCCAGTTTCCGCAAAAGCGTCCGTCCGGGCGCTGTCAAAGCCTTGGAGAGTTTCTACGAGACGCGTGAAGACGCGCCAGTATGGATCACCGACACCGGATTTTCGACGAGTGCCCAGGCGATCATCGGCGAGATCGGCAAGGCCGGTGATTGGGGGCTCGACGCTCGCGCCTTCGACCTGCCGAATGCCGAGGACCGGCCCAGCACGCCGGAGGAGCAAGCCGCCACCGAGCTCAAACTCGACATGGCCATTCTGAAATATGCGCGCTTCGCTCAAGGGGGCCGTCTAACGCCGAGCCGGGTCAGCAAGCTATTCGATCAGAGGCCAAGCTTGCGCGATCCGAAAACCGTGCTCACCGACCTTGCTGCGGCCGAAGCGCCGAGTGACACCCTTACGTCGCTCCATCCGCCGCATGAACAGTTCAAGCGTCTGCAGGCTGCGCTGGTCAAAGCGCGCGCCAGCAACAACACGCGGGACACTCAGCATATCGCCATCAACATGGAACGGTGGCGCTGGATGCCGAGGCAGCTTGGCTCCCTTCACGTCTGGAACAACGTGCCGGAGTTCAACACCCGCGTCATGAAGAACGGCAAAAACATCTATGAGGAGCGGACCATTGTCGGTCAGCTCAAATACGCAACGCCGTTCTTTTCCGCATCCATGCGCAACATCGTCGTTCATCCGGATTGGACGCTGCCGCCGACGATCCTGAAGGAGGATATCGCGCCAAATCTACAGAAGCCGAAGACCTTCTTCGGCCAGTCCAACACGGCGATCCTGCGGCATCATAAAATTCGGGTGAGCTATGAGGGAAAGACGATTGATCCGGACAAAGTGGATTGGACCAAGGTCAATATCCACAGATACACGTTTACCCAGCCGTCCGGTCCCGCCAATGTGCTCGGCAAGTTCAAGTTCAACTTTCCCAACAAGCACGCCATCTACATGCACGACACGCCGCAGCGCGGCCTGTTTAGCGAGAGGGTGCGCACGTTCAGCCATGGCTGCATTCGTGTGAATCAGCCGAGTCGTCTCGCGATCCTGCTGCTTTCCGAGGACAAAGGCTGGACCGCCCGGCAGGTCGATGACTTGGTGGCACGGGGTGAAAACAAGGCGATTGCGCTTCGCCGGCCGGTGCCCGTGCATCTCACCTATTTCACCCTGACTGTTGGTGATGACGGCCGCTTGCAAACCTTCGCCGACATCTATGGTCTCGATGGCCGCATGGCGCCGAAACTGTTTGATAGGCCGGTCAAATTTAAAGCCCCGGCAGCCCCGGTGATCGCTGAGGCAAACGCGCGCAATCAGGGGCGATCAGGCCGGCAGAGCGGCGGCGGCTTAGGCGGTCTTGTTTCGGGGCTTTTCGGTAACTGACGTGAGGCTGGCTCAGGCGTCGAGCTTAGCGAGAATGTCGCGCGCGAACGCCGTGAGCGACGGGTCGCGAGCGCCCATCATCAATACGAGATCGCCTTCCCTTGCTTCCTCGGCAATGCGGTCTATGAGCCATTCCCGCGAGGGTGCAAATTCCGCGCGCGTGCCCTGGTCCTTGATCTCATCCACGATGCCGGCAGCTGAGAAGTCGCGCGTGGCCGTGCCGCCTGCGTAAAACACTTCGAGCATCCATAAGCGATCCTCTGACGTGAGCTCGTGGGCGAAGGTCGTGATGAGGTCTTGGCGCAAGAAGCGTGTCGGTACGTAGCCGTGTGGCTGATAGATCGCCAGCACGCGCTTGGCCCGCAAATGCCCGGTGCGGATCGCCGCGGCGATCTTCTCGGCATTATGGGCAAAGTCATCCACCACCTCGACGCCACGGGCCTTTCCGACAGTTTGGAAGCGGCGGCCGATACCGGAAAAATTCGATAGAGGTTCCGCCATTTCAGCCAGCGGAACGCCGAGGGCGTGGGCCGTGGCGATGGCCGCCAGCGCGTTGGCAACATTATGTTCGCCGGGAACGGGCAGCGCGAATGTTGTGTCCTGCACGCGGAAGCGGCTGGACTCGGCGCCAAGCTCGACGTCCTCGCCGCGTATATCGGCGAGATCGGTGAGACCGAAGCGCAATGCACCGCCGGCGAACTGATCGAGATTTTCCTGATCGCCGACGACCAAAGCCTCGCGTGAGCGTGCGCGCAACGTGGCGAACATCGTTGCCACCTCGTCCATCTCTTTGTGGTCGCGTTGGAGATTGAGGATCACGCCAATGGCGGGCGAGTAGCGCACCAAGGAGCCATCGCTCTCGTCAGCCTCCACCACGAGAAGATCGGAGTCTCCGGCAAACGCGTTGCCCGGCAAACCTTGGGTCTGCAGGAGAGGCAGATCGCCGCCGGTGATGACGGACGGGTCGCGGCCCGCGCCGCGTAGAATTTCAAAAATCATTCCGGCCACTGTCGACTTGCCACTGGTTCCGGTCACGGCGATGGAGCGGCTTTGTGCCACGAAATGGGCCAGCATCTCCGAGCGGTGGACGATGGGAACGTCCTTGGCTTTCGCGGCGGCGAAGTCTGGCACTTTTTCTTCGACCGCGGTTGAGACAACAAGTGCCGCGCAGTCGTCACGAATGCCGCTACCGTCTTGGGGCATCACCGCGATGCCGAGCTCTTCGAATTGTGCGCGGAGGCTCACTCGTTCGCCGTTGTCGAAGGCGCGGTCGCTGCCGCTCACCCGCCCGCCGGTCATCGCTTGAAACTGGGCGATGGCGCTCATGCCGGAACCACCGAGCCCGGCATAGTGAAAGCGGTTGTCGCCTTTCGCATCGGGGATGGCGGAAGGCGCAGGAGGCACGATCAGCACCATGTCGCCCTCGCGAACGCGGTCGAAGAGTGCGCGCACGTCCGCGTTCGATAGGCGCACGCAGCCATGTGACACGGCCCGGCCAATCAAGTCCTCCCGGTTGGTGCCATGGAGATAGATATAGCGCTCAAGCGTGTCGTGCCCCGGTCCGCGATTGACCCCATCCTCCAGCCCATCGAGGGTGAGGATGCGCGTCAGGATCGGATCGTTGCTGTCGCAATCCCCGCTCCAGGTCTCGCCCGTCGGCTCGCGCGACACGAACACGGTGCCGGGCTCCGCGCCCTCGCCGATCCGCCGCGCGATGCGATGCCAGCCGGGTGGCGTCTTGAAGGAGTTCTCTTCACCGCCGATGCCATTCAGCGCGGTCGAGACGGGCCAGTTCGCGCTGGTGCGCCCGTCTTCGAGCCAAGTCGCGGTCTGCCGTTCCACATCGACCACAAGCAACCGGCCGGGCACGGCGGCAGGCGCCCCTAGGCGGGACAGGGCATCGCGCGCAAGCTCAAGCGCGCGGGCAGATATGGGATCAATGGGAGCGGTCACCGGCGCACTCTGCCACAACGGGCAGTCGCACCGTCACCCCTGTTTTGTGCTTTGAGAAAAAAGGAAGCAGGACCGGCGACGCATAATGAGCCGCGGGTCCTGAACCAGATTGGCAAGGGCCACTACCAGTAGCGGCGACCGTAATAGGGCCGGTAATACGGTCGCGCGAAGGGCCTATAGTAAGGCCGATACGCGTAGCCTCGGCAATATGGCCTGGGATAGCCGTAATAGCGGCGGGGCGCATAATAGGGACGCCGATAAGCGCGATAACCCCGGCGACGGTAATAGCCGACGGCCTCAACCGTTGTGGCTTGGCCACTGACGGCATCGAGCTTGGGAAGTGGGGCGGCATTGGCCGGGCCCGCGCCGAACGCGAAGCCCGAGATAACCACCATGGCGGCAAGTGAGATGGGACGCATGTTGAGCTCCTAAAACGCCAACGTCCCCCGGCACTTCGGAGTCTATCTTAGCCTTGTTGAGAAAACCAGTACGCCGGCGCCCGCACCTAAAAGAACGGGCCGCCAAACGGGAAATAGAATTTCCAGTAGCGATACTGGTAGGGGTATCAAGGCCGCTTTTTGCACTTTCCGGCGCAACGGCGCTTGGAGGCGTATTTGCGGGTCTTGGTAGACCGGCGGGCTACCTGCTCAACGGCTGGTTCGCTAAGCGCCTTTGTGGCGGCCGCGTGATTGGATAAGGCAAAAGGCGCCGCTGTGGCGTTGCCTGGCGCGAGCAGAAGCGCGGCGCGCGAAAAGCGAGAGGGTAATGGCAAGACGCATGATCCAACTCCCTGGGGTGAAGTCTATCGAGACTTTCATTTCGCGAAAGCTAGCAGCGTCCCGTTTCTGTCCGGTTAGCGCCGCCTTATTGTTTCGGTCACCATAATTCTAGAGCATCGCCGCGGCGACCAGCAGGATCAGGATCTCGCTCACCTGCTCAACCGCGCCAAGGACGTCACCGGTTTGCCCACCGATCTCCCGGTCGCTTAGCCAGGCCCTGAGGGCGACCGCCGCCGTAACCAGTAGCCTGGCGACGAGCGCCGGAGCAGGCCCCAGACACAGCACCAGCGCCAGTATTACAAGCAAGGCGGCGGCGCTCACGCGT
>DAOVDX010000063.1 GCA_030669345.1 Methyloceanibacter sp. | reverse complement strand
TGTGGTCGGCGAGAAATGGTCGCTGCTGATCCTGCGCGATCTGTTCCGCAAGGGCCCTCAGCGCTTCCAGACCTTCGAGGCGGGGCTGCGTGGCATCGCCCCGAATACGCTGTCGGCGCGGCTCAAGACGCTAGAGGCCCAAGGCGTGATCACGACGCGGCTCTATCAGAACCATCCGCCCCGCTACGAATACCTTCTCACCGACAAGGGGCAGGCGCTCGGCCCCGTGCTAAAGGCGCTCTATGAGTGGGGCGAGGAACACCGTTAGGGTGCGTGTCTTGCGGGCTTTTCGTCCCAACGCCATGTTCAGAAACCGAGTCCCGTTGAGAGCCTAAGCCTTTGAAACCAGACTCCCACCGCTTTTGCGTCGCGCCCATGATGGAGTGGACCGACCGCCACTGCCGTAGCTTCCTGCGGCTCATTTCTCGCCGTGCGTTTCTCTATACCGAAATGGTGACGGCTGAGGCCGTGCTCTATGGCGATCGGACACGCGTGCTGGGTTTTGATCCCGCTGAGCAGGCGGTCGGACTTCAGCTCGGCGGTAGCGATCCCGAGAAGCTCGCCGAGGCTTCGCGCATCGGTGCGGACTGGGGCTATGCTGAGATCAATCTCAATATTGGCTGTCCGTCGGACCGCGTGCAGTCGGGACGCTTCGGCGCTTGTCTCATGGCGGAGCCCGCGCTTGTTGCGACTTGCGTGGCGGCCATGGGTGCCGCCGCTTCCGTGCCTGTCACCGTAAAGTGCCGCATTGGCATCGACGACCAGGACGCCGAAGAGAGTCTGGATCGCTTCATCGACGAGGTGGCTAAGGCCGGCTGCACCACTTTCATCGTTCATGCGCGCAAGGCTTGGCTGCAGGGTTTGAGCCCCAAGCAGAACCGGGACGTGCCGCCGCTCGATCACGACCGCGTTCATTGTTTGAAGGCGCGCCGGCCGGATCTGGAGATCGTCATCAATGGCGGTATCGCGTCTTTGGTTGAGGCACAGCCGCATCTTGAGCTTACCGATGGTGTGATGTTGGGCCGTGCGGCCTATGCCGATCCTTATCTCCTCGCCGAGGTGGATCGGGCGCTGTACGGGGTCGATGCGCCCGCGCCGACGCGGGATCAGGTGCTCGACGCGTTCAAGCCTTATATGGAGCTCGAGCTTGCCCGCGGGGTGCGGCTCAATTCCATGACCCGCCATATTCTCGGGCTGTTCCATGGACAGCCACGGGCGCGAGCCTTTCGTCGCCACCTCGCCGAGAACGCGCATTTGGATGGGGCCGGACTTGCGGTGCTGGAGCAGGCGCACGGCATCGTTAAGGGCAACACTCACCAGGTCGTCGCGGCCGAATAGCGTCAGGCGTTAGTTGGTGTGGCGCGAGGGTTGCTTCTTCTCGAGCACGGCAAGGACGAGTCCGGACATGTCGAAGAAGCGCGCGGTGCGCTCACGACATTTCGTGTAGGAGGCGCCGTAATGCCGGTCGAGCCAAACCTCCTCGACGAGCGCCATCCACACATAGACGCAACTCATCAAGACAGCCAACGGCAGAGCGAACCATGAGTCGGCGCAGATGACGAGGCCAATAAGGCCCAGAATCGACGAGGCGTATTGCGGGTTGCGGCTGAAGCGATAAGGGCCATGGCTCACCAGCCCGTCGGCCCGCAATAGGTATTGCCGAGGCCGAGGTTGAAATAGCCGAACACGGTGATGCCGTAGCCAATAAGGAATAGCGGCGCGCCGATAATGAATCGACTCCAGTCGATTAGGCCCGCGCTATTCCAATCCAATATCGCGACGACGAAGGTGAGTACCATGCCGCCGCGAAATAATCCCCAGAAGGTGAGGCTCTGCCAGCTTTCCGGCTCTGGCGTCGGCCAGATGCGGAAGGGCGGCGCAAGAAGGGTGCGAAGCAGCAGGGCGTTGAGCGTCAGCCCGACGACGAGGCCTGCTGTAAAGACGACGCTTGTATAATCGAAGTCGATCATCACAAGCGCGAAGGGAACAGAATCGGATTGCAGATTTGTAACAGAGATCTGACGGTTCTGTTGCGTTCAGCCGCACAGGAAGCGCCCTAGATTTTCTGGTTGTACTCGCCGACTTCCTTGTACTTCGCGAGTTCGGAATCAATCTCGGCGAAGATGGCGCGCATGTTTGCCTCCGAAGTCGGGCTCTCCACCACGACCACCAGCTCCGGCTTGTTGGACGATGCGCGCACCAGCCCCCACGTGCCGTCTTCAAGCACGATTCTGATGCCGTTGACGGTGATCAGCTCGCGAATGCTCTGCCCGGCGAGCTTGCCGCCTTCCGCCGCGATTCCGTCAAAGTGTTTCACCACGCGGTCGACGACGTCGTATTTTACCTCGTCAGCGCAATGGGGCGACATGGTGGGCGATTGCCATGTGCGCGGCAGCGCGTCTTTGAGTTCGGCGAGAGTCTTGTCGGGACTGCGGCCAAGCATGTCGAGAACGGCGAGGGCGGAGACCAAACCGTCGTCATAGCCCCGGCCGAGAGGCGGGTTGAAGAAGAAGTGCCCCGATTTCTCGAAGCCGACCAGCGCGCCGGTCTCGTGGCTATAGCGCTTGATATAGGAATGCCCCGTCTTCCATAGGACCGTCTTGGCGCCGTGCTCTTTCAGCACCGGGTCGGTTTGGAACAGGCCGGTGGACTTTACGTCGGCGACGAAATGCGCGTTTGGGTTCAGCTTGGCGATATCGCGGGCGAGCATGACGCCGACCTTGTCGGCATAGATGGCCTCGCCGGTATTATCCACGACGCCGCAGCGATCACCGTCGCCGTCGAAGATCAACCCGAGATCCGCCTTGTGCTCAAGCACGGCATCGCGTGTGGCATTCAGCATGGCGAAATCTTCGGGGTTCGGGTTATGCGCCGGGAAGGAATGGTCGAGCTCGCAATTGAGCGGGATGATGTCGCAGCCAATATTGGCAAGCACTTCCGGCGCGAACGCACCGGCCGTACCGTTGCCGCATGAGACCACCACTTTCAGCTTGCGGCCCAGCTTGGGGCGGTCGAGCAAGTCGGCCATGTAACGGTCGGCCATGTCCGGGACGTAGATATATTTGGCGCCCTCGTGATAGGGCGCGAACTTCGCGTTCATCACGATGTTTTTCAGCGCGGTCATATCCTCGGGCGAGAAGGTGAGAGGCCTCTCCATGCCCATCTTGATACCCGTCCAGCCGTTATCGTTGTGACTGGCGGTGACCATGGCCACGGCCATGACGTCGAGATCGAACTGCGCGAAATACGCCATGGGCGAAAGCGCCAGGCCAATGTCGTGCACTTCGGCGCCGCTGGCGAGCAGGCCCGTAGTCAGTGCCGCCTTGATCGCCATTGAGTAAGAGCGGAAGTCGTGCCCGACTACGATGCGCAGCGGCACGCCGCGCTCGTGCATCAACGTGGTGAGACCAAGCCCAACCGCCTCCATGCCGAGCAGATTGATTTCTTGGGGATAGAGCCAGCGCGCATCGTATTCGCGGAACCCGGTCACCTTGATGAGGGGCAGGCGCTCGAACTCGGCGGTGTTGGGAACGAGGTCTTGGCGCGGTTTTGGAAACATACTTCCCCCTGAATAGGCGCGGTTCGCTGGGTGATTGGCGGCTCAGAGGGGTAGCAGAGTTCCGCCGAAAGCAGCAAATCGAAATGTGCCGGGCTGGCGCCAAAGAGGCACTATTGGATAAGGACCAGCTCGCCGTCTTGGATATGGAAACTCTTGAGGCGGCCTAGAAAACTCATGCCGAGAAGATTGGTGCTCAGCATGCCTTTCTCGGCTACGGCGGCGCGGACGTTCCGGACCGTAATATCCCCCACGCGTACGCGGTCGAGCGTCACGGGGGCGACACGGGCAACGCCGTTGGCGGTCTGAGCGTGGGCGGAGAAATCAAGATTATGCGGGGATAGGCCAGCCTGTTTCGCACCATCATAAGTGAGCACAACGATGCTGGCGCCAGTATCGGCCATGAATGTCAGGGAGCGGTCGTCGACAGCCCCTTTGAAGATGAAATGACCGCGACGATCTCCTCTCAGCCGCACTTCGCCGGAGAAGTCCGGCGCGCGCTCCGCCTTACCCATGGCGAGGTTGGCGCGCGATAGGGAGAGGTTGGCGGGCGTGAACGCAGCCTTTAGGTCGTTAAAGAAATAGACCGCGGCGACGATGCCGAGGGCGAGCGTGCCCCACTGCATCGCTTCACGCAGCGCATGTTTTGTGGCTGAACGCAAAATGCCTCGCTCCGAAGCCGGCGTTCTTATGGGCTTTAGCCCCGCAGGGTCAGGAAATCGCCGGAAAACTCATAGGAGCGGAGCCGGCTTAAGAAACTCATACCGAGCAGGCTTTGGCTCAGTGAGCCGGGCTGCGCAACGAGGGCCTCGACCTTGGTGCGGTCCAGCGTCCCGATCGAGACCATTTCGAGCCAAACGCGTGCCGCCACGGTGCGCCCATTGGCTGTCATCACGGGCGTTCGGTAGGTGAGCGTGTCAGGATCGATGCCGGCTTTCCTTGCGTCTTCGGGACGGAGCACGATGGACGATGCGCCAGTGTCGACGATCATCGAGATCGCCTTGCCGTTCACCTTCACGGTGGCGGTGAAATGTCCGTTTAGACGCCGCCTGATGCGCACTTCGGTAAGCCCGTTCGAACTCTCCTCGACGGTCATGGCGGTGCCGGGCAAAAGCTCGCCCACGACGCGCGTGGCAATCGGCATAAGTTCATCTTTGTAGGCATAGAGTGTTACGAGCCCGAGCCCGAGAGCGAGCCAGGTCACCGCGTCGCGGAACATGGCCGACGTGCCGCCCGCATATCGCGTGACGAGCCCACCTGCGACGTAGACGAGGAGCGCGAGGAAGAAGACCATATAGCCGAAGGTCGTGGCGTCGAGCCCCACGATCATGCCGGTTTCGTCGCTCACCAGCATCATGGCGCCGAGCGCGAGGATGAAGAGGGCGAGCCAGGTGGTCACGCGTGCGAACCTTCCGCTTTCTTCTGGCGCTCCAGATGCTCCAAGCGCTCAGGCAGAATGTCCATGATGGCACGGCGTTCGGCTGGCGTCATGCCGGCCCAGGCCGCGATTTCCTCGCCGCTGCGGCCACAGCCAATGCAGAGCCCTGATGGGCCATCGAGTAGACAAATATCGACGCAAGGCGTTTCCAAGAGTGGTGCCAGTTCAAGAGCTTCGCGGGATAGGGGTATGCACCCCGGAACCTATGTAGGGGCTCTGGCGAAGCAGGGCAATCGGCTTGCCGGAGGCCTGAAAAGAGCCGCTAGCTGGCCCGCTTATCTTCCGCCTCGCGCCAAGGCACTTGAGGCGCCGTCTGCCGCTTATCGCTAGGCTCAGCCAGTCGTGGCAAGACCTTCATGACCCGGCTGCGGGGCAGGGTGATGATGACCTCGGCGCCATAGCGGAGCTTGCTTTTCAGCTCGAAGACGCCGTCATGCAGTTCGGTCAGCCCCTTACTGATGGGAAGGCCGAGCCCGGTGCCGCCTTCCGCCGTCTCGTGGGCAAGCGACCCCTGGCCAAAGCTGCGCAGCACGCGCGGAATTTCCTCGTCGGGGATTCCGGGGCCTGTGTCCTTCACGCTCAGATATTGGCCGCCGTGTAGCGTGCGTCCAATCGTGAGCGTGATCGTGCCGCCGGAGGGCGTGAACTTGATGGCGTTGGACAGAAGGTTGAGGCAGATCTGCCGGATGGCTCGCTCGTCGGCCCAGAGCTGCGGCAGGTTCTCATCGAACGCCTCGACGATCTTGAGTGCTTTGTTCTCGGCGCGTAGCCGCATGAGGCGCTGACAATCCTCGACCACATCGGCGAGCGCGATGGGCGCTTCGTTGAGTTCGTAGCGGCCAGCCTCGATGCGGCTGATGTCGAGAACCTCGTTGATGAGGTTGAGCAGGTGCTGGCCGCTCTGGTGGATGTCGTTGGCGTATTCTTTATAGGTCGGGTTGGCGTGAGCCCCCAGAATCTCCGCGTGCATGATCTCGGAAAAGCCGAGAATGGCGTTAAGCGGTGTACGCAACTCGTGACTCATAGTGGCGAGAAAACGCGATTTGGCGAGGTTGGCTTCCTCGGCGCACAGACGTGCGTCGTCGGAGATCGACTTTGACTGCTCAAGCTCGGCGATCAGCGCGTCCTTCTCGGCGCGATATTCGAGCATCGCCATGACGGTCGAGTTGAACCCGTCCATCAGCCAGATGAAGTAGATGTGCACGCCGACCGCCATGGCGGCAAGCGCCCAATAGAATGGATTGTCGAGAAGCGCGAAGCTGATGACGATGGCGATCGTCATGGGCAGCGTACCGGCATAGACGATGGGCATCACCGTCGAGGCGAACAGCATGCGCATTGAGATGACGACGAGGAGCGATGCAAAGATGAAAGTGTGCGCGGCTTCGCCTTGGGTCTCCGGGCTGATGAAGGCCGCGCTTGCCCAGGTCACGCCGTAAAGGAATTCGGCGGCGGTAATCTTGGCGCGCCATACGGGCGTGGTCGCGTCGTCGCGCGGGGCATTGGCAAACTGCCGGCAAAGGGCGACGAGGATGCCTTTGGCCAGGAAGATGGCGCAGAGCCACAACAGGAGCGCCTGGGCGGGTGCCCAAAACATGGCGCCGATGGCGACAATGATCGCGAGTAGCGGGGTCGTGACAGCGGCCGATAGCTCGTTCTTCACGAACATCATCAGGAGCTCGTATTCGAACCCCGGCTTGTGGCCTGACTTATCGGTGAGCTTTTCGCGGGCTTCTTGGACGCTGCGATTGGCGCGGCGCTTACTCTTGTCGAGCGATCCCAAATGGGCCCGCGGGGCCTCGGCTGACGCGCCTCCTGACATAACAAATACGACCCGCGACTACGCTACTGAAAAAAAGCCGTGAAGGGTCAATGGCATAGCGCTAGCGCGCAACCGGCCCAATCCCCCAGTTCAAGCTTAACGGGAATTATCGGCGGAAATCCCTAACGGCGCGTTTACTTTCTTGCCGCCGTAGCGGGGACCTTGGACTCTGCGGTGGCGCACCCCATCTGTCATCAACAGGCTCGCAAAAGTTGGCGCGCTCTGGTTTAAGGTGGGGGCCTCAATGCAAGTGACCATTATCGGCTGCGGGGATGCTTTCGGAGCGGGCGGCCGTCTTCAGACCTCTTTCTGCGTCCGTTCGGGGCCTTCGATGTTCCTCATTGACTGTGGGGCCACGTCGCTCATTGGCATGCGCCGGCTTGGGATCAGCCCCAATGACATCGACACGGTGTTCGTCAGTCATTTGCACGGCGATCATTTCGGCGGCCTGCCCTGGTTCATGATCGATGCCAAATATGCGAGCAACCGCACGCGGCCACTGGCCGTCGCGGGTCCGAAGGGCATCGAGGCCCGGTTCACGACGCTCGCCGAGGCGGTCTATCCGAATACGTGCGCGATTGAGCGCGGACTTGATCTCACATTCGTCGAGTATGAAGAACAGAAGCCGCTCGAACTCAACGGCGTTACAGTCACGCCGTTTGAAGTGAAGCATCCTTCCGGTGCGCCGCCCTATGCGCTCCGATTCAACGTCGATGGCAAGGTGCTCTCCTTCACGGGAGATACCGGTTGGGTCGAGACGCTGTTCGCCGTGGCGCGCGATGCGGATCTCTTCATCAGTGAATGCTTCCAGTACGACATGACGCTTCCCATCCATCTCGACTACATGACGATCGATGCCAATTACGAAAAGCTCGGCGCCAAGCGGACACTCCTGACCCATATGGGTGAAGCGATGCTCGCCAAACGGGGCAAGGTCGACACCTCCCGTTACCTGATCGCCGAGGACGGCATGATCCTCGACCTATGACGCCCGCACCTGGGCTTGGGCTGAGCGATCTTGTTTCCGACATCCGCGCCTGCCGTGTCTGCGTTGAAAGCCCTCGCGGGAAACCTCTGCCCCATGAGCCACGGCCGGTACTGCAGGTGAGCGGCACCGCGCGGCTGGTGGTTTGCGGCCAAGCGCCGGGCACGCGCGTGCATGAGTCCGGCAGGCCCTTCACCGACCGCTCGGGAGATCGTTTGCGGGAGTGGATGGGCGTGACGTCGGAGGAGTTTTACGATGAGGCGCGCGTTGCGATCGTGCCCATGGGTTTTTGTTTTCCGGGACAGGACGCCAAGGGCGGCGATCTTCCACCGCGGCGCGAATGTGCGCCCCTGTGGCACGACCAATTGTTCGCCGCTTTGCTCCAAGTTGAGCTCGTGCTTGCCGTGGGGCTTTACACGCAAGACTTCTTTCTCGGCGAGACGAAGGGTAAGACGTTGCAGGAGACGATGCTGCATTGGCGCGAGCATCTGAAGACCAAGCGACACCCTCGCATCCTGCCGCTGCCCCATCCCTCCTGGCGCAATAATGCCTGGCTCACGAAGAACCCCTGGTTCCGGTCGAAGCTGCTTCCAGTGTTACAGTGTGAGGTCAGACGGTTGCTCTAGCCTTGCGAGGCTTAGTAAAATAATCTATCAATTTCGGTGGAAGACCGTGTTCTTGGAACTCTGTTCCTTGTTTGCAGGGATTTTCCTCAGTAATTTTGTTAGGCCAGGGCAATGCTCGACCGCATGGACCGCAAGATCCTCGATATCTTGCAGAAGGACTGCACGCTGCCCGTGGCTGAGATCGGCAAGCTGATCGGCCTGTCGACAACGCCCTGCTGGCGCCGCATCCAGAAGCTTGAGGAACAGGGTGTCATTGAGCGCCGCGTGGCCTTGCTTGACCCCAAGAAGGTCAATGTCGGGGTGACGGTGTTCGTCTCCATCGCTACTAGCCATCACACAAAAGAGTGGCTTGAGCGCTTTCACGCAGCGCTGAACGATTTTCCCGAAGTGGTCGAATTTTACCGCATGAGCGGCAAGGTGGATTATCTGCTTCGCGTCGTGATGCCCGACATCGCGCAATATGATGCGTTCTACAAACGGTTGATCACGAAGATTGAGCTGTCCGACGTGAGCTCTGCCTTTGCCATGGAGCAGATCAAGTTCACCACGGCGCTGCCGCTCGAATATGCCGCCGCCGACGAGAAGCGCGCTTAAGGCACCTTCCGCTCAAGCCGCGCGATCAGGCTCGACGTATCCCACCGGCCGCCGCCCATCTCCTGCACGTCCCCATAGAATCGATCGACGAGTTCCGTGACGGGAAGGCTGGCGCCATTGCTGCGTGCCTCTTCGAAGCAGATGGCCAAATCCTTGCGCACCAAATCGACGGCGAAGCCGTAATCGAATTTGTCTTCGATCATGGCCTGCCAGCGATTGTCCATTTGCCAGGACTGCGCCGCACCTTTCGAGATGGTGTCGATGACTTTCTCGACATCGAGATCGGCGCATTTAGCGAAATGCAGGGCTTCGGCGAGCCCCTCGATCAGGCCCGCGATACAGATCTGATTGACCATCTTGGTGAGCTGGCCCGCGCCCGAGGGGCCAATGAGATTGACCGCGCGGGCATAGGTCTCGATGACAGGTTTCGCTTTGGCGAAATCGCTCTCGTCGCCGCCGACCATGACTGTGAGCGTGCCGCCTTCGGCACCAGCCTGGCCGCCGGACACAGGTGCATCGAGGGCGCCGGCGCCACGCTCACTAGCGCTCGCGTGTAGCTCCCGGGCAATATTGGCCGAGGCGGAGGTGTGGTCGACGAAGATCGCGCCCTTGGAAAGCGCATGGAAGGCACCATTCGGCCCAAGGGTCACTTCGCGAACATCTTCGTCTTTGCGGACGCAACTGATGACGAACTCTGCACCGTCCGCCGCTAGAGCCGGTGTCGCGGCGAGGTTGCCGCCAAACTCGGCGACCCAGCGTTCCGCCTTCTCGTGGGTGCGATTGAAGACGGTCACGTCGTGGCCGTGGGTTTTGAGGTGTCCGGCGAGGGGATAGCCGATCACGCCGAGCCCGATCCAGGCGATTTTGCTCATTGGCGACGCTCCGTCATTGCTTGTACGGGGTGACCATAAATGAAATGGCCGGAACGAGCCCGGCCATTTCGAATCCAAATCTTCCTTGGGCGAGACGCGATCAGGCGATCGGCGCCTCCGGAAAGGCGAGCTGTTCGCGGGCGCGCCACTCATCGGTCACGAAGTTGATGATCAGCGACTTCCGCACACCCTTGATGGGGCGTCTTTCGAAGCCGTGATAGGTGTTGCTCCCCGGCACGAAGATCATTGCCGCGTTCGAGGCGAAAGGCGATCGCCCGATATGATTCTTGTCGGCATCGTAGATGTCCGTGCCGAGATTTTCGTGGCTCTCGTCCGTCGACAGATAGAGCAACATAGAGAAGGACTTCACGCCGAGATCGGTATGCGGCTCAAGCCAGAATCCATCGATGTCCTGAGCAAACTCGATGCGCAGATAAGTGCCCTCAAGGCTGGTGCCAAATGCTTTGGCGACCAAGTCGGTGATGCGCTTGTCCTGGAGGGCTTCGGCCACCGCCTTGCAGACGGGGAAGGCCTCCTGGTTCTCGGCATCGAAATACCGGCGCGTTTTGTTGTGCAGCTCGCGCTTTCCCGACACGCCTTCGAGAGATGGCGCGGGGAAGGGAAGGTTGAGCATGTCTTCGATGGTGTCGTCGGGGAAACAGTCCCTCAAGACCCAGTGTAGGTAGGGCTGGTCTGAACGCTCGCCATTGTCGACGCTTTGCGAGATTGTCCGGACGATATCCTCGGCCGAACTCTTCACCGTCTCAGCGCCTGAGTGCGTTGCCGCCGCGCTATCGCTCATTGTGTAGGTCAACTCCCTCAAACCGATATAAAATTGCTGGCCATAT
>DAOVDX010000083.1 GCA_030669345.1 Methyloceanibacter sp. | reverse complement strand
GAAAGGCGCTTTGGCATTAGGCGTTGCGACGCTCTTCATCGGCGACGCAAAGGCGCAAAGGCAAATCTCGGACGAGTCCGGAACCATTACGATGACGGGTACGGTCGAAGTCATCGAGGTGCCCGAGCGCCTGATCACGGTTGTCGGGCCTAACGGCCACGTTGTCGCGGGCATCATCGACGTCGACGTGAAAGACATCAAAGAGATCAAGCTGAAGGAGACGGTGACCATCCAGTTCACCCAAGACGTCGCCGTGGCGATCCAAAAGGCCGACGGTCCGCCGAACACCGACGGTCAAGCGTTCATCAAAAATGAGACGTCGGATATGAACATGAATGCGCCGGTCGTCGCCGAGCAGAACTGGACCGAAACGACACCGTCCGGCGGCGTCAGCAGCCTCACGACGATCGAAGTCACGGACACGATCAGCGCCATCAACCGCCGCAAACGCACAATCACGTTTGCCGGCGAAAACAACACGACCCGGACTATTCAGGTTCCGCAGAGCGTGAGCGGCTTTAGTGGGCTCGAAGTGGGCGACATGGTCGTGCTCGAAATCACGCGCGCCGTGATCGCCAACGTCAAATTTAAGCGCATGTAAACGACGACCGCCAACACAAGATCAGGCGCCGCGGCGTTTACATCGTCGTCGCGCCGATCACCTCGTGATCTGTGACCACGCACTGCCATGCACCAACAGCCGGGAATCCAGCGAGATCCTGCCGCTGCTCAAGAAACTGCATGGAAGCCATATAGCCGGCACGGCCAATGCACGCATTGGGTGACATGGCGTCGGCGAGAAATTCCATAGGCACCGGCACGTCAATGCAGCCCAATGCGGTGATGGCCAACCGGCGGTCCTCAGCCGTCATGGGCTTTTCGTCATCGTAACTCTTACCCTGGTTGGTGGGTTGGAGCGGCGTCTCCGCCCGACGGCACGCCTTGACGATGAGCTGCACGTAAACGTGCTTCTCCTTCTCCGCACCCATCCTTGTCGGCTGCGACGGATCGGCCTTGTCTCTAGCCTCGGCCTTATCCTGAACCTCGGGCTCAGCGGCGGCTGGGCCAAATGCAATGAGGCCCAATGCGAGCGTGGCAATCAGATGACGAATCATGACGACGTCTCTCTGAGAGCCGACGGCCATGCTCTCTGCTCTAGCCTTGCCTGCGGCTGGCCGGCGCCGCTGGGGCATACGCCCATTTGTCCCGGATATGGCGGGAACATTTGCCAATGACGATAGCACGGAACGTCAATCGAGCGGTTCAAATCCGGGCGATCAGCAGTTCCAGCACATCGAACGCCTAGCTGGCGGCTACAATTTCGTAGCCATATTCAGCCGCCGATACCGTTAGCCAACGCCAAAAACTCTCCGAGAAGCTGCGGAAAATGGCGATGTCGCAGCCCTGTGGATCATCTGCCTGCCAGACTTGCACACCCATATGCGAAATCGTGCTGGTCACGGCGCTGCCTGCCGGAAAAACGCGAGAATCGAGATCGATGGCGAGCCCCTTAGCCAGCAGATCGCGGGCGCGTGGACCGCTGATCCTCGGCACTGCCCGCCCGCCGCTCTGATCGGAGATGGACGCCAGCTCTTTGAGCCGCGTCGCGAGATTGGCGGCAAGCGCCTCATTCCCAAGCGTCGGTCCGGACGCTCGCCGAGGAAGCGAATCGATTCGCAAACCAATTGATAGTTTGCGAGCCTAAAGTGGTCCGTTAGAGTCGCCTCCTAAAAAGGAGGCACCGCGTTGACCGATCAGCCCAATAGAGAAGCGCAAGCCGCCTTGGCGCGCATCGCCAAGCCAGTGACGGGCGTCGCCGCCATCTCTACCTATCTAAAGCGCGCCATCGAGATGGGCGCTTACAGCGAGGGCGATCAGTTGCCCCCCGAACGTCAGCTTGCGGCAACGTTCAAGGCTGCCCGCAGCACCGTACACCGCGCGCTGGACAGGCTCGATAAGGAAGGTTTGGTGTTGCGCCGGCTCGGCAGCGGCACGTTTGTTGGCACGCTCAACACCACCGGACGACGCGCCTCCGCTCTGGTGGACGAGCTCAGCCCGCTGCAGCTCATCGAAGCGCGTCAAGCAGTCGAACCTCTCACCACGCGGCTCGCGGTCCTGCATGCCACGGGACGCGACCTCGACGACTTGGAAGCCGTGCTGGGCCACGCGGAGGCTGCGAGCGGTGACAAGGATCTCTTCTCCAAGTGGGACGGCGAGTTTCATCTTCTTATCGCACGCGCGTCGGCCAACCCACTACTGCTTGGCGTCTACCGCCAGATCAACCATGTGCGGCTGCATGCCCAATGGGACGCGATGAAAGAGGAAGTTCTAACGCCGGACGTGATCGCCACTTATAGCCGCCAGCATCGCGCCATCCTCAACGCGATGCTTGTACGCGACGCCCAGCTTGCCCAGGCCCTCATGGCCGAGCATCTGGAAACGGCGCGCGACCATCTCGTCAAGGCGAGCCGCCCTTAGGCGGCATAAGCCGATGCACGCAGCTCTCCGATGAACGCAGCCCTGCTCGGTCTGATCGCGGCGCTCTCTTGGGGCTTACACGACTTCCTCGCCCGCTTTCCATCGCGCGCCGTGGGGGCCGTTACCACCGTATTCGCGGTAACCGTCGCTGGGCTTGTTGTTCTCAGCGTCTGGCTCGCCATCGACGGTGGCACAATCGAAATCGTGTGGCCGTCGTTGTGGCTTGTCGCGGTCACCGGCATCGTTTTCGCAGCTGCCACTCTGACGCTGTTCTCCGCGCTGGCGCTCGGGCCGATCTCCATTGTCGCCCCGCTCGCCGGCTCATACCCCGCCTTGGCCATGATCTTCGCGGTGGCGCAGGGCACTCAGCCAAGCCTCACCCAATGGGCCGCAATCGGGGCGGTGATGGTGGGCGTCGTCCTCGTGTCTCGGAGCGGCGGCCACTACGAGGCTTCGGGCCACTTGCCCCCCGGCAAGCTCAAGATCGTGCTTGGCCTCGCGCTTCTCGCTAGCGTCTGCTTCGCCGTCTCGCTCACCGCCGGGCAAGCTGCTGCACCCATATTCGGCGATGTCCAAACCGTATGGCTCGCACGCTGCTTTGGCCTCGGGGCCATCGGCATTGTCTTTCTGGCGAAGCCCGGCAAGACGGCAATACCGGGCCGTTGGCTGCCGGTATTGGCGGTGATGGGCGTTCTCGACGTAGCGGCGCTCGGAACGATCGTCGCCGCAGGCAGCCTGCCCGACGCGGCCCTCGCCACCGTGGTTTCCTCGGCCTTCGGCGCCGTCACAGTGCTTCTAGCCCGCGCATTTCTGAAGGAGCCGGTGGCAAAATTGCAAGCCGCCGGCATTGTCGTGATCTTCGCCGCCGTCGCCGTGCTTGCAGGCGCCTAGCAACACCGCCCAGGCGAGTTTCCGCCGTTAACATTACAGAGTGATCATCTCGTTCAATTCCCCGGGAGGTCCGCCCTGGACCTAGCCCAAGACGCTTTCTCTCCGTAGATTGGTGCCGGCCCCGTCAAGCTACACAGGGGGCCGGTGTCGAAGGGCCCGTGATGGATTTGACCACAGACTGCGTAAGACGCGCCGCCCGCCCGCCGCGACGAGCCCAAGCGAAATGGGGCGCGTGCGTTGGCCTGTTCTTGGCGATTGGGCTCGCCCCCAATGTCTCGATTTCCGCGCCCGCCACCCCGCCGGTGCAGACGGAAGTGGTGCGCGAGGCCCCTGTCATCCGCAGGCTGGAATTGTCCGGCACCGTGACGTCCCCGCACTCCTCGCATATCTCAACCTCGGTCGAAGGGCTGGTCAGCGCCGTTCATTTCGATAGTGGCGCGCAGGTCGTGCGCGGGGACCTCTTGCTGGAACTCGATGCCGAACTGGAAGAGGCCGCCTATAAGCAGGCCGAAGCCCGAACCGCCCAGGCCGCGGCCGAGCTTGCCGACGCCAAGCGCCGCCTGCTGATCGCCGAGAGTCTGGCCAAGCGGGAATACGGACCGAAGAACGCAGTGGAGGCGGGACAAGCGGAGGTCGAGATCGACACCGCCACCCATGACAGCTTCATCGCGGAGCAGAAGCGCCGCAAAGCGATCCTCGCCCGCCACAAGCTGCCCGCACCTTATGACGGCGTCATCTCGAAGCGCATGGTGGAGATCGGCCAATGGGTCGAGCCCGGCACCGCCGTGTTCGATCTGGTGTCCATGCATGACTTCCGCATCGACGTGCCGGTGCCCCAAGATCATTACGCGCAGCTACGCGAGGGTGCGCATGTCTCAGTCGAGATCGACTCGCTGCCCGGCGAGAAAATCCCGGCGAAGATCGGCGCGCTCATTCCGGTGAGCGATCCCGACGCCCGCACTTTTACTTTACGCGTGCTGCCCGAACGCGACGACATTCCCATCGCTCCCGGCATGTCGGCCCGCGTCACCGTCAATCTCGACACCGGCAAGCGGGACCTCGTGGTCAGCCGTGATGCGCTGATCCGCTATCCGGATGGCCGCGTCACCGTGTGGGTTCTCGAAACGGACGGCGACTCGATGAGCGTTACCGAGCGCCGGATCAAAATTGGGCTCGCGTTCGATGGCATGGTGCAAGTGCACTCCGGCCTGAAGGAAGGCGATCGCGTCGTGGTGCGCGGCAACGAGTCCTTGCGTGAAGGGCAGACCGTCCGGCTGGCAAGCTAATGCTAGGACCTGACAGGAACCACGCAAATGCTTGAACGGATCGTCAAGCACGGGACCTTGGTGACGGTTGCCACACTCATCGTGTGCGTGCTCGGCATCGTCGCCGCGTTCCGCATTCCCGTGCAGATGATCCCCGACCTCGAAGTGCGCACGGTCACCGTGCAAACGCGCTGGCCCGGCGCCACGCCGCAAGACATCGAGAAAGAGATCGTTATCGAGCAGGAGGAATATCTCCGCTCCATCCCGAGTCTTGAGCGGATTATCTCCCGCGCCTCCAGCGGCAGCGCCCGGATCGAACTTGAGTTCCCCTACAACATCGACCTCAACGAGACGATGATCCGCATTAACAATGCGCTGAGCCAAGTTCCCTCCTACCCCGAGAATGTCGATCAGCCGCGCATTTTCGCTAGCTCGTTCAGCGCCAACTCCTTCATGTATTTCCGGGTGTCGCCGCTACCCGGCAACCCGCGTCAGATCTACATGGACATGATGCGGGACTTCGTCGACGACAATGTTCGCGCGCGGCTGGAAAGCGTGACGGACGTCTCCAATGTGCGGATCGGCGGCGGCGCCGAGAAGCAGATCCAGATCCTGTTCGACCCAGCGGCGCTGGCGGAGCGGAAGCTTTCCCTCTCCGACGTGCGCCGGGTCGTGGCGGCGCGGAACCGCGACACTTCGGGCGGCGAAATCGAGAGCGGAAAGCGACGCTATCTGTTGCGGACGATTGGCCGGTTCGACGATCCAGACTCGCTGAAGAAGCTGATCATCGCGCGGCGTGGCGGAACAATCATCCGGCTTGAGGATGTCGCCGATGTCAGGCTCGGCCATTTCGAGATCTACACACGCGCCTTTGTGAACGACCGGCCCATCATCTTCCTGTCGATCCGCCGCGAAGCCGGCTCGAACGTCATTGCCATCAAGAAGGCGGTGATGAAGGAGACTGAAGCGATCAACCGCGAAGTGCTCGTCCCGGCGGGCCTGGAGCTCGAACTGACCGCGGACGATGTGAACTATGTCGAGGCCTCGATCGCCAATGTGTGGACCAATCTCTCGATCGGCGCCGTCCTCGCGACCCTCATGATGTTCTTATTCCTGCGCTCGGCCAAGGCAACGGCGGTGGGCGTCATCGGCATCCCGATCTGCACCATTGCCGCCTTCATCGGCCTGATGCTGGCGGGGCGCACCGTCAATGTGATCTCGCTCGCCGGCGTCGCCTTTGCCATCGGCATGACGCTGGACAACACCATCGTCGTGCTGGAGAGCATTGATCTTGAACGGCGGAATGGACTCGATCGGGTCAAAGCCGCAATCGAAGGGGTTCGCAAGGTTTGGCCCGCCGTGCTGGCCTCAACCCTGACCACGGTGCTGGTGTTCATCCCCATCGTGTTTATTCACGAGGAAGCCGGTCAGCTCTATTCCGACGTCGCCATTGCGGTCTCGGCGTCAATCCTTGCCTCGATGATCGTGGCGATCACCGTGGTGCCGACAGCGGCAGCCCATTTCGACCTGACGCCGAAAGACACAAAGACCATCGACGCTGCCGATGGCGCCATTGTCAGAGGCGTGGGATGGCTCGTGGCGGGACCGCTGCGGCGCCTTTTGTGCATTTTGGGCGCAGCGGGGGCCAGCGCGGCGGTGATCCTGCTGCTCTTACCAGCCGCCGAATATCTGCCCGAGGGCGAGGAGCCCAAGATGTTCGCCCGGCTGAACGCGCCGCCCGGCTACAATCTCGACACCATGTCGGAGATCGGCGCGGATCTTCAGGCCTATCTTCTGCCCTACGTTAAGGACGACCCCGACCGGTTTAAGCGCGGCGAGGCGGAGATGCCGGCGCTCAAATATTTCTTCCTGATGATGGAAGCGGACGGGTTGCGCATCATCGCCGAGACCATCGATCCCGGCGACATCAATGCGTTGATGAAAATCATCTCCAAAAAATATGAGACCTATGCGGGCATGCGCGCCTTCGTATCGCGCGGCTCGATCATCACCAGCAATGATGGGGGTACGCGCAGCGTCAGCCTCGACATTTCGGGACGCCGCCTTGAGGACGTCTACAAGGTCGCCTCCACCGCTTATCGCCGGGCCGGTGAGATCTTCTACAATCCACGCATCAAGGCCGATCCGCCGACGCTCACCCTGTCCCAACCGCTGATTGAGATCCGTCCCAAATGGGACCGCGCGGCGGAGCTCGGCATGACCGCCGACGATGTGGGCTTCACGGTGGCAGCGCTAACCGACGGCGCCTATGTGGGCGAGTTCTTCCTCGACGACGAAAAGATCGACATCTATTTCTACAGCAAAGACGCGTTGCGCACCGAGCTCGATACGCTCGGACAAATGCCGGTGCATACACCGCAAGGCACCATCGTCCCACTCTCCGCCGTGGCCGACATCAAGGAGACGGTGGACACCAGCACCATAAGACGCATCAACGGCAAGCGCACCGTGACCCTCAACATCATCCCGCCCGACGATGTGGCGCTGGAAACCGGGGTGGAGATCGTTCGCAACCAGCTCGTCGATCAGATGCGGCAATCCGGCGAGGTGCCGTTCGACGTCAGCATGACCATCTCCGGCGCTTCCGATCAGCTCGATGCAACGCGCGCCGCGCTTGGCGGCAACTACGTCATCGCCGTGGTCATCATCTATCTGCTACTCGTTGCCATCTTCACCCATTGGGGCTACCCGCTGCTGATCATGACCACCATTCCGCTCGGCGTGGCAGGCGGGCTCGTGGGTCTGGCGCTGATGAACTGGGTGGGCACGATCATGCCGCGCTTCGGGCTCGACCCGTTCCTTCAGCCATTCGACATGATCACCATGCTCGGCTTTCTCATTCTCATGGGCACGGTGGTGAACAACCCGATCTTGATCGTTGACCGGGCGCTCTACAATGTGCGCCAAATGGGACTTGCCGCGAAAGACGCGGTGATGGAGGCGGTTTCGTCGCGCTTGCGGCCCATCGCCATGTCCACCGTGACGACGATTTGCGGGCTGGCGCCGTTGGTGTTCATACCCGGCGCTGGCACGGAGCTTTATCGCGGCGTCGGCGCCATCGTGCTGTTCGGGATTCTGGGAACCGCGGTCATCACGCTGACATTTCTGCCGGCGCTCACCATCGCCGTGCTGCGCGGCGCCGGCTACGCGGCCAAGCCTGAGGTCAAGAAGTCGCGCAAGAAACCGTCTGGCATGGAGCCCGCGCCCGGCGAATAAAATCCGACTAGGACCTTCTGCTTTCAAGCTCCGGCACCAATTTCTCGGGCGGTACGTAATCCGGGTTGCGCCGCGTTGCGCCATCGGCGAGCAGATAGGGGTGAGCGCGCGACACGTCTTCGAGCAAGGAGGCGGGGAAGCGGCTCGTATCGTAGGCGCAGACCGCGGCTTCGCTGTAGAGCGGCAGAACAAGGTTCAGCCGGCTCTCGAAGACCGCTAACTGCTCAACACCCGGCGCGCCGGTGAGCGCCCACTCCATGTCGGCCCAAATCCGTGTCCGAGGGAAGCCGCGTAGATGCCCGGCGTTGATCGTGTCTTGAATTGCCTCGCGCATCTGAGCCGGATCAAAACGTCCGCCACGCAATTGGACGTCCTCCCAAGCTTCGACTTCGAGATGGCCGTTCCACAAAGCTGTCTCGACATCAATACCGCCACGCCTCAGCCGGTCGATCCGGTTGAGGCGCTCCGGCCCATCCACGAACAACAGGGCTCGCTCGCCAGCCTCTAGTCCTTCTTTGATGAACGGAATGAGCGCTGCATCGCGCTCGTCGGCACCGCTATAGAAGGCGCAGACATGGCAAGGACAGACCACGGCCGAACCAGCCAAGGTGACCGTGCTGGTGGAGGCTAAGCCGCTACGTTTTCTGTAGCTTGCCATCCTTGCCTAGAACTTCTGGTCGATCCGGCGCGCAGCATGCCTATATTGCAGCTTCGCTACAGGTTTCTCACGATCTTTTTGAGTGGAATGGCGCGCCCGGAACGATTCGAACGTCCGACCCCCAGATTCGTAGT
>DAOVDX010000016.1 GCA_030669345.1 Methyloceanibacter sp. | reverse complement strand
ACTACCGCCAGCGCCGCCTCGACGCTTCGTAAGCCAGCCCGCGCTCTTGGCAGGACGCTTCATCTGGGTGACAGGATGGCGGATAGCGAGCCGGTCCAGCGTCCCGAAGAATGTCTCCGGATCGTTGACCGTTTCGACCGTCACCGCATCGTTCCCCAACAGCGGCCAGCGCTCTTCGATCCGGGTGAGGAGTTGGGGCCTGTCCTCAAACCCCGATCCGGTGACGACGCCGATCAGGGGTGAGGGCGCTTGCTTGGCCAAAGCCCGAAGCGCGGCGCTCAGGCTCCGCCACTGGAAGCCGTCTCCGATGTCGCCGGGCAATTTGCGGCAGGCGGTTGCCATCTCTTGCGTGTCGGTGTCGGCGAAGAAGTCGACGACGAGCGGCTGCAATCCAGCATCAAGAGCGGCGCGCGCTAACGCCCGTCCAGAAACCGCCGCGATGAGGACGGAGCCACCGCGAGGACGCTGGCGTCCAGGACGCGCGCGCTTAAGAGGCGAGCCTCTACGACGCGAGTTCTTGTGCGAGTTTGTAGGCGTCACGGAAATCCAGATAGACCGGTTTCTCGGCCTCGATCATTTCTTTGAACAGGCCGGTCTCGGTTTTATACTTCACGTTGCCGATGGCGAGCGCGCCAATGCCGACCGCGTTGGTCCCTTCGATGGGCGTGCCGTTGTCGTTCACGCCAACACCGTCGACGCCGGACGGCGGAACGGCGTTCACGTCGGCGACGACTTTCAAATCCTTGGCGGGCGTAAGCTGCGCCAGCGTCAACAACCGGCGTCCCGCGGGACCGGCCGCGAAGATCACATCGGCTTCGCGCGCGAGCGCTGCTTTCTGTTTTTCAGAGGTGCCGTCCGCATGGCCGAGGTCGATTTCAAAGCGAGCGTTCGACTCGATGGCGAGTTTGCGCACGCGCTCCGGACCGTCATAGCCAACCAGTGTCGCCTTGGCGCCGTCGCTGGAGGCGATCACGGCAGAGGCGAAGGCGACAACGCCCGTGCCGCCATAGACGATGATGCGTCTGCCTTTGAGACCCGTGTCGAACTTTTCCTTTAGCGCCGTCTTGGTGCAGGCGACCATGGCCGCGGCGGTGGTGAAGGAACCGGCCGGGTCAGCGAATACAGAAATCTCGAACGGCGGCACCATCGCCTTCTTGGCGCGGTCCATCATGTCGAGTGCTTCGATGGCGCGGTTGCCGCCGATGAACATGCCAGTGCGTTTGATGCCGTCGGGGCTGCGCGAGAAGATCGTGTCCTGCACCAGACCGTACACATCGTCGATGGTCACGCTGCTGTAGGTGATCGCGTCGTCATAGCCGGCGTCGAGCGCCATGTTCACGTCAAACGGGCTCATATGCTTGAGCGGCGTGATCATGTGCAGAATGCGTGGCAGCGCCATCGGTCTCGTCTCCTTAAAGTCTCATCGCGTTTCGAACGCTTCACGTGTTGATCTTGCTCGCGTGGATGCGCGTTGGCGTGATCGGCTAAACCTTGATGTCGAGATTTAGCATATTCGGGCAGGCGGCATAGCGCCTCAAATCGCCGAGTGTCAGCATCACCCTTGAACCTCTATTTCAGCGCCTTCATTGCGCCCTTGCGCCAACTCAAAGCGAAGCGGTGAACCGGAGGCCCGATCTCGTACGGCGCTAAGCAGCTCCTGGCCAGCGTCTTCCGATTCGCTGAAAGCAAAGCCAGTCGGACCCCACGAGCTTTGTCCGAGCCCAGCGATGCCCTCGTGGCGAAGCCAATCGAGAATGCCGGTCACATGTGGACTGGTGTAGGGACCGCCGCCTTGCGTTGGCGCAAAATAGGCGCCCATTTTGTCTTGCAAGTTTCCAACCTCGGCGCAGAAGGTCGCGAAGTCTTGACGCGTCAGCGCCGGCAGCGCG
Source organism: Methyloceanibacter sp. (assembly GCA_030669345.1). Lineage (GTDB taxonomy): Bacteria > Pseudomonadota > Alphaproteobacteria > Rhizobiales > Methyloligellaceae > Methyloceanibacter. The sequence continues at coordinate 18,346 of DAOVDX010000016.1, read as the reverse complement.
CGTTGCACGATCCCTTCTTGGAGTGCGGCGGTTTCCGCTGCGGGGAAATCAGGAAGCGCATCGAAGGCGGCAATTTCGCTTGCCCCATCGAGCCCTTTGGTCGAGGGATCGAAAATCAGCAGCGCCCGCCAATCAGTCGGAAATGCAACGCGGGCCACAAGCTCTGGCAGGCCTCCGCCAACGGGACCGCCATCAAGAACGGCGCCGCCAACCTCGAAGGTGGCCATGCCGATGCCAGACCGCGCGCCACGTGCCAACCGCCCCGCAATTTCGAGCGGCGTGATATTGAGGCGTTCTAACGCGGCAAACGCAGCACCGACCGCGAGCGCCAGTTGGGTGCCGGAGCCAAGCCCGGAATGGGGTGGGATGACTTCGTCCATGTGAAGCCGATAGGGGTGATCGATGCCGCAGCTCGCCGCGATGGTCTTGAGATAGCGCTCGGCGCGCTCGGCTTCCGGTCCGCTCACCGCAAAAACATCGGCACGCTGCAATGTAAGCCGCGTCGCGGGCCGGTCGAGCGATAGCCCGAAGCTGCCAAAGGGCTGCGCGCTCCGCCCACCCGGGTCGAGGAACCCGAAATGCAGCCGTGCTGTGGTGGAGACCGATACGGACATGGGGTCAGGTTTGGACAAAACGGATCGCGGAACCAATGAGTTTCAGAAAATCAACGCGCCTCAGAACATGCCGTTCGGATTCGCCGATGTCTCCGGAGCGGTCTGCAGCACGTCCCAGTGCTCTACAATCTTTCCAGCCTCATCCAACCGGAAAATGTCGATGCCAATCCAATCCTTGTCTCCGGGCCATTCCTGGAGGCAATGGAGCACGACGTAATCGCCATCGGTGAGGACGCGCTTGAAATGGACCCGTTTATCAGGGAAACGGGCGCCCATTTCCTCAAAATAGGTGATGAATCCGGCCTTGCCGTCCTTTGCCACGGGATTGTGCTGGATATACTCAGGCCCTGCATAAAGCGCCATGGCCTCGGCGGGCCGTGCCTGATTGAAGGCCAGGTCATAGAAGGCCATGACGGCCTCTTTGTTGCGTTTCAAGTCTTTGCGTTTCAAGTCTGGCATGGGCCCGAGATGGCCTCCATTGATTGGCTCGAAGCCCCCCGATATGCTGGGGTGCGAGCGGAAAACACCCCATTTTTCATAAAGATACTCACAATGGCAAACACGGAACGAACCTACAGCGATGACGAGGTTGAGGCGCGTCTGAAGAAGGATCTGCCCCATTGGCAGCTCAAAGACGGCTGGATTCGGCGGAAATACAGGACGAGCGGCTGGAAGGGCACGTTGATGGTCGTCAACACCGTCGGCCATCTCGCCGAGGCCGCCTGGCACCATCCCGACATTACGGCGTCTTATGCCTGGGTCGAGGTGCGCCTGACCAACCATGCGGCCAAAGGCATCACCGACAAAGATTTCGAGCTCGCCAAGAAGATCGAGGACGTCGTGCATTGGCAGCCAGGCCAGGAAGGTGGCGCACTGGAGGGCACGCCCGCCGACGATAACCGCTTCGCCTATGTCAAATACGACAAGCCCAAAAGCTGATCTAAGTTCCGGCGAAGACAGGAATTGGCCTAAGAGCCTGAGGAAAAGCCTCCGACGCGCTTGCGCTGCTGGGATCACCTGTTTAAGTGTGCGCCGCTATGGCGAAGAAAAAAGGGGAGGAAGCCGAGTTGGACAGCGCGCTCGAACGTGCAGCAGATCTGCTTGGCCGCGCGCGATTCCCTGTCATCGGCGGTCTTTTCACCGACATTGCTGGCGCTGCGGCGGCTTTGGTCCTGGCGGAAAAGCTCGGCGGTGCTGTCGATCATGCGGCCGGCACCGGGCTTTCACGTGCTTCCCGAGTGATGCGAGAGACCGGTGCAACGCCGGCGAGCTTCGGTGAGGTCCGCAATCGCGCCGATACTGTGGTGGTGATCGGCAAAGGTCCGCTTGAGCGCGACCCCGATCTCATCGCCAGTCTGTTTCCTGCAAAGCTCGGCCTGCCGCGCCCCGGCGACAACAAGCGCGAAGTCATCTTTCTCGGTCTCGACAAAGTCAGGACGCCACGGCATGTGCGGTCGTCCTCAATTCGTGGCCGCGCGACTCTGCCTGAGCTCGTGGCGCTGCTCGCAGCAAACGTGCGCGAGACCCGTTTCGACATTCGCGACAAGGCGCTTCGTACGAAGCTCGACCGTGCGGGCGAGCGCATTCGTAATTCCGCCTTTGCCGTTTTCGTCTACGACTCGGCTGAGATCGAAGAGCCCGTGATGCATACCGTGCTCGAAACGGTGCGCCATCTGGTGCTCACGACACGCGCGGCGATCATGACGGTTGCCGCGCCTGGCAATGGCGACGGCGTCAATCTCTGTTCCACTTGGACCTGCGGGTTGCCGGTGCGGACGAGCTTTGCGCGCGACGTGCCTGAGCACGATGCATGGGCTTATGAGACGGACCGCTTGCTCGAGACGGGCGAGGCCGACGCGTTGGTGTGGATCGACGCGCTGGAAGGCGAGGGGGCCAAGCGCCCCAAAGGTGCGCCGACTGTGGTGCTGTCATCGATCCCCGGCAGGGCGTCGAAGGGCGATGTGGTGATCGAGGTGGCCAGCGCCGCTGGCGATCATGACGCCGCGCTCTATCTTGCGCCGATCTCCGGCATCGGCATGGTGAAGGCCGGAAAAAAGAATAAGGACAAGCCAACCGTGGCGGACGTGCTCACCACTATTGCTGAGTTGATCGATGCGAGGAACGCCTGATGCTCATCCAGCTCAAAGGCGGCCGCGTCATTGACCCGGTCCATAAGCGCGACGCGAAAGGCGACGTCTTCATCGAGGACGGCCGCATCGTCGCGGCGCCGAAGGTCCGGGAGCCGGACGAAGTTTACGACGTCACCGGCAAGATCGTTATGGCCGGCGCCATCGACATGCATTCCCATATCGCTGGCTCCAACGTCACGCTTGGCCGTCAGCTGATGCCGGAATTGCCGGTGCTTGCGGCGGAAGGTGGCCAACCGATTGAGCCGTCGCCGGCCGAGTTGGGCACTTTCGCGACGGGCATTCGCTATGCCGAGATGGGCTACACGACGGTCATCGAGCCGGCGATGATCCCGACCCATGCCATCGAGGCGCAGATCGAGCTGGCCTCGATCCCGATCATCGACGTGGCTGGGCTCGTGATTCTCGGCAATGACGATTACACGCTGGAGCTTCTGCGCGGCGGGCGGGCCAAGGGCGATGAGCTGAAGGACTACGTGGCCTGGACGCTGCACCACTCCAAGGCGATTGGTCTGAAAGTCATCAATGCCGGCGGCTCCGAGGCCTTCAAGTTCAACGACCGCACCTTCAGTCTCGACGATGAAGTGCCGGCTTACGGCGTTACGTCGCGTGCCATTGTTGAGGCCATGCAGAAGGCGGTCGCCGATCTCAACGTGCCCCATCCGCCCCATGTCCACTGCAACAATCTGGGCATCGCCGGCAATGTAGACACGGCCGTCGCCACCATCGAAGCGACCCAAGGGCTACCCATTCACTTTGCCCATATCCAGTTCTATGGCTACGGCAATGAAGGCGGGAAGGGCTTCTCGTCCGGCGCGCCGACGCTCATGGACGCGGTGAACAAACACAAGAACGCTACTGTCGATGTGGGGCAGGTGATGTTCGGCCAGACCGTCACAGTTTCTGGCGACATCCTGCGCCAGTTCGATGGACGGCGCTCCGCCAGCCCGAAGAAGTGGGCGATCAATCAGGGCGAAGGCAATGGTACCGGCGTCGTGCCGTATCACTACAAGTCCAAGAGCTTCGTCAACGCCATGCAATGGGCGATTGGCTTAGAGATTTTCTTGATGGCGGATGACCCCTGGCGGGTGTTGTTCTCGACCGACCATCCGAACGGGGCGCTGTTCGTGCGGTACCCTGAAATTATCCATTTGCTTATGGACAAAGACGAGCGCGTTCGTTGGCTCGACGACGTACCCGAGGCGTCGCGCGAATTCTCAAATCTCGCCGAGATCAGCCGCGAGCTCACCTATTCCGAGATTGCCGTCATCACGCGTGGCGCACCGGCCAAGCTTATGGGCCTGAATGACCGCGGGCACCTCGGTGCTGGCGCCATTGGCGATGTCGCCGTCTATACCGAGCAGAAGAACAAGACGAAGATGTTCGCGGGCGCAGACATGGTGTTCAAGTCCGGCGATCTTGTGGTGCGCAAAGGCAAAGTCGTGCGCGTCACCTATGGCCGCTGCTATCACGTGGAGCCGGGCTTTGACCCGCAGATCAAACGTCGCGTGAAAAGCTTCTACGACCGCAATTACGGCGTCGACCCGTCTTGGTTCGGCGTGTCCGACGCTATCACCAACCGTCGCGACCGTTTCGCGACGATCCCATTGTCGAGATGATATGCCAAAGCTAAAAGTCAAAGGCATCACCATTGTCGAGACGTTTGCCGAGGCCTTTCCCATGGTCGGCACGCGGATCATCATCACGGCGCCCACCATGGAATGGGCGCTGATCTCGGCGCGCATCATGACTGGCTTCGCCACCTCGGTGATTGCGTGCGGTGCGGAGGCGGGCATCGAGCGCACGCTGTCGCGCAAAGAAACACCGGATGGGCGCCCTGGCGTCGCCGTGCTGTTATTCACCATGGACACCGAGAAGCTGCAAAAGCAGCTGCGCAATCGCGTTGGCCAATGTGTGCTGACCAGTCCTGGCTCGGCTTGCTTTGCCGGCATGGAGAGCGAGAAGCGCTTGAAGCTCGGCGGGCCCTTGCGCTTCTTTGGCGATGGCTGGCAGATGTCGAAAATGCTCGGCGGCAAGCGCTATTGGCGCATCCCCGTCATGGGCGGCGAATTCCTCTGCGAAGACACGGTCGGCATGACCAAGAAGGCCGTCGGTGGCGGCAATCTTCTGGTACTGGGCAAGAGCCACGAGAGCGTGCTGGCAGCCTGTACCCGCGCCGTGAAAGCCATGTCCGAGATGCCTGACGTCATTACGCCGTTCCCTGGTGGGATCGTGCGCTCCGGCTCCAAGGTCGGTTCAAAATACAAAGGCCAGATCGCATCCACCAACGATGCCTATAGTCCGGGCCTGAAGGGCGCGGTGAACTCCGAGCTGCCGCTCGATGTGGAGGCGGTGCTGGAAATCGTCATCGACGGCTTGAGCGCCGACGCGATCGCCACCGCCATGCATGCGGGCATTCACGCCATCGCCAAGGGCGGCACGCGGAACGGCGTTACACATATCTCCGCCGGTAATTACGGCGGCAATCTCGGGCCCCATCACTTCCATCTGAAGGAGATTGTCGGGTGAGTGCGCTTGTCTTTGAGCTGAAAGATACGCCGGACCAGAGGCTCGATCTGTCACCGCTCGTCCCTGAGCGGCTGGACGGCTTAAGCCATAAGGACATTAAGGCGATTGAGATCAGCACCACGCGCGAGACCCTCACCGTGGGTGATGCCTTCAAGGTGAAGGGCAAGAACGCGCAGGACATTCATTTCTACGGCACCGACGAGCGTTGCGACAAAATCGGAGCAAGGCTCGCTGGCGGCGAAATCTTCGTCGATGGCGATGTGGGCTCTCAAGTCGGCGCACGCATGACGGACGGCAAGATTGAGGTCAGAGGTAGCGCGGGCATTTTGGCAGGCGCCAGCATGACCGGCGGTCATGTCGCCATTCGCCGCGACGCGGGCGACCAGGCAGCGGGCCCGGCCTTTGGCGAGACCATGGGCATGAAGGGCGGCTTACTCACCATTGGTGGCGATGCCGGTGAGCTACTTGGCGAGCGCATGCGGCGCGGTCTCGTGGTGGTTGGCGGCAAGGCTGGCGACTATGCGGGCGGACGCATGATCGCGGGCACGCTGGTCTTGCGGGGCGGCGCTGGCCGCTATGCCGGTTATGGTCTGCGGCGCGGCAGTCTCATCTTCACCGAGAAGCCCAAGGACATTCTCCCCACATTCAGCGATAGCGGTGTCATGGAGTTCGACTATCTGCTCCTGCTGGAAAAATGGCTGCGTGGCGCTGGCATGCGCATCAAACTTGGCGGACGCGCCCGTCGGCTCATGGGCGATATGGCCGTGCTTGGCAAAGGCGAGATGCTGATCCTCGCGTAAGGCTTGCCTCAGGCGAGAGAGGCCAGAGGCAAAGAGGCCTCGATCTTGACCCACCAAAATCCCATATTCGCTATGCTGCATTCACAGTCGTTTTTCGTGATCGGCGTCCTACCATGACCGCCTCGCCATACGTGCTTCTCGACGACAGCCTGACGCCAGACGGGCACAGCCTGCTCTTCACCGAGCCGGAGCAGATCGTCTCGGTGTCTGATCCGGCGGAAGTCGAGGCGGCCTTAGACACCGTGTCAGCAGGGCTGGCGCGCGGGCTCCATGCGGCGGGCTATTTTTCCTACGAACTTGGCTATTGCCTCGAGCCGAAATTGAAGGCGCTGCTGCCAAGCGAACGCCGCGCGCCTCTGTTTTGGATTGGGTTGTTCAAGGCGCCACGCAAACTGAGCGACGAGGAGACGAGAGCCTGGCTCGATGGCCATGGCGGCACGAAGCAGGCGGCAATCTCCAATCTCACACTGTCCTGGTCACGGGAAGAGTATGCGCGCGCCTTCGATGCGGTGAAGGACTACATCGCTGCAGGCGACGTCTACCAAATCAATCTCACCCAGAAATTTCACTTTGATTTCGAGGGCGATGCGGTGGCGCTTTTCGCCGCGCTTCGCCGCAAGCAGCGTGTGGCCTATGGCGCGCTGATCGGAACGCCCGAGCTTGATGTGCTGTCGCTGTCGCCGGAGCTGTTTTTCCGCCGCGAAGGCCAGCATATGTCGACGCGGCCCATGAAGGGCACGGCGCCGCGCGGCCGCACACCGCGCGAGGATGCGCGCCTCAAAACCTGGCTGGCCATGGATGAGAAGCAGCGTGCCGAGAATTTGATGATCGTGGATCTGTTGCGCAACGATCTTGGCCGGGTGGCGAAGATCGGCTCCGTGGAAGTCACGGACCTCTTCACGGTGGAGACCTATCGCTCGGTGCATCAGATGACTTCGGGCATTACGGCGGAGTTGCGCTCGGACATGGGGCTGAAGGACATGCTCCACGCCCTGTTCCCCTGCGGTTCGGTGACGGGCGCACCAAAAGTTCGCGCCATGGAGATCATCAAGGGGATCGAAGGCGGCGATCGTGGCGTCTATACCGGCGCCATTGGTTGCATCGCGCCATCTGGCGATGCCCAGTTCAACGTGGCGATCCGCACCGTGGTGCTTGATGGCGCGACGGGCGAGATGGGTATTGGCGGCGGCATCGTCGCCGACTCCAAGGAAGACTCCGAATATGAGGAGTGTCTGCTGAAGGCAAACTTTCTCACCCAGGTGGATGCGCCCTTCGATCTGATCGAGACGCTGCGCTACGAGAAGGAGAGGGGCTTCCACCTCCTGGAGCGGCATCTGGCCAGGCTGCAATCCTCGGCCCAGCATTTTGGCTATCCGTTCTCCCGTGACGCGATCATCACCGCTCTCGACGCCGAAGTGGCCCGCACAACGGCGCCAGTCTCCATGGTGCGGTTGCTGCTCGCTGAGGATGGCGCCATCACCGTCACCTCGATGGAGATCACCTTGCCCACCAAGAACACGGTCTGGCGCTTCGTGATTTCCGATGAGCGGATCGATGAGAAGGACCCGCTTTTTTATCACAAGACCACGCGCCGCCAGTTCTACGACGACGAGATGAAACGCTTAAAGGCGCTCACTGGCTGCGATGAGGTGGTGTTTCTCAATATGCGTGGCGAGCTGACCGAGGGCACGCGCACCACGCTGTTCGTGGAACAGGACGGGCGCTTGTTCAGCCCGGCGCTGGCCTGCGGTCTTCTGCCTGGCACGTTGCGCGAAGAGCTTCTCGATCTGCCGCGCGCTACGGCGAGTGAAGCGGTGTTGACGCCGAGGGACCTCGTGCGCGCCGACCGCATCTATCTCGGCAACTCCGTACGCGGGCTTGTCCGTGCCGAGTTGATGCAAGACGCAGACGCCGGCACGTCCGAGACGGTCCAGGCGGACTCTTAGCGATTAGTGATGTGCGGGAAGGGTGTCAGCCCGGGCCGCGGCTAAGCGGAATGCCCGGGCATGACAGTTTCTCTAGGCTGGTCGAAACCGTTAGCTGGCCTTGTGACCATGCTGGCCGGCGACCTTGTCGGTCTGGATCTTCTCGGCGGCCTTGCCAAACGAGGTCGCGATCTCCGACCAAGCCCGGACCAGCCCGTGGCCGACTTCCTGGGCACCCTGGCGCAGGGGCTCGGAGCGCTCCCAAACCTGCTTCGCGGTGTCCTTCGCCATCGCAGCGGATTTCACGCCCGCGTCGGTCAGCGTGTTCTGGGTCAGGGGCGCCTGCTGCGAAGCGGCTTCGTGAGCGGCATTGAGCTGGGCTTCCTTGACCCGGCGATACGTCGCGGCGCGCCTCTTCACGTTCTTATACTGGGCGTCGAGATTGGCGACGACGGTTTTACCGAGTTTGGCCGAGTGATCGCTGAGCGACCCGAGCTGCTCGCCGAGCGTCTCAAGATCGCGTTGCAGGTCAGCCCACTCTTTATCGGCAGGGGTCTTCTTGGGGGTTCTCTTGGTCATTTTTAATCTCTCATATTCAAGCGAGGGTTTACGCGGGGATCTCTGTTTCTTCAGTCACGGGCTGCTTCTCAAACCAGGTGCGGAACCATTCGATGACCTGGTTGGCCGAGTGCTGCACTTCGGACCAGGATTCCGACCAAGTCTCCGACCAGGGCTCGGCCCATAATTCGTTCCAAGATTCTGTGGCCGCTTCCTTCCAGGTATCGAAAGCCGCCGTCGCATCCTCGCCCATCATGGCGAGGGCTGCTTTCTGGTCACTTAACGTTTGCTGGAATGCCTGAAACCTTGGGGACCAGGTTTTCTCGGCCTCGGCGAGCGCCTCTTGGCTCTCTTTGACAGCAATGTTGGCCGCTTCGGTTGCTGCTTCCAGGGCCTGCGTCCCTTCCTTTTTCAGGTCTTCAGCCATGCTCTCGACCTGAGATTGCAGGGAATTTCCTTGCCCGTCCGCAGGGTTAGCGGAGGCCGGCCCAGCGGTCAGCAGAAATGCTATCGCGAGAACGGCGCCAATATGGGCTCGATTAGGTCTCATGGTTTGTCTCATCCGTTCTGACAGCCACGTCTCAGAGATTTGTCTTCCAGGCTCCGACATCAAGGGGGCAGGGCCCAAAGAGCGGAATGAATTTCCCGCCCTACGATCTATAGCTTTTACAGGTCTCCTATGATCCCTTTGCGCATGTCCGCCATTGCCAGGGACGAGGGCCTCAAGGAGCACTGATGTTCGAGACGATTTTAGGGGCGCTCCTTCCAGCGATCATCACCATTTTGCTGGGCTATTTCGCGGCGCGGCACCACGATTTCGAGCAAAAAGAGGTTCCGACCCTCAATCGCATGGTGATGGGCTACGCCTTGCCGTTCTCCCTTTTCGTTGGCGTGGTGAGCGCGGGGCGGGCCGATCTCCTCAAGGACATTCCGCTCGCAGTCGTCTTGGCCATCGCCATTCTCGGCATGTATTGCCTGATCTTTCTGCTCGCCCATTTCGTGTTTCGCTATTCGGCAAGCCTGAGCGCGCTCGGTGCGCTCGCGGCCGCGGCCCCCAGCACCGCCTTCGTGGGCGCCGCTGTGCTTGGCGAACTCTATGGCGTCAAGGCCGACATCCCGGTGGCGGTCGGCAGCATCATCATCGTGATCGGGCTGGTTCCAGTGACGATCATCATTCTCTCATTGGGTGGGACTGAAGCGCCCCCCAAGCATCGGCGAGGGAAGCCCGCAGCCTCGACCACGCCAGAGGCGGTGCGCCAAGACCCTGATATCCGCGGCAAGATTGTGAGTGCGTTGAAGCAGCCAGTGGTTTGGCTGCCGATGGCCGGCTTCATGCTGGTGCTGTTCGACGTTGACGTGCCAAAGCCGTTCGCCGATTCCCTGTCGCTTTTGGGGCACGCGTCGGCTGGTGTGGCGTTGTTTGCGTCAGGCATCATTCTTGCTGGCTACAAGATCGTGGTGAATGGGCCGGTCCTGTTCCTCGTGTTCGTGAAGAATATCGTCCAGCCTTCGCTGGTGCTGGTCGGCATGCTCTGGTTTGGCTACGCCAATCCAATTCTCGGCCAGGCCGTGCTCACAACGGCGCTTCCCTCCATCGTGCTCGTCGTCATGTTGAGTGTGCAATATCGGGTCGCAGAACGGGAAGCCGCCTCGGCGCTCTTCATCAGCACCTTGCTCTCGCTTCTCACCATGAGCGCCTTCATCGCGTATTTGCTCTGACCTTGCGGGGTCAGCTCACGCGGAGCGGGTGACTTTCCGTGGACCGTCGGCCACGATGTCGTCAGGCTCGTTGAGATGAAGCATGTCGGCAAGGCGGGTTCGCGCGCGATTGACGCGGCTCTTGATGGTGCCGACGGCGCAGTCTGAAATCTCGGCCGCTTCTTCATAAGAGAATCCCGCAGCGCCAACCAAGATCAATGCCTCGCGTTGGTCGGCGGGGAGCTGGACCAGCGCGGCGTGGAAATCTTTCATGTCCATGTGGCCGTGCTGCTCAGGCGCCCTTGCGAGCCGCGCGGCGTATTTACCGTCGGCGTCTTCCACCTCGCGTTTGCGCTTGCGGCACTCGGAGAAATACGTATTGCGCAGGATGGTGAACAGCCACGCTTTAAGGTTGGTGCCTTCCTTAAAGCTCTCGATGTGGTTCCACGCTTTGAACAGCGTTTCCTGAACGAGATCGTCCGCCCGGTCCCTGTTGCCACACAGCGACACGGCGAAGGCCCTGAGGCTGCCGATTTGGGCCACGAGAGCATCTCTCAAGCCCGGGGATACATCGCGCGGCAAGTTACTTGTCTCCGCTTTGGTCGAGATCCTTGAGCAACTTCAAGAGGTGGTCGGGGACAGGTTCCTCAGCCACCTCGTCAAACATCGCTCGAACGTGACGGCCGATATGGGCCTGCAAGGCAGGGGACATGCCATCGTCTGTCGTTTCGGCGGCACGGGGTCCGTCGGGCCCACCTGCCTCCTTGTTGGCGTCTGCCGTCATGCGCCCGGGGGCCTTTTTTTTGTCGTTTCGATCCACAGCGGTTCCTTGCCGGCCTTATGCTGGCAAATAGAGTTTAGCGGATTCCGCCGTGCTTAGAGCGACAAAACCCCCCTAAGCTTCAAATGGTTCCAAGCTCGGGGGAACTTTGCTCATGCTGTCGCATTGGATGCTGGAGGCGAAATCCCAAAATGCCACCCTCCCGCCCGGTTTGTGAGACAATTGGGAGCGGTCGATATTGCCCGTAATTTGAAAGTCTGATTGATGCCTTTATCGGAAACCATTGCACCGCATCTTCCCTATCTTCGCCGCTTCGCCCGGGCGCTTGCTGGTACTCAACAAGCAGGCGACGCTTACGTGGCGGGTACGCTGGAGATGCTGGCGGAAGACCCCTCGCAGTTCGATGGGGGGCTCGACCCTAGGGTTGCGCTCTACCGGACGTTTCTCGGCTTATGGAATTCCGTCGGCATGAACCTGAAGCCGGCGGCGCTCACGAGCGGGGACACCGCCGTCGACCGCCAGCTTGAGCATATTACGCCGCTACCGCGTCAAGCCTTCCTGCTGTGCTCGGTGGAAGGCTTTACGCCGGACGAAGCCGCGATCATTCTCAACACCAGCACGAGCAACATGCAGGCCTTGATCGACGACGCGGGGCGCGAAATCGCCGCGCAAGTCGCCACCGATGTTCTGATCATCGAGGATGAGCCGATGATTGCCATGGACCTCGAAAGCATCGTCGAGGGGCTCGGCCATCGCGTGGCCGGCGTGGCGCGCACCCATAGCGAGGCGTTGAGCGCGGTGGAGAAAGAGGAGCCCGGCCTGGTGCTCGCCGACATTCAACTTGCCGATGGAAGTTCGGGGCTCGACGCGGTCAATGACATGCTGGTGTCGATCCAGGTGCCGGTGATCTTCATCACCGCCTATCCCGACCGGCTGTTGACGGGCGAACGTCCCGAGCCGACCTTCCTCATCACCAAGCCGTATCAACCCGACACGGTGAAGGCGATTGTATCCCAGGCGTTGTTCTTTGAGCGCCGTGCCAAGCTTCGCGATCAGGCCTAGACGGAGCGCGCCCGAGACCTCGCGCTAGATTTTTCCGAGCACCATCAGGATCAGCACGACCACTAAAATCGCCGCGACAATTCCGGACGGGCTGTAGCCCCAGTTCCGGCTGTAAGGCCATGCCGGGATGGTGCCAAGCAGGACCAAAATCAGGATGATCGTGAGTACGGAAGTCAGCATACGAAGAACCTCGGCGGCGTGGGGCCGCTAATCTGTTTCCAAGGGGCGTCGTTTCTTTTCCCTGTTCCTATCTACTCCTTTCATTCGCGCCCCACTAGCGCATGTGTGAACTACACTCAGCTACGCTCGAACGGCCAGGCCATAGTGGGAGCACAAATTTCGTGGCAAGCTCGCGCGGCAGATTCAAGGGAAAGTGAGACGAGAGTGGCCGCACTACCAATTCTTGTGGTCGAGGATGAGTTTCTTATCGCGCTCGATATTGTTGCCGCGCTCGAGCAGGCGGGCATCGCCGTGGCCGGTCCCGCCAGCACCGTGCAAGACGCGATCGCGGCCATTGAGGGCCAGCAAATTCGCGGTGTGTTGCTCGATGCGCATCTCGGTGGCGAGTCCGTTGGCCGCATCGCCGACGCCCTCAAAACACGCGCCATCCCCTTCGCCTTTGTCTCAGGTTATGGCCGGGAAAGCCTGCCGGAGGCGTATCGCCAAGTCCCGTTAGTGCGCAAACCATTCACCGATAAGGACCTGCTTGCCGCCATTGCCGGGTTTTCAGTCCCATGATGTGCAACGAAATCGTCCAAGGAAGCGTTTGCCTATCGCGAAGGAAGAGGCGCGGCGGACGGTCCGTCCGCGTATACTCACGAGAGGCGAGGAGACTGACATGTTGCTTTGGGCGATCATCTTCGCCGTCGTCGCTCTGGTGGCGGGCATCTTTGGGTTTGGCGGTGTGGCGTCGGCCGCGGCCGGTCTTGCACGCATTCTGTTTTTCATTTTCGTCATCGTGTTCCTCGTCACTCTGATCGCCGCGATCGTTTAGATGGCGTGGGATGGATGGATTGATTTTTTGACACCTGCTGCCATCACTGGCGGCATCATCGCTGGCTCTCTTCTACTTCTCGCGCTCGCCGCGCTTTACCTGTTTGGCCGGCGAGGGGAGAGTGCCGCCCGCGCGCAGTTAAGGGCGGAGATCGCGGCCCATCGCCAAACTCTCGACGAGTTGAGGGACGCGCGGCGGCAGCTCGTGAAACAGGTCAGCGAACGTAAAGCCGACGAAAACCAGCTTCGTCTCGTGCTGCGCGAGCTGACGCATCGCTCCAAGAATTTGCTGACGGTGATTCACGCCATCGCGCGGCAGACCGCGTCACGCACGCGCTCCGTCGATGACTTTCTCGATGGCTTTGGTGCGCGGCTCCAGGCCATCGGCAGTTCCCACGACCTGCTTATCGCCGACAATTGGCAGGGCGCTTCTCTGCGCATGCTGGTGGAGCAACAGTTGGAGGCACAGTCCCAGAGCTTGGGCGGACGCATCGCCATTGACGGCGAAGACGTCATGCTGAAGTCCGAGGCCGTGCACAATCTCGGTCTCGCGCTCCATGAGCTCACAACCAATGCGGAGAAATATGGGGCGCTCTCCAATGCAAAGGGCGAGATCCGCGTCGACTGGAAGTTCTGCGATGACGCCGGCGAGCTGAAATTGGTTTGGCAGGAGCGCGGTGGACCGGCGGTGAGCCCGCCTGAACGCTCCGGTTTTGGCCGGGCGATGATCGAGAATGTCGTCGGCAAGGCGCTCGAGGGCGACGTGACGCTGTCTTTTCCGGCTGAGGGGGTGCGCTGCGAGATCGTCATCTCCGCAGCTCAGATCACCTCACGCGGCTAGTGCAGGGGCCTGGCGGCCTTTAAAAGCCACTCTTGGTTAAGTCCGGCCTCAGCCACGTAAATCCCGCCGCTAGGCGCCTTTTTCCAGGGTTTTGGGGGCGCGTCGTAAATCGCTCGTGAACGGCCGTGCGCGTAAGTTGAATTGAACCCGGGCCAAGAGTGTTTAGATTCAAGCCTGTGAGTTTCGCCCTATGGGCATTTGGCCCTGATGGGCAACAGGCAAGGAGCCACCATGATTACGCGACGGACGATTCTTATGGGCACGGCAGGCGTAGCCGCTGTTGCTGTCGCCGGCTTTGGTCTTGTCAGGCGGCAGGGCGATCAAGCGACGGCCGCCACGAAAGGCCATTTCGAGGTGACCAAGACGAAGGCGGAGTGGCGGAAGATTTTGTCGCCCGACCGATATGCCGTTCTGCGTGAAGAAGACACGGAACGTCCATGGTCGAGCCCGCTCAACAAAGAGAAGCGTATGGGCACGTTCAATTGTGCCGGTTGCGATCTCCCGGTCTTCGCTTCGGAGACGAAATTCGAATCCGGCACCGGCTGGCCGAGTTTCTATACGCCGATCAAAAACGGCATTGAGGTCGGCAAGGACTGGTCGTTCGGCTTCCCCCGGGACGAAGTGCATTGCCGCCGCTGTGGCGGTCATCTCGGCCATGTCTTCAATGACGGACCGAAGCCCACGGGCTTGCGCTATTGCATCAATGGACTGGCTCTCAACTTCGTCGCCACCTAGCTCGCGCAGAGTTGCATTCGACGGGAAGCACGCGAATTCGGTGCGCGCGGACGCATGCCGGAAATTGTATTGGAACCTTCATCGAAGTCGCCGCGTTCTGAAAACCGGCGGGGAAAGTTCTGCGTATCCCGCCTGCCGTTCGGGTACGGGGGGAAGGGGTCGGCCACGGCCCTTTCCTTCGCGGCGGCAGTAGCGACATCCCATGTCGCAGTCGAGTTCGGTGTCGCCTCCCGCTGACATCGGACTCGGCGTCGCAGAATTTTTTCATCGCAGTTTCCGCACGACAAAAGCGTCAGCACCAGCTGGCTTCGTTCTCAGATGTGCGGCGAAGCAATTCTTGAACATTTGCCTCAAGCAGCCGGTAGCCAACATTGCCAAATAATTTCTGCCGGCCGTCATTCATGACGAACGTCGGGCTCCCTGCGATGCCGTTCTTCTGGCTGAGGTCATAGTCAGCTGCGAGCCGTGCAATGGCTTCCGACGATCGTAGTTTCTCTTCGACGGCGCGGTCGTCGATGCCCATGCGCTCGGCGATTTCCCTGAGGACGCGCCAATCGGAAATGTCCTTGGCTTGCGAAAAAAATGCCAGGCGGACTTCCCAAGCCGCCCGCGTCGACAGCCTGTCGAGATAGGGCAGAGGCTCCGTCCCTGGTTCCTGGCCGGAGAGCTCAATGAGTTCGACGGCCTTCAGAAACAAATGTGCACTCGCAGAGGTTCTCGGTCGTGTCGTGAGCCACAGGTCGTCGTTGACATCGACATGCGGAAATTCTTTGGCGACCTCTCTCAAGTGCCGATTGAAGCCCTCGAACCCAGTGCGAGATTTCCATTTGTCTTCGATCTTTCCCCAAGCGTCGGGAAACACCGAACAGAAATGGGTCTCGATCGAGATTTGGTCGCCGAAGTCTCGCGCTAACTCCACAAGCCTACGCTCAGCGATGTAGGCCCAAATGCACAGGACATCTGAATAATAGGAAATCTGAGTTTGGGGCATTTGACGGTTACTTCCGCAAGGGCTGACCAGGGAGCATCTCCTTCGTCAACGCAGACTGCAACACTCCCGACTGACTTCCCCTTAAAGCGCGGCGGAGTGGGTGTACATCAACACTTGAGGACGCTCGCCTTTTGGTTTGTCCTACCCAACACTTTTCATGCGAGGGGTAGGTTCCATCGAAAGGAGTTAGCCATGAAAACCTCTTTTGCAATTGTTGTGTGCGCGGTCGCCGCTGTCCTGATGATGTTCGCGCCTTCTAAGGCGTCGGCTGGAGGCCGCTACTACAGCGACGGCTACGGATACGCCTATGGCTATTGCTGCCCAGGTTGTGGCTACGTTCGCGGTCGAGGCTTCAACCGCCGCTACGCTTATGGTCGCGGCTACGCCCACGATCGCTACGGTTACGGCCGTGGCTATCCACGTGGGCGCGCCTATGCGCGCCGGAGCGCACGCCGCGGCTGGTGACGCCGCGCCGATCTAGGCGGAAGCTGAAATCTGAAAAAAGTTGGCTCCCCGGGCAAGACTCGAACTTGCGACAAGTCGGTTAACAGCCGACTGCTCTACCAACTGAGCTACCGGGGAGCAGAGCGCCGTTGGGGTCTCCCAAGCGGCGCTGCCCGTTCTCTAGCAAAAGGCCGGATGGCTTTCCAGCGCTTTACGCTAGGCTGGAGGCAAGAAATTTTGCCCGCTTGCGACCTAGGTCGCTAGCCCTTGCTGTCCGGCACCCGGCGACCTATTGGATTTCGGAATGGCTCACAAGGTTCGCCTCCTCAATCGGCATTGGCATCTGCCGAAGTCAAAGCCCTTAAGGGTCGGCATCGGCATTCTGCTGATCGTTGGTGGCATCCTTGGCTTCTTGCCGGTGCTTGGCTTTTGGATGATCCCGCTCGGGCTGCTCGTGCTGTCGGCGGATCTGCCCGCGGTGCGCCGTTGGCGGCGTCAGCTCACGGTGTGGTGGCATCGCCGGAGGGAAGCGCCCACGCCAGATGCTTAGGCGCGGCGGGCGTCTTGAAAACGCGCGCAGGGGGAGGAGGGCGAGGAACGCATTTAGGGTATGGAGGCCACGCCCGGAATCGAACCGGGGTGCGCGGATTTGCAATCCGCTGCGTAACCACTCCGCCACGTGGCCAATCGGGCTGGATTTCTAGTCGCTAACTGGCGAATGTCCACCCTTCCGTGTCATTACGCGTCAGATTTCTTCAAGACGTCTACAAATTTCACACAGATGACGGCCTAAGGGATGAATTTCTTTCGCATCTGCTTTAGGCCGGCGAACCACTATAATTGCGCAGGAGTGGGGCCCAAGAGGGGCTGCCCTCAAAGAAGGGACGAGGAAGTATGACCGGTTACGAGGCCAAAAGGCACGCTATGGTGGAATCCCAGATCCGCCCGAACGAGGTCACGGACACGGCCCTGCTTGGCGCCATGCGCAGCCTTCCGCGTGAACGATTCGTACCGGCAGCGCTCAAGAGCTTCGCCTATATCGACGAGGGCGTTGAGGTGTTCCCGGCGAGCGAGGGGGGGCCGGCGCGCTTTCTCTTGAGCCCCATGGTGCAGGCGCGGCTGATCCAGCTTGCGGAGATTGAGCCAGAGGACAAGGTTCTCGATGTGGGCTGCACGACGGGCTACTCGACCGCTGTGCTGGCTGAAATCGCCGCCAATGTGGTTGGGCTTGAGCCGGAGCCTAAGCTTGCCAAGGCGGCAAAGACCAATCTGGGCGCATTAAAGCTCGCCAATGCCGAAATCGTCTCGGGCGATCTTAGAGATGGCTGGGCGGCGCAAGCGCCCTATGACGTGATCGTTTTGGAGGGCAGCGTGGCGGAGGTGCCAGCCACTCTCCTGCCCCAATTGAAGGAGGGCGGCAGGCTCGTTGCCGTGGTAACGCGCGAGCCTAACATGCGGCAGGGTAAGGCATATCGCTTCACACGCGTGGACGGCGAGGCGAGCGGGATCGTGCATTTCGATGCCGGTGCAAGCCCGCTGCCGGGCTTGGTTCCCGAGACCGCTTTCACCTTCTAGCGGCCGGTTCGGCCCATCGGCACTGTTGCCCCGATCCCACAGTGGATTGAGATTTTCTCGCTCAATCCACCGAAGCAACACTTTCGTGTCTATCCGTTTCGGCACTGGGTGCTCTATGGTCTGAGATCGGAGTAGCGCGGTAGGCGTCGCCGACCGCAGGAGAACTGGTGTGCTTGGTGTTGAGGGCAGGCGGGCAATGACGAGCTGCGCAATTGCATCGCGTCGGCTGCGTAGCGGGGCAATGGCTCTGTTCGCCCTGGCAGCCGTGCTGCTGCCGGCTTCGGTTCAAGCCGAGACAATGGCCCAGGCACTGTCCGATGCGTATTTGGTCAACCCGGTGCTCAATGCCGAGCGTGCGCGCCTGAGGGCCATCGACGAACAAGTGGCCTTCGCCAAATCGGGCCTGCGCCCCTTTGTGAGCGGCACTGCCGATACCAATTACACCAATCAGAACAGCACCACGGGCACACCGGGCGCCCTTGATTTTGGCGCCGCCGGCCTCACATCCGATGGCGTGAACCATCCCCACGGTTACGGCGTCCAGCTCTCCCAGCCGCTCTTCGAGGGTTTTAGAAACCTCAATGCTATCCGCCAAGCCAAAGCCGAGGTTCAGGCCCAGCGCGAGTTGTTGCGCGCGGTTGAGCAGACCACCT
>DAOVDX010000025.1 GCA_030669345.1 Methyloceanibacter sp. | reverse complement strand
CTAAGCTGCCGGGACTATACGGGATCGGGAGGGGGAGCGGATGATACCCGACTATCAGTCACTCATGAGGCCCGTTCTTGAATGCGCCGCCAACGGTGAAGTGCAGATCAGCGATGTCATCGATCTGCTTGCAGACAAGTTCCATCTGACTGACGCAGATCGGGATGAGTTGCTACCCAGTGGCAAGCAGGCCCGGTTTGCCAACCGCGTCCACTGGGCCAAGAGTTACCTGAAGCAAGCCGGTCTGGTGAAGGCAACCAGACGGGGCCATTTCGTCATCACCGAGCGCGGAAAGACAGCGGTAGCTGATCGCGCTGCGACCATTGACCGAAACTACCTTGAACAGTTTCCCGAGTTTCAGGAGTTCCAGTCGCGAACGAAGGAGGTTGCAGCTACCGAAATCCCTCGACCGGGTGGGGATGAAAGCCATGCTACGCCGGACGAAATTCTGCGTGCTGCCCATAAGAAGATCAACGAAGCGCTATCTGCCGAACTCATAGACCGCGTGCGCGATGTGTCACCTGCATTCTTTGAAAAGCTGATCATCGAGCTACTGCTCGCTATGGGTTATGGCGGAGCATCCGAGGAAGCAGGGCGAGCGCTTGGAAAGACGGGTGACGATGGCATCGACGGAGTTGTTGACCAAGACCCGCTCGGCGTCGATCAGGTTTACGTTCAGGCAAAGCGCTACGGGGAAGGTAATGGCGTCGGCGCAAGTGCAATGCGTGACTTCTTTGGCGCTCTGAGTTTGAAAAAAGCGCAGAAGGGAATTTTCGTCACGACTTCATCGTTCAGCCCATCCGCCGTTCGGACTGCAAAAGACCTAGGCTCACGCATTGTTCTGGTTGATGGCGCGCATCTAGCCCGCCGTGGCACCCGCCTCGTCCTTGACGAAACGTACAATAGAAGTCCGCATTTCGGTACTCCTTATCTTTAAGTCGACTTTAACAAAGGGCCTCGCGCCGAATTTGTGTAGGATATCTTTCGTCCTAAACAACATCTTTCTTGAGCCATCCTAAACAACAGCTTTCTTGAGCGTGCCCCGAGCCGCCCATCGTTCTGCCATTTTGAAAATCAGAACGGTCTGATTGGACCGAAAGAAGCGGCGAACAATAACAACCCAACCGCAAGTACGACCAAGACATCGCTGGAGCGACGTTCTGGCGAGAAAGCTCGACAGCGCTGACCGAGCACGAGCGTCAGTCTGGGCTTTTCAGATGGCGTTCTCGGTGGCGTCGATAGCAGCGACCGCCTCACGCTCACGGCGCTACAGGATGCCTCTCGATTGCTGTTGATACGCGGCAGGAAGAGGCCGCCCAGATGTGGACCAGCGAGGAAAGGCCTCTCGCAATCATTTGCATCTCCAATGGCTACCCCAGGCTGCTATGCTTAGTCAGCGTCTAGTGGGGCAATAAATGGACTGGTTATTCGCTACCGTTGCACTGCTCGTCGCACTGCTCATCTTCGTCGGGCTTCTAGTGCACTTTATTAGCTTCCGCTGGGCAATGTTGGGGCTCCTAGTTTTCGCTGGTCTTTATACCTACATCGAAACGCAGTTGACGAACTCTGACGCCGAGAAGCCTGCAGAGGCCGAGAAACCTGCAGAGGCTGAGAAACCTACTGAGGCTGAGAAACCTACGGAGGCTGAGAAGCCTACTGAAGCCGAGGAGCCTACTGAGGATGGCGCGGTCGCAACCGTACGCCTTGCCGCAGAGCGGGGTCATGCCGATGCCCAGTTCGCAATGGGCCGCATATACGAAGACGGTCGAGGCGTGCCGCAGTACTATGTTGATGCGATTAAATGGTACCGCCGTGCCGCTGAACAGGGTCATGCCGGTGCTCAGCTAAGTCTCGGCATGATGTACAGAGAAGGCCGAGGCGTGCCGCACGACTTCGTCAAGGCCCATATGTGGTCCCACCTCGCAGCTTCGCGGTTTCCAGCCTCGGAGACAGAGTACCGGGATAGTGCAATCCAAAACCGTGACCTTGCGGCATCAAGACTGACGCCCGCGCAGATAGCCGAGGCGCAAAAGCTGGCACGGGAGTGGAAGCCGAAATGAGCCAAGGGTAATACGCTCGGTGCCGTGAGCAACTCATGCCGGAGGGAGCAATGGGGCTAACATCCCCAACAAAACCCATCTTCTATATCTCGGTTGTCTTCGGAGTATGGGCGCTCGTGATTTACTTCGTCAGCATGATCGGTCTGATCGGGGGCTCATTCCACGCTGCGTTCTGGATTGCCATCGTGGCATGGTTGGCGATGACAGTGGGCGTGGCGCTCAAGGCCATCTAGGTTAGTCCTTCCAGCCGCTTGATCGGTGAAGGCTTGCCGCCACGGCTCTAGCTCGTCGGCCTCACGGCAGGGCGAGGCAGCCGGTGGACCAACGAGCCCAAATCTCTGAAGATCGTCGCCATGACACCACGCCGTTTCCCACCGCCCTGGCAGGTCGAGCAGATACCGGGCGGCTTCAAGGTGCTCGATGCTTCCGACCAAGCCCTCGCCCACATTTAAGCCAGGCACAAGGCGAAACGGTTTTGGCGCTTTGGTCCACGTAAGGGAACAGGGCATTGTTGTAGGGCCAAACATTTCGAAAAAAGCTCTGTGTACAGGTTATCTTCACGCGCTTCTTCTTCGGTGTTCCCACAGCCTCACAAGCCGCATTGTATGCGACAGCATCCGCAGCCCGCTTAGGCGCGGGCTCGCCCACATAGAGTTTTATGAGGCGCGCTTCCCACTTCGGGTCTGACTTATCGCCAGGGTGTTCTTGCATGTCGGCAATCAGCTCATAATAACGCTGCTGATAGCAGCCATACTTCGCAGCCTTCCCGCCAAGGTCATAAACGAGTTGGACAGCAGCGGCTGCCGTCGCTAAGGCCGCAAAAAACGCAGGAAATGCGGGAGATGAATACCCCAATGTCGCCGTAAAATCGCTGATAGCGGCTGCACCGGCGACGACGATAACCAAAGACATGAGGCGGTTCCAGCGGTCGTAAAACGCTTCCCGCGCCGAGTGGTAGAGGGCATTTCTTAGCGCATCAAAACGCGGTCCTTCGTAATCCATCTCTCGGGCGCGGAGTTCAGGGGCTCCGCGTCCACCCGAGCCCAGACCCAGCACCACAATTTTCGCCTGCCTCATTCGGTTTCCGAAGGTGAGAAGGCTTGGACTCCTGACGATATGTGGACCCGCTTGCCTCACCCCGGTGGAAGCATTAGCTTTCGGCAGTCTTTCCCAGTCCTCATACATCCGCCGGAGACCTATCGTGGCATTCGAACTCCCACCCCTGCCCTATGGCTACGACGCGCTTCAGCCCTATATGTCGGCCGAGACGCTCGAATATCATCATGACAAGCACCACAAGGCCTATGTGGACAATCTCAACAAGCTCCTGCCTGGCACCGAGTTTGAAGGCCTGGGGCTCGAGGACATCGTCAAGGCGAGCTTCGGCAAGAATTCCGGCGTCTTCAACAACGCTGCTCAGGATTTCAACCATATCCAATTCTGGAACTGGATGAAGAAGGACGGTGGCGGCAAGAAGATTCCCGGATCGATCCTCGCCATGATTGACCGCGACCTTGGCGGCTACGACAAGTTACGCGCCGACTTCATCAACGCCGGCATGACGCAGTTCGGCTCAGGCTGGTGCTGGCTCACACTCAAAGACGGCAAGCTTGAAGTGACCAAGACGCCGAACGGCGAGAACCCGCTGGTTCATGGCGGCTGGCCGTTGCTCGGTTGCGATGTGTGGGAACACTCCTATTACATCGACTATCGCAACGCGCGGCCTAAATATCTCGAAGCGTGGTTCGACGATCTCGTCAACTGGGCGCATGTCGAAGAGATGTACGCACAGGCGCCAAGCAAATAATTCTCGCCTCAGCGCAAGAATTTCAGCGGGCGGTCTTCGAAAGAGGCCGCCCGCTTTCTGTTTAGGCGAGCGTCAGCTCTCGGCGCTTTCGCCACTGGCGCTCTCGGCAAGCTCGGTGGCTTTCATCCAGTCCGCCTCGGCGGCCGCAAGATGGCGTTCCACATCGCCGCGCTTCTTCATGAGATCACCGGCGGATGGGCCCTCAGGCTCCGGCGCCGCCAGCAAATGATCGATCTCTTCACGTTTCTGCCAAAGCCGCTTCATCTCGACCTCGGCCTGAGTCACGGCCTTGCGCAAAGTCTTGTTGCGCTCCCGCGCCGTTGCCGCCTGCCGGCGCTCCTCCTTGCGGTTGCCTCGCTTGGCGGAACTCCCGTTGCCCCCCTTCCCGGCACCTGAACTGAGGATCTGATCGCGATAGTCGTCGAGCGTGCCATCGAGCTCTGTAACCGTACCGTCGGCGACAAGCACGAGCCTATCGGCGATCAATCCCACCAGATGGCGATCATGGCTGACAACCACCACCGCGCCACCAAATTCGGCCAAGGCTTGGACCAGTGACTCTCGGGCATCGACGTCGAGATGGTTGGTTGGCTCATCGAGGATAAGGATATGCGGCGCGTCTCTGGTGATTAGCGCCAGGGACAATCGCGCGCGCTCCCCGCCGGAAAGCTGGCCCACCGGGACCATCGCCTTGTCGCCGGAGAACCCGAAGCGGCCAAGATGCGCGCGAACCAGACCGGGCTTCGCGTCCGTTAGCAGCCGCTCCATGTGCTGGATCGGCGTGTCGTCCGCGACCAGTTCCTCGATCTGATGCTGCGCGAAATACCCAACCTTCAGCTTGCCACTGGCGGCAATTCGGCCCTCCATCGGCTCCAACTGGCCCGCAAGAAGGCGCGCCAATGTGGTCTTGCCATTGCCGTTCCGGCCCACAAGCGCAATGCGGTCGTCCGGATCGATCCGGAAATTCAGCCCCGACAGAATCGGCACGCCTGGCGCATAACCGACCGCGGCATCGTCGAGCACAACCAGCGGCGGCCGCAACTCCTTAGGGCTCGGAAAGTCGAAGACGAGCGAACCATCCTCCGCCGAGGCGGCAACGGGCTCCATTTTCGCCAATGCTTTCAGGCGGCTCTGCGCCTGACGCGCAGTATGTGCCTTGAACCGCCAACGATCCACATAGTCTTGCAGCCTCTTGCGCTTCGCCTCTTGGCTCACCCGCGCCGCTTCCGTCTGCGCTTGGCGCTCGCGCCGCTGCCGCTCAAACTGATCGTAGTTGCCTGAATAAAGGAGGGTCTTGCCGCCCTCCACATGAAGGATGTGGTCGACCACGTTGTTTAGGAGGTCACGCTCATGGCTCACGACAATCAGACTATTGCTATAGCCCTTCAGGAAGGACTCGAGCCACAGCGCCGCTTCCAAATCGAGATGGTTGGACGGCTCATCCAACAGCAGCAGATCAGGCTCGGCGAACAGCAGCGCGGCGAGCGCCACGCGCATACGCCATCCGCCCGAGAATGTGTTGAGCGGCTCATGCTGGGTTTCCTCTGAGAAACCAAGCCCGGCGAGAATGCGGGACGCCCGTGACGGCGCGCCATGGGCATCGATGGTGTTAAGCCGCTCATGGATATCGGCGATGCGATGAGGGTCCGTGGCATGCTCCGCTTCCGCCAGGAGCTCGTTGCGCTCCATCGCCGCGGCAAGCACGGTCTCGAACGGCGTGGCCGATCCGCCTGGTGCCTCTTGGGCGACATAGCCGATGGTGAGATCCGACGGCCCTTCGATCTTGCCGTCGTCGGCTTCATAGAGCCCAGCGATGAGCTTCAGGAGCGTGGACTTGCCCGCGCCGTTGCGGCCAACCAGCCCTACGCGCGACTTTGGCGGCAAAGCAGCCGAGGCATGGTCGAGGATGAGATGGCCGCCAAGGCGGAGCGTGATGTCATCAATTGTGAACATGGACGGCGTGATAGCACAGGAAGAAGCGGCAGCGCGCGTCTTGCTACCTTCGTCTCACTCCGCCAAGCGTGCCGCGCTTAATCGCGTCTTCCGCGACACGCGTGATCATGGGCACGACTGAGCGAACGAAGGACTTACCAAGGGCGGTCCAGAAGCTGTCGCCGCGCGATCCGCCGCTGGATTTCTTCTTGGTCGTCTTCTTCCCGGTCGCCTTCGCCTCAGCCTCCTCCGCCTCTGCCTCGGCTTCTGCCTTGACCCGCTCCGCCGTCCGTTTCTGCAAAATTTCGAAGGCCGACTTGCGATCGAGACGCTGGTCATATTCGCTGGCGACCGGGCTTTCCTTGACGATCGTCTTACGCTCCGCGGCCGTGAGCGGGCCGGGCCGCGACGACGGCGGTTTGATGAGCGTGCGCTCGACGATGGTCGGTTGCCCTTTGCGATCTAGGGTCGAGATCAGCGCTTCGCCAATACCGAGCTCCATGATCGCCGTCTTCGTGTCGATGTCCGGATTGGCGCGGAAGGTTTCGGCCGCCGCCTTGATGGCTTTCTGCTCCGCCGGCGTGAAGGCACGTAAGGCATGCTGTACGCGGTTGCCGAGCTGGGCCGACACGCTATCGGGCACATCAAGCGGGTTCTGCGTCACAAAATAGACGCCCACGCCCTTGGAGCGAATGAGGCGCACAACCTGCTCGATTTTCCGCAGCAACGCCTTCGGTGAATCCCGGAATAAGAGATGCGCCTCGTCGAAGAAGAACACGAGCTTCGGCTTGTCGGGATCGCCCACTTCGGGCAGTTCCTCGAACAGCTCAGACAGCAGGAACAATAAGAACGTCGCATAGAGCCGCGGGCTCTGCATAAGCTGGTCGGCGGCAAGCACGCTGATATAGCCGCGCCCATCGCGCGCCGTACGCATCAGATCCTTCACCTCCAGCGCCGGCTCGCCGAAGAAGTCCTCGGCACCTTGTTGCTCTAGAATCAAGAGCGAGCGTTGGATGGAGCCCACCGAGGCCTCGGTGATATTTCCGTATTTGGTGGTGAGGTCGTCGGCGCGCTCGGCCAAGTTCATGAGCAGCGACTGCAAATCCTTGAGATCGAGAAGTAGCAGCTTCTCGTCATCGGCGATCTTGAAGGCGATGTTGAGCACGCCCTCTTGCGCCTCACTCAATTCCATCAGGCGCGACAAAAGGAGCGGCCCCAGCTCCGTGATGGTGGCGCGGATCGGGTGACCCTTCTTGCCAAAGACGTCCCAGAAGATCACCGGGTACGCGGCGAAATCGACCTCATAGCCAATTAGCTTGGCGCGATCCTCGATCCAGCCCTTAGCGACACCTTTCTCGGCCAAGCCGGAAAGATCGCCCTTCACGTCGGCGCAGAACACTGGGACGCCCTGGTCTGAGAAGCTTTCGGCCAAGCCTTGCAGGGTCACCGTCTTACCGGTGCCCGTGGCACCCGTGATCAGCCCATGCCGGTTGGCGAGCCGTAGCAGGATGAACTCGGCCTTGTCGCTCTGGCCGATATAGACGCTCTCGGCGGGAGCGGTCACGGCCTCAGCCACATCGTCCTTCTTCGTGGCCTTCTTAGGTGCCACCTTGCGCCTCGCCATGCTCGTCCCTCCTACTCGCTTGTCTGTGGCACTTTAGCGGTTGCAATGGCCGCAAGCCAAGACGGTCTGTCGTGGGTCAGTCTCATCGTATTCTCACGGGTTTCTGCCCTGTGGGCTTCGTGCTAGGAGACAAACAAGAACCAATTAGGGCTTGCTGGACATGGCTAAACTTCCCTTGGCGCGAGACTTTCCCGCCACCGATGAGACGAGGTGGAAGATACTCGTGGAAAAGGCGCTGAAAGGCGCCCCCTTCTCTTTGCTCGAATCGAAGAGCTATGACGGCATCGCTGTCGAGCCGCTCTATAGTCGCGCAGCCGATGCTCACGTCATTCCTGGCCGCGCGCCCGGAAAGCCGTGGGAGGTGCTTCAGCGCATCGAGCTTGGCGACGGCAAGGTGGCCAACGCCCAGGCCCTCGACGATCTGAACAATGGCGCCAGCGGCCTCGCGCTGGTGTTTCAGGGCGCCGTCGGCGATTACGGCTACGGCTTGCCCCCATCCCCGGCCGTCCTGAACACAGCACTCGAAGGCGTCCATCTCGACTGGGGCGTCCCCATCGAGCTCCAGCTTGGCGTTGCCTGTAAAGAAGCCGCCCTCATGGTCGCGAACCTCGTGCAGATGAAGGGCGTTGCGCCGAGCGACGTGAATATTCGTTTTGGCTTCGATCCTATTGGTGCTCTCGCATCGAATGGATGGAGCCGCGTCGTGTGGCCCGACATGGCGCCGATCTGCGCCGCCGTGGTCGTGGAGTTAATCGAGCAAGGCTTCGCCGGTCCCTTCCTTGTCGGCGACGGTCGGCCGGTCCATGCGGCTGGCGGCTCCGAAGCGCAAGAACTCGCCTTCGCCCTCTCCACGGCAATCGGTTATCTCCGCGCAATGGAAGCTGGCGGCATCCCGCGCGACGAAGCGCGGCGCCTGATCTTCTACCGCCTTGCCGCCGATCAGAACCAATTCCTCACCATCGCCAAGTTCCGGGCTTTGAGGAAACTTTGGTCGCGCGTGGAAGAGTCTTGCGGTCTTGAGCCCGAAACTGCCTTTGTCAGCGCCGAGACCGCTTGGCGCATGATGACGAGGCGCGATCCGCACGGAAACATCGTGCGCGGCACCATCGCAACGCTCTCCGCTGCACTCGGTGGCGCCGATGCGGTGACAGTGCTGCCCTACAGTACAGCGCTTGGCCTGCCGGACGCATTCTCCCGCCGCGTCGCGCGCAACACGCAGACCGTGCTCATCGAGGAGTCAAACCTCTATCGCGTCGCCGACCCGGCTGCGGGCGCTGGTGCCATCGAGACGCTAACCGATGAACTTTGTGCCGCCGCGTGGGCCCTATTCCAAGACATCGAGAAGACCGGTGGCGCGGCTGAGGCCTTGCGAACCGGACAGTTCCAACGCGAAGTCGCCAAGGTGCGCGGTGAACGCGAGAGCGCCGTCGCCCGCCGGAAGGACTCACTGGTGGGCACCAGCGACTTCCCCTATCTCGCCGAGGATGCGGTTGCCGTGCTTGACGCCGCACCGACCCCACCATGCGATAACCCGGGCGAACAGTCCGTGGAGCGGCTGCACCGCATGCGTTTAGCCGAACCGTTCGAGGATTTGCGCGACCGCAGCGACGCCTATTTCGCCAAGCATGGCGAGCGGCCCAAAGTGTTTCTCGCCTATCTCGGGCGCCCCGCCGACTTTAATGCGCGCGCAAGCTTCGCCAGGAGCCTGTTTGAAGCGGGCGGCATCGAGGCGATCGCGCCCGAAGACGCACAAGACATCGAGAGCCTGGCAAAGGCCTTCAAGGCATCAGGAGCGAAACTCGCTTGTCTCTGCTCCTCCGACAAAGTCTATGCGTCCAAGGGCGCTGAAGCGGCGAAGACCCTCAGCGCGGCTGGCGCACAACATATCTATCTAGCCGGCAAACCCGGCGAACACGAGGCTGCATTGAAGGCCGCTGGCGTGAACGACTTCGTATCGGCGGGCGCGGACATTCTCGCGGTGCTTCGCCAAGCCCACGCAAACTTGGGGCTTTAGGCACGGGCCCACGAGGCGGCCTGAAAGGGAACGACTAAGTGACCGGAATACCGAATTTCTCTGAGATCGACTTCCAGGAGCCTCGCGAACCGTCGCAGGCGTCCGATGCGCCCAATTGGGAAACGCCGGAAGGCATCGCCGTGAAGCCCGCCTATGGCCCCGACGATCTGATCGGTCTCGACTTCCTCGATGGCATGCCGGGCGTACCGCCTTATCTTCGCGGCCCCTACCCCACGATGTATGTGCAACGGCCCTGGACAATCCGGCAATATTCCGGCTTCTCGACGGCGGAGGATTCCAACGCCTTTTACCGGAGAAATCTTGCCGCCGGCCAGCAAGGCGTCTCCATCGCCTTCGATCTCGCCACCCATCGCGGCTACGATTCCGATCATCCGCGCGTGACCGGCGATGTAGGCATGGCGGGCGTCGCCATCGACTCCATCTACGACATGCGAACCCTATTCGACGGCATTCCGCTCGATCAGGTCTCCGTCTCCATGACCATGAATGGTGCGGTGCTGCCGGTGCTGGCGCTCTTCATCGTCGTCGGTGAGGAGCAAGGCGTGCCGCACGAGAAGCTCTCGGGCACGATCCAGAACGACATCCTCAAAGAGTTCATGGTGCGCAACACCTATATCTATCCGCCCGAACCCTCGATGCGCATCGTGTCCGACATCATCGGCTACACGTCGAAGCAGATGCCGAAGTTCAACTCTATCTCGATCTCCGGCTATCACATGCAAGAGGCGGGAGCGACGGCCGACCTTGAGCTCGGCTATACGCTCGCCGATGGCATCGAATATGTACGCGCCGGGATCGCCACCGGTCTGGACGTCGATGAATTCGCGCCGCGGCTCTCCTTCTTCTGGGCCATCGGCATGAACTTCTCCATGGAGATCGCCAAGATGCGTGCCGCGCGTCTCCTTTGGGCGAAGCTGATGATGGACGAGTTCAAGCCGAAAAATCCAAAGTCGCTGGCGCTGCGCACCCATTGCCAGACGAGCGGCTGGAGTCTTGCCGCCCAGGATGTGTTCAACAATGTGGTGCGGACCTGCGTCGAGGGCATGGCCGCCACGCAAGGCCATACCCAGTCGCTCCACACCAACGCACTGGACGAGGCGCTGGCGCTACCGACGGATTTCTCCGCCCGCATCGCTCGCAACACCCAGCTCATGCTGCAGCAGGAGAGTGGCACCACAAGCATCATCGATCCGTGGGGCGGCAGCTTCTATATCGAGCGCCTGACCTACGATCTCGCTGCCCGCGCCATGGAGCATATCGAGGAAATCGAGAAGTTCGGCGGCATGGCCAAGGCCATCGAGGCCGGCATTCCGAAGCGCATGATCGAGCAGGCGGCGACTGCCACGCAAGGCCGCATCGATTCAGGCCGTCAGACCATCGTCGGCCTGAACAAATACCAGCCTGAGAGCGAAGCCGACATCGCCATTCTGAAAGTGGACAATCGCTCGGTGCGCCGTCAGCAGCTCGACAAGCTTGAGCGCCTCAAGGCCGAGCGCGACGAGAAGGCCGTTACGCGCGCCCTTGACGCGCTGACCGAAAGCGCTGAGACAGGCAAAGGAAATCTGCTTGAGGGCGCTGTCACAGCCGCCCGCGCAATGGCCACTGTTGGCGAGATTTCCTTTGCTCTGGAAAAGGTCTATGGCCGCCACCGGGCAAACGTTTCGGCAATCTCCGGCGTCTATAAGGCGGAGATGGGCCGCGAGGACGGAAACATGACCCGCGTCAACGAACTGATCGAGAGTTTCGAGATCGAGCACGGGCGCAGACCGCGCATTCTCGTGGCCAAGATGGGCCAGGATGGTCATGACCGCGGCCAGAAAGTCATCGCCTCCGCCTTCGCCGATCTCGGCTTTGATGTGGATATCGGCCCCCTCTTCCAGACACCAGATGAGGCTGCCCGCCAGGCCGTCGAAAACGACGTGCATATCCTCGGCGTATCGTCGCTGGCCGCCGGCCACTTAACGCTCGTTCCGGCACTGCGTGAGGCATTGGAGTCTCAAGGGCGCGGCGACATCATGATTGTCGTCGGCGGCGTTATCCCACCGCAGGATTATCCCGAACTTTACGAAGCCGGCGCCAAGGCCATTTTCGGCCCCGGTACACCGATCGCCGATGCCGCCATCGACATCCTTGGCAAGCTCGGTGTTGAAGGCGACGCCAAAGCGGCCGCCGAGTAGCTTGGCATCCCATGAGCGGCAACACCAAGACCGAAGACGAGTTCAACAACACCGTCGAGGCCATCCGCGCCGGCGACCGCGTGGCCTTGGGGCGCGCCATCACTCTGGTCGAAAGCACCAAGCCCGAGGATCAGCTCCGCACACAGAAGCTGCTTGAGGCGCTGCTGCCCCATACCGGCCAGTCCATCCGCATCGGCATTAGCGGCGTTCCTGGTGCCGGCAAATCCACCCTGATCGATCAGCTCGGGATGAACCTCATTGCCGAGGGCCACAAAGTGGCCGTGCTCGCTGTCGACCCGACCTCATCGCGGACGGGCGGCTCTATTCTTGGCGACAAGACCCGCATGGGCCGGCTGTCCATGGAAGAATCGGCCTTCATTCGCCCCTCGCCTGCGGGCACCAGCCTTGGCGGCGTCACCAAGACCACGCGCGAGACCATCGCGGTGGCCGAAGCAGCGGGCTTCGACGTCGTACTTGTGGAGACGGTCGGCGTCGGCCAATCGGAAACGGCTGTCTCCGGCATGGTGGATGTGTTCGTGGTCATCGCCATCCCTGGCGCGGGCGATGAGCTTCAAGGCATCAAACGCGGCCTGCTCGAGCTTGCCGACATCATTGCCGTCAACAAAGCCGACAGCGACAATGTCGAGCACGCCAATCGCGCGGCAACCGAATACAAGACCGCCTTGCATATTCTTGCCGCCGGCCATCCAAACTGGGAGCCCTCGGTGCTGACCATGTCGGCGCGGGACAATATCGGCCTCGACACGCTGTGGAAGAAGATCACCGAGCGCCGTGCGGCCCTTCTTAAGTCTGGTGCGCTGACGGAGCGCCGGGCAGATCAGGCCACATCGTGGATGCGCGAGATTTTCGAGCAACGCCTGCTCGCCGAGTTCAAGGGGAGCCGGCGCGCCGCGCGACACGTCGAAGCGCTTGAGGACAAGGTCCGCGCTGGCGAGATGACCGCAGGTGCGGCGGCCGCGGAGCTTGGCCGTCTGGTCGGCCTCAAAGAGCCTGAATAGACCAGGCCCCGCGAATTCACTTTCCTCCCGCACGAGCGGCTTGTAAGCCTGAGATATGGCACGGCCACGCGTCCTCCTTACGGGTTTTGGCCCTTATCCCGGCGTCGCCGAGAACCCTTCCGGCTGGCTTGCCAAAACGTTAGCCACGCGCAATTCCCGCGACTGCAATCTGCATGCACACGTATTGCCAACGGAGTGGAAGGCCGTTGACGCTCTCACGCCGCGCCTCCACGAGAGCGTCCAACCCCGTGTAATGATTCACTTTGGCGTCAGCCCGCGCGCCAAGACCCTTCGCATCGAACACTCGGCGTATAACCGCACCGCGTCCCGAGCCGATGAGCGTGGCGCCTTCGCCGACACACGCGCGATCTCTCCCGGCGGCGCCATGCGCCTCGACACCGGCCTGCCAGTCACGCGGATCGCCGCGCATCTCAGGGCCCAAGGCATAGCCGCCCACAGTTCGCGATCCTGCGGCCGCTATCTCTGCAACTTCCTCTACTACCGCTCGCTGCAATGGGCACAAGATCACCGAAGTGATGCCTTGTTCGTGCATGTGCCGCATCCGGTATCCCAAGATGATCCGTTCAGCGCCGATGCCTTGGTCCATGCGTCGGAAGAAATCCTGCGCTTTGTCCTCGACGTCACCACCGGGCAAGAAACGCGTCCAGCTCAAAACCTGCGCGCCTCACACTCCGAGGAGTTGCGGCAATGACGATTGGCCGCCGCGAGTTGATGTTGGCCGGACTTGGAGCCGGCCTCGCCGTGGTGGGCCCACGCTTGGTGGTCGCGCGCGAAATGCGCGCTCATGATGTGATGCCGGGGGACGGCGTTGCCGACCAGACAACGGCGCTCCAAGACGCTGCCAATGCGGCGGCCCGTTCAGGCGCACCGCTGCGCCTTGCGGCAGGGACATATTCGACCGGGCGGCTCAATCTCAAGTCCGGCACGCACATTCAAGGCGTGCCAGGGCGAACAATCCTTCGCTATAGATCAGGCGGTGCAATCCTCTCGACCGAGGAGACCGACAATGTACGCCTGTCCGGGCTCGTGCTTGATGGTGGCGGCCAGCCGCTCGGCCAGGACGGTGCACTTCTCAAGGCGACCGGGGCGAGCCATCTCAATATCTCGGACTGCCGCTTCATGGGCAGCAGTGAGGGCGGAGTTGTGCTCCGGC
This sequence comes from Methyloceanibacter sp., assembly GCA_030669345.1. Lineage (GTDB taxonomy): Bacteria > Pseudomonadota > Alphaproteobacteria > Rhizobiales > Methyloligellaceae > Methyloceanibacter. Next base: position 2,005 of record DAOVDX010000025.1, on the reverse strand, counting down.
GTGTGGCAGGCCGCATCGCTGATTGCGAAATCGGTGACATCGGCAAGACCGCGCTGTTCAGCGAAGACGCGCGCGGACTAGAGATTGCCCATAGTCACGTGCATGACTGCGGCGACAATGGCATCCTCATCTGGCGGTCAAAGATCGGCGAGGACGGCACCATCGTGACCTCGAACCGCATCGAGCGCATCGCCGCCAAGAGCGGCGGCAACGGACAAAATGGCAATGGTATCAATATCTTTCGTGCTGACTCGGTGGTGGTGAGTGCGAACAGCATCACCGACTGCGCTTTTTCGGCGATCCGCTCGAACGCCGGCTCCAACTGCCAGATGATCGGCAATTCCTGCGCCCGCCTCGGCGAGGTCGCACTCTATGCCGAATTTTCCTTCCAGGGCGTGGTGATCGCCAACAACATTGTCGACGCCGCGGCCATGGGCGTGTCGGTCACCAACTTTCAGCAAGGCGGCCGGCTCGCCGTCGTTCGCGGGAATATCATCCGCAATTTGTTCTTCCGGAAAAGCGCCGACGTACGCGGTGTCGGCATCGCCGTGGAAGCCGACACTGTGGTCAGCGACAACGTCATCGAGAATGCACCGGCCTACGGCATCTTGGTGGGCTGGGGCGATTATCTCCGCAATGTGAGCGTCACCGACAACCTCATCCGCAAGGCGCATATCGGCATCGGCGTCTCGGTGAGCCCGTCAGCGGGGACGGCCCTGATCACCGACAATCTGATTACCGATACCAAGGACGGCGCCATCCGCGCCATGAATGGGCCCACGCCCATCGGTCCCGATCTTGCGCATCACAGCGCGAAGGCCTTTCGCAACATCACGGTCTACGACAACGTTGCTCGCTAGCTTCCAGCGGCCGCAAGTTCCGTCGGCACGCCGGCGGCGCGTTTTGACGTGCGGATCACAAGGGATGTCTTCACGCTTGCCACATTGGGCGCCGCCGTCAGTTCGTGGATAATGAAATCCTGAAAGGCGCTGAGGTCCGGCGCCACACAACGCAGCACGAAGTCGGTTTCGCCCGACAGCATGTGGCAGTCGCGCACGATGGGAGAAGTCTTCACCCGTTCCTCAAACGCGATCAGATCGGCCTCCGCCTGGCTATGCAGCTTAATCATGGCGAAGGCGGTGACATCGAAGCCGAGCGCCTTATCGTTCAGGATCGCGTTGAAGCCCTCGATGATGCCCGCCTCCTCAAGCGCCCGTACGCGGCGGAGGCAAGGCGGCGCCGAGACCCCGACCTTACGGGCGAGGTCCACATTGGTGATGCGCCCATCGGCCTGAAGCTCGCGCAGAATTAGCCAGTCGGTCGCATCAAGGCGGGCGCTACGCATGGGTCTTTTCGTTCCCTGGACGATCGCGGGGCCATCGCGCTAGAAGGCGATGGAGAGCTTCCGAAGGCTGAAAGCCTGTCGGTTTCGCGCAACATTAGGTCTTTTAGGCAAAAGAATCGAAAAGAAATTGAGCAATTTCCATTCCGGAAGTTCTGGAAACCCCCAAAATGAGCCCGCAAGGGCCGAGACGGCCTGGGTCGTCACCGATGGCTCCGTGGGCATGGAAGCGCAAGGCATAGCAGTCGCCGAGGCCGTCGGTCTGCCATTCACGCTGAAACGGGTCCGCCCCCAAGGGACCATGCGGCTGATCCCCACGCCGCTACAGATCCTAGTGCCGGCGAAGACACTCCTGCGTGCCACGGATACGAACGACCCGCTTGAGCCCCCGTGGCCGCGCCTGGTCATCTCCATCGGCCGCCGCAGCGTCCCCGTCGCGCTCGCCATCAAACGGCTATCGGGTGCCTACGCACTTCACATCCAGAACCCAAAAGTGCCGGCCGGACTGTTCGACCTCGTGGCCTCGCCGGTCCACGACAATTTCCAGGGGCCCAACATCATCACCACATTTGGCGCGGTGCACAGCGTCACGCCAGAGCGGCTTGCCAAGGCGGGCAAGAGCTTCGCGCCGCGCATCGAGGCCCTGCCGCATCCCCGCATCGC
>DAOVDX010000165.1 GCA_030669345.1 Methyloceanibacter sp. | reverse complement strand
GGGCCGTTTGGCCGGCGGCCGCGATGGCGGTTCCGCCGCTTGCCGTTACCGTTGCCGGCCAAGCGCTCGGCGGCTTCCCGTGCCATGGCCTCTTCCCGTGTTTCGGCGAGATCATGTTCGGCAACTTCGACCTGGGACTTCATCAGCTTCTCGATCGCCTTGAGATAGGGACGCTCGGTCAGATCGCAGAATGACAGGGCCGCACCACCCGCGCCGGCACGTGCCGTGCGGCCGATCCGGTGCACATAGCTCTCCGGCTCGTTTGGTAGCTCGTAGTTGATGACGTGGGAGATGCCCGGAACGTCGATACCGCGCGCGGCGATATCCGTGGCGACCAGGGCGCGAACTTTGCCGTTACGGAACGCATTGAGCGCCCGTACTCGTGCGTTTTGGCCCTTATTGCCATGAAGCGCATCGGCGGAGATACCAGCCTGCCCCAGATTGCGGCAAACCTTGTCGGCGCCGCGCTTGGTGCGGGTGAAAACAATGACCCGGCCCATCGCCGGATCCTTCAGCAGGTCGCTGAGCAATGCCCGCTTGTTCTTGGAGCCGACGAAATAGACGCGCTGATCGATACGCTCGACGGCGATCTTGACCGGGGCGACGTCTATGCGAACCGGGTCGCGAAGGATGTCGTGCGCCAGCTTGGCAATGGCGGGCGGCATGGTGGCTGAGAACAGAAGCGATTGGCGCTCTTTGTTGCAGAAGCTGACGATTTTCCGCACGTCATGGATGAAGCCCATGTCGAGCATCCGATCGGCCTCGTCCAGCACCAGGATCTTCACCTGATCCAGCCGCAGATGCCGCTGGGAGCACAGGTCGAGCAAGCGTCCAGGCGTTGCCACCAGGATATCGACGCCGGCTTTAAGGGCTTTCACCTGCTGACCCTGGCCGACACCGCCGAAAATCACGGTGGTCCGCATGTTGAGGTTGCGGCCATAGGCGCGCAGGCGCTCGCCGATCTGGCCGGCGAGTTCGCGCGTTGGCGCCAAAATCAGAGCTTTCGGCGAGCCTGGACGGCGCGGTCCCGCTTGGCTTGCAAGACGATGCAGGATCGGCAACGCAAACGCCGCCGTCTTGCCGGTGCCCGTCTCAGCCACGCCGAGCAGGTCCTGGCCCTTGATAAGAAGGGGGATTGTCTGAACTTGAATGGGAGTCGGCTTGATATATTTTTCGCCCTTGAGCGCACGCAGTAGTGGCTCGGCAAGGCCGAGTGAGTCAAAAGTCGTTGTCACGTATAACTATTCCTTATGCGCCAAACACGGGGCGCATATCATGCGCGGATCGCGAGGACGTATTTGCCTCTCCCCACGCGCTATCTGGGGGCAGACCAAAATTGGAAAATTGTCTCGGGATGAGAGGTGCCACGTGTAGCGGCAGCTTCGCGCGATCGCGAGCAATCGTTGTGGCTGCAACATGGAGATTGGCCCGGGGCCTGTCAAGATGCGATCCAGAACGACGTAAATGCGGCCAAGGTTTTAGCCGAAGTCAGGCTCTATTCTGGGGATCTAAGTAACCAAAAGGATTGTCGGCGGACCAAAACAGCGTCAATTTGCTAGCAGGGCAGGCTGACTGGTCCCGCGAGACCCGTTGAGATCACGGTCCGCCGAGCCCAAGACCTGTCGAACCAAAGAAAAAGCGAGCTCAAGGCTTCAAGGAATGCTGCACGTACCGCCACTCGTTTCCACGCTGACGATTGGCCTCGTGCTCGCCTTCGCCCTCGGCGTGCTCGCCCATCGCCTCAAGCTGCCGCCTTTGGTGGGTTATCTGGTCGCCGGCATCGCCATCGGCTTTACGCCGGGCTTTGGCGCCGACCAGAATATCGCCAATCAGCTGGCCGAGGTCGGCGTCATCCTCCTGCTGTTTGGCGTCGGGCTCCATTTCTCGATGCAGGACCTGTTATCCGTGCGCGCCATCGCTATTCCAGGCGCGATGGCTCAAGGCCTCGTCGCGACCCCCCTTGGCATGGTGGTCGGCTGGTCGCTTGGCTGGAGCCTAGGCGCTGGGTTCCTTTTCGGTCTGGCGCTGTCGGTGGCCAGTACCGTGGTGCTGCTGCGGATGCTGCAGGAACGGCGGCTGTTGGATACCGAACGGGGCAAGATCACCGTCGGCTGGCTGGTCATCCAAGACATAGCCATGGTGTTGGCTCTCGTCCTCTTGCCGGGGATCGCCGGTCTGTTCCGCGAGGTCGATGCGGCGCCAAACGTCTTCGAGTTGCTGCGCCAGACAACGCTCGTGTTCGGCAAGTTCGCCATCTTCGTCGCTGGCATGCTGCTGGTGGGCAAGAAAATCATCCCGATGCTGCTGCATTACGTGGCCCATACCGGGAGCCGCGAGCTGTTCCGTCTCGCGGTGCTGTCGATTGCGCTCGGTTTCGCTTATCTCGCCGCTGAGCTCTTCGGTGTCTCGCTGGCGCTTGGTGCGTTCTTCGCGGGCATGATGTTGAGCGAGTCCCAGTTGAGCCAGCAGGCGGCGACCGAGTCCTTGCCGCTGCGCGACGCCTTCGCCGTGCTGTTTTTCGTCTCGGTCGGCATGCTGTTCCACCCGGCGATTATCGCGGATGAGCCTCTTGCGCTCCTCGCCACTATTCTCATCATTGTGGTTGGAAAGTCGGCCGCGGCATATTTCGTTGTGCGTCTGTTCGGACACTCTCGTGCGACCGCGCGGACGATTGCCGTATCGCTCGCGCAGATCGGCGAGTTCTCACTTATCCTGGTCAGTCTCGGGATGCGGATCGGCTTGTTGCCGGGAGAAGGGCGCGATCTGATCCTGGCCGGCGCCATCATTTCCATTCTGCTCAACCCGCTTCTCTTCGCCGCGCTTGATGCTTACTCGGCCCGGCGCGAGAAGGCCGCAGCCGATGCGGCGGAGCCGTCCTCGCCTGACGAGGTTGAGGAAGAAGAGGAGCTGCAGTCGCGTGAGCCCATCCACCCGACGGCGCTTAAAGACCACGTCGTGTTGGTCGGCCACGGCCGGGTCGGCAAGTTTATCAGCAAGGCGCTTCGCGAACGCGGCACGCCGCTCTTCATCATCGAAGACAATGCGGGCGACGTGGCCAGTCTCAAGGAGGAGGGTGTTGAAGCGGTGAGCGGCAACGCCGCCGATCCGGAACTTCTCCACGCTGCCAATCTCGGTGAGGCGCGGTGCTTGCTCGTGGCGATCCCCGACGTCTTCGAGGGCGGCCAAGTGGTCGAGCAATCTAGGGCCATCAACGCGGAACTACCGATCATCGCCCGCGTGCATTTCGAAGCGGAAATCGATCATCTGAACAAGCTCGGGGCGACGCTGGTGGTCATGGGTGAGCATGAGATTGCCAAGGCCATGATCAGCGATGTGGGCTCGGAGCGGTCGCCGACACGGCAGGGCAAAGGCGACAAGGCTCCAGCCAAGAAAGCGAAAGCCGGCTCGTCAGGGCGGGCTAGCCGGAAGCGCTGAGCGCGTCGCTCTCCGCGTCTGTGAACACGCGGCTGCGCGTCAAGAAGCGCACGCCTTCAGGTGCCTCCAGCGAGAAGCCGCCGCCCCGGCCAGGGACCACGTCAATGATGAGCTGGGTGTGTGTCCAATATTCGAACTGGTCGGCGTCCATAAAGACGGCACAGCCACCGATCTCGCCGAGCCGCACATCGTTGCTGCCGGTTTTGAATTCGCCATCCGGATAGCACATGGGCGATGACCCATCGCAGCAGCCACCGGACTGGTGAAACATCAGCGGTCCGTGTTTGCGCTTCAGGCTCTCGATCAGATCGAGAGCGGCGTCCGTTGCGAGCACGCGTTCAACCATGGGCTGGCCGCCTGACGT
>DAOVDX010000012.1 GCA_030669345.1 Methyloceanibacter sp. | reverse complement strand
GCCGTCCCATTTGGGCCCGCCTACGGCGCCGAGCATCACGGCGTCGGCGGCGAGCGCGGTTTTCATGGTGGCGTCGGAGATCGCCTCGCCATGGGCGTCATAGGCGCAGCCGCCCACAAGGTCGGTTTCGGTCTCAATCGTTGCTAGGCCTGACGCATTCACCCAGTCGATCAGGCGCGTCACCTCGCCCATCACTTCAGTGCCGATGCCGTCGCCAGGAAGCAGCAAGAGTTTGTATGAAGCCATGAATTGAAGTCCGCCTTGTGCTAAAGCATCACCCCGAAAGTCCGGGGTTTCGTACTGGTTAGAGGATGCGCCACAAAAGATGTGCGGCGCTTTGGGTAGCGGGAGACAGGAATGCTGACAAGGGTGCTAATTACCGTCGTGCTGATCTTGGGATTGGCAGGCGCCGTTTCAGCCGAGGAAATCAAAGTCGAGGCGCTCGGAATCACCGATCATGCGGTCTCCCAAGAGGAACTGGAAAAGGGCGAGGCCTTGGCCAAGCCTAAGTTCGACTCGCCCGGCATCGCCCACGGCATGGTGGCCAATGTCAAAAAGGGCGACACGGTCGTCGTCTCGCTCGTGAAGGACGGAAGCCCTTTGATGCACAACACCCGGACGCTCGAAGTCGACGAGGACCATGTCCTGCTGCAAGCGGGCAAATAGGGCGTACCCGCCGGCGGCTGGCCGAAAGGTGCCTATACCGCGAAGGTAAAGGTCACGCGTGGGGATGAGGAGCTGTTCGCGGCGGAGAGCGAAGCCTTCACCTTCGAATAGGTCGATTTAGGCCCAAGGGAGCCTTAGGCCCAAGGACGGCTTGCGCAATTCTCCTGCTCGAACGCGGCGATGGCGTCGGCCTTTTCCATGGTCAGCGCGATGTCGTCGAGCCCTTCGATCAGGCAACGCTTGCGATGGGGATCGACGTCGAACTTGATGACACCGCCGTCCGGGCCTCTGATTTCCTGAGCTTCCAGATCGACAGTCATCATCGCGTTCGCGCCGCGCGAGGCGTCGTCGATCAGCTTGTCGATTTCGGACTGCGGAAGCACGATGGGTAGGATGCCGTTCTTGAAACAGTTATTATAGAAAATGTCGGCGAAGGACGGCGCCACGATGCAGCGAAAGCCGAAATCAAGTAGCGCCCAGGGCGCGTGCTCGCGGGACGAGCCGCAGCCAAAATTTTCGCCGGCGATGAGAATCTTCGCTTCGGTGTAAGGGTCCGTGTGCAGCACGAAGTCTGCCAAGCGCTCGCCGGCCTCGTCATAGCGGAGCTCGGCGAAGAGGTCCTCGCCAAGCCCGGTCCGGGCGATGGTCTTCAGATATTGCTTGGGGATGATCATGTCGGTGTCGACATTGATCATCGGCAGATGGACGGCGATGCCGGTAAGCGTCGTGAATTTTTCCATGGTCTTCCTCTGTTCAGCAGGCATATAGCCGCTCTCAGGCCCGCTTTCCACTCGGAAGGGCTTGGGCGCAGAAACACTGCTGAAATCGGCTCGTGAAGTTAGTGGGGTGGGCCTAGCATTTGGGCGCCCGAGGGTGGGGCCGAGTCGGCGCGCTGTCCGCTGCCTTCGGTTAGCTCACGAAAACGGTTGCGCATGAGCTTGCAGCGCTTCGGGCCCGGCGGGTGCACCGCGTCACCTTTCAGCTGCGAGATGAAGGTGCAGATTTCCTCGATCCCATGCGCGTCGAGCCAACCCCATTTGACGCCACGCCTAATGGCGAACAAATCGGCCTTCAACTCGTTGGCGCCGATGAACTGGTGCCCGCATTCATGGGAATAGACATAGAGCTTCACCTGGGTGCTGAGCCCGGCGATCTTCTTGGTGTTGAGGATCAGGAAGCCAGGAAAGGCGCCGCCCCAACTATCGAAATTGGGGTTGATGACGGTGGGCCGCTTGCCGCAATTCACGCGCTTGCCGTCGATGGTCAGCTTGCCATGGGCCACGAATTTGGCTCCGGCGCCGGCTTGTTTCAGATATTCCTCGACGGTCGGGGCCCGGGTGCTTCCGTCCCGATAGACGAACTCCTGGGCCTGCGCCGCGCCGCTGGCGCAGAGCACCAATGCGAGCCCGCAAGCCGCCACAAAACTGGAGATTGTCCGTCTGGTGAGCATGATGAATCGTACTCTAAGGGCGGATTGGAATCCGCGCAAATGACCCTATCCGTTAGCGGGCGGCTTTCTTATTAAAGCATTGCCGAAGCTGGATACAGCGCTCGTCCGGGTCGGCATGGACCGGGCCATGGCCGGCGACATTGAAGGTCGTGCAAATGTCTTCGAGGGCCTTGCGGTTCAGCCAGCCCTCGCGCCGGGCGCGGCGCACGGCGTAACAGTCGGCTGCGGCCTCGTTTGGCCCACGCAGAATATGCCCGCACTCGTGATAATAGATCAGCCATTGCACGCGGCGCGGTAGGTCCTTCAGCGCCTGCATATTCAGCATGATGACGGTCGAGGAGACGGCGAAGCCTTCCAAGTCGCGGATGAGGGTCGCGGTGCGGCCACAAGAGAGCCGGCGTCCGGCGACCACGAGACGGCCCGGCGCAACACGTTTGCTTGCCTCGACGGCAGTGGCTTGCTGAAGCACGGAACTGATGGCGATCAGCGTGAGGCAGAGTGCAAGCCACATCAGAAGATGGGCGGCTGACCGCATAATTTTACCCTCTACTGCCCAAGCTTCTAGATCAGTCTGAGGGCGGGGCCCCGTAGCGTCAACCAACAAATCCCGCCGCTGAGTTCATCTGCCCGTGATCGCGGGGGCGACGGGCCTAGTGAACCGCGTCGATCTCGATGCGCTCCATGTCGGCGTCCGACAGTCCGAAATGGTGGCCAATCTCATGCACCAGCACATGCGTGATGACGTGCACGAGCGTGTCGTTGTGCTCGGACCAATATTCGAGGATCGGGCGGCGATAGAGAAACACCATGTCCGGGATCGCGGCGACATCCATGACGCTTTTGCGAGCGAGATCGACACCGGAATAAAGGCCAAGCAGGTCGAAGGGCGAGTTGATGCCCATGCTGTCCAACACTTCCTCGGTGGCGAAGTCCTCGACACGGATCAGAAGCTCGCTGGTGAGCGCGCGAAAAGCCTCAGGTAGCCGCTCATAGGCGCCCTGCGCGATGTCGTCGAACTCGGAGATGGTTGGAGGGCGGTGCTCGTACCAGTCGGCGGTCATGTGCGCCTCATTGTAAGTTTGTCAGAGGCTGGCTTCTTCGCCAAGACGATGGCCTCGCGCAATGTGAAGGTGAGGCCGTCTCCTGTCGAGCGTGGCCGCAGGAGCGCACACAGGGGTTCCGCGTGGAGCATTTCCTTGAGGCGGGCGATCGTGGACGAGGCGCACCGCATGCGCGTGACCCACGGATCAAAGGCAATGTCCTGATCCATGATTTCGCTCGTTGTCCCGGTGAGGCCCGCGTCAGCGACGATGCCGCGCCATTCATCGAGACCGAGACAGCGCCCATGGCTCGGATCGCACAGCTTCTCGAAAGCGTTGTAGCGCGCCGCCAAGGACTCATCCTCGGGCGAAATATTGTCGACAAGTGCGAATGTGCCGCCAGGAATCAAAACACGCGCTGCCTCCTGTGCAAACGCCGCGGGATCGGGGAAATGATGCGCGGCGAGGCGGCAGGTGACGAGATTGTAGCTGGTGTCGGGGAAGGGCAGATCGTCCGTTGGTGCCCGCATCGCCACCACATTGCCGAGCTTTCGCTCCTTAGCGAGACGCCGTGTCTCTTGAAGCATCTCCGGCGTGATGTCGCTGGCCGTGACCTTGGCGACTTTGGGTGAGAAGGCGAGCGCGGTGTGCCCGGCGCCGGTGGCGATGTCGAGAACGCGCCAGGTCGGTTTGGTCTCGATGAGGTCCACGAGCCGCGCCAAAGATGGTCCGGTGGCATGCACGGGCGAGGCCGCATAGTCGGCGGCAGCTTCACCAAATTTCTGTTGAACCAGGGAACTCGTCACGCGCACCTGCCCGGTGTGAAGCGCGAGCCTAATGAATCTCGCGGACGTCGACGAAGCGGCCGGCGATGGCAGCCGCTGCGGCCATTTGCGGCGACACCGGATGGGTGCGGCCGAGCCTGCCCTGACGGCCTTCGAAATTGCGGTTCGAGATCGAGGCACAACGCTCACGCGGGTTGAGTTTATCGGGGTTCATGGCAAGGCACATGGAGCAGCCCGGCTCGCGCCACTCAAATCCCGCCGCCTTGAAGATGGTGTCGAGACCCTCTTCCTCGGCTTGGGCTTTCACCAGGCCGGAGCCCGGCACGATCATGGCGCTCAGATTTTCGTTCACCCGCTTGCCTTCAACAATGTCAGCGACCACGCGCAGATCCTCGATGCGGCCATTGGTGCAAGAGCCGATGAAGATGCGGTCGAGCGTGATGTCGGTGATCTTCTCGCCGCCCTCAAGGCCCATATAGTCGAGCGCGCGCTCCGCGGCCTTCCGCTTGGTCTCGTCAGCGATGTCCGCCGGCACCGGCACGCGACCGTCAATGGAGACCACCTGCTCGGGGCTGGTGCCCCAAGAGACGATGGGCGGCAGCTTCTCGGCGTGCAGCACGATTTCGCGGCCGAACACGGCGTCTTCGTCGGAATAGAGAGTCTCCCAATCCCGTTGCGCCAGTTCGAACTGGCCGGCTTTGGGCGCGCGTGGGCGGCCCTTGATATATTCGAATGTCTTGGCGTCGGGCGCGATCAGGCCGGCGCGGGCGCCGCCTTCGATCGACATATTGCAGACGGTCATGCGTCCTTCCATGGAAAGCGCTTCGATTGCCTCGCCGCAATATTCAATGACGTGGCCAGTGCCGCCGGCGGTGCCGATCTCACCGATGATGGCGAGGATGATGTCCTTTGCGGCGACGCCTTCGGGCAATTTGCCGTCGACGCGCACGCGCATGTTCTTGGCCTTCTGCTGGATCAGCGTCTGGGTGGCGAGCACATGCTCCACCTCGGACGTGCCGATGCCGTGGGCCAGCGCGCCGAACGCACCGTGAGTGGACGTGTGGCTGTCGCCGCAAACGATGGTAGTGCCGGGCAGCGTGAAGCCCTGCTCGGGGCCGATCACATGCACGATGCCCTGGCGCTGATCGTGTTCGTGGAAATACTCGACGCCAAACTCCGCGGCGTTCTTCGCCAGCGTTTCGATCTGCAGCGCGGACTGAGGGTCCTCGATCGCCTTGGACCGGTCGGTGGTCGGCACGTTGTGATCGACCACGGCGAGGGTCTTCTCAGGCGCGCGCACTTTACGGCCCGCCACGCGCAAACCCTCGAAGGCCTGCGGGCTGGTCACCTCATGCACGAGATGGCGGTCGATATAGATGAGGGACGTGCCGTCCGGCGCTTCATGCACCAGATGCCGGTCCCAGATCTTGTCGTAAAGGGTGCGGGGCTTGGTCATTGTCAGTCTTGTTGAACGGTGAGGCTTTCCGAAATTCTCAAGTTTCTACATTTCAGATAGCGATTGAAGTCCGGCTTGCCAACCATCTGGCACGCCTGACAACAACGTTTTAGCCGCCAGCGAAAAATCGTGGATGGCCGGGACAAGCCCGGCCATGACTGGTGAATAGAGCGAGGGCTCTACTCTTTGGGCTTCTCGGCCTCGTCAGACTTCTCGTCCTTCGCGTCGGCTTCGCCTTTGGCTTTTTCCGCCTTGGGCTCGTCCTCTGCGGGAACCTCGTCAGCCGTGGTCTCGGCCATCAACGCGACAGCCTTCGCTGGCCAGTCGTCGTTCTCGATCTGGCCACCCATGGACAGGGCGTCGTCGATTTGCGCCATCTGGTCGTCGGTGAGATTGGCGATCTGCTCGAATTGGATGAGGCCAACCTTGTTGAGCTTCTTCTCAAGCTCGGGTGTGAGGCCGTCGATAAGCTTAAGGTCGTCAGCGGCGCCCTTCGGCCGGGTGAAGCGCTTGAGCGTGGTCTGCTTCTTGCCGCGAGCGTCCCGGCGCTCGGGAATACGAGCGGCCTTACCGCGACGGCCGCGAAGGTAATAGAGCTTGGCGCGGCGGACACGGCCACGGCGCACAACCTCGATGGAATCGATCAGCGGCGAATGGATCGGGAAAACGCGCTCGACGCCCTCGCCGTATGAAATCTTGCGGACAGTGAAGTTCTCGTTGATTCCGCCACCGGCGCGGCCGATGCACACGCCCTCATAGGCCTGAACGCGGGAGCGCTCGCCTTCGACGACCTTGACGTTGACGCGGACGGTGTCGCCGGGAGCGAACTCAGGAATTCTGCGCTTCTTGGTCAGCGCGGCGAGCTGCTCTTTATCGAGCTCTTCGATGATATTCATAGCAGTGCCTTTCACGGGCGCCTGTTGTGGCCCTTTTGGGCCATCGGACGAACGCCATTCTTTTTGATTGGTCCAGAGATTGCGGGCTCTTTAAGGCCTGCGAGGGTGTCCTAACCCAGGTTTTGGCCCTTGTCGATGGATTTTGGGCTGAAAAACCGTGGGCAGATGGTTGTTTAGCCTTTGCCCTGGAGGCTGCGGATATAGGCGATGACGTTCCGCATGTCGTCCTGCTCAAGGATGATATTGGGCATGGTCGGATGGGAGGTTTGTAGCCACACGCTCAAGGCCAAATCGGTCATGCCAGGCATGTCGGCCACAGACTGGAAGTTGGGAGCGTCGAGGAGGGGCGAATCGCCCTCGCCCGGGCGGATGGCATGGCAATCGGCGCAGATTGCAGTGGCGTAAGCCTTGCCAGCTTCCACATCGGCATCTTGTGCCAAGGCGAGCCCCGTGGTGCCAAACGTCATGGCGAATGCGAGTCCCAACAGACCCTTCATGCCCAGTCTCCTATTTTTCGATTATTGCGCCAAAATTAGCGCCTGGAGACGGCCATATCCCTGATTTCGATCAAGATTTTTGCTTGCCGTGCTTCTGCCAAAGGTCCGGGTGGCGGGCTTTGGTCAGGCTTTCCGCCTTCTCCCGGCGCCATTTGGCGATTTTGCCGTGATCGCCAGACAGCAGCACTTCAGGGATGGCGCGGCCCTCCCACTCCCGGGGCCGCGTGTAATGCGGATATTCCAGGAGGCCGGAGGAGAAGCTCTCCTCGTCGAGCGAGACCTCGTTGCCGGTGACCCCTGGCAGGATCCGCACGCAGGCATCGATCAGCACCTGGGCCGCCAGTTCCCCGCCTGAGAGCACATAGTCGCCGATGGAGACTTCCTCGATGTCCCGAGCCTCCAGCACGCGTTCGTCGACGCCCTCGAACCGGCCACAGAGCACCAGCACACCAGGGCCTTCGGCCAGCTCTCGGGTGCGGTTCTGGGTCAGGGGCTTCCCGCGCGGCGACATATAGAGCGTCGGCGTGCCGGGGGCCGCGTCGGCCCGGCCAGCGTCGATGGCGGCAGCGGCCATGTCGGCGCGCATCACCATGCCGGCGCCGCCGCCAGCTGGTGTGTCATCCACCGAGCGATGCTTGTCGGTGGCGAAAGAGCGGATGTCGATGGGTGCAAGCTCCCATTTGCCCTCGCCGAGCGCCTTGCCGGCGAGGCTCAAGCCCAGCACGCCTGGAAACATTTCGGGGTAGAGGGTGAGGACGGTGGCGCGCCAAGTCATGACGCGCACTCTATCGCGTCCGGTGCGCCGCGCGGTGTCATTTGTTTTCCGGCTCTTCTTCGTCTTTCAGTTCCTCAGGCAGCACGACGACGATGCGGCCGGCTGCGATATCCACTTCCGGCACTGTCGTCTCAGTGAACGCCACGAGGAAGGTCGCCCCGCCGCTCACCGGCGCAATCTCGATGATGTCGCTGGCACCAAAATTATACACACCGGCGATTGCCCCGAGCGCGGCGCCATCGGCGTCCACCGCCGCAAGCCCGACCAGATCGGCGACATACCACTCGCCGTCTTCGGCTTTCTCGGCCGGGCGCAGCTTGGCGCTGGATGCGTAGAGCTTGGTGCGGTTTAGCGCTTCGGCCGCCTCCCGCGTGGTCACGCCCTTGATGCGGGCGATGATCGCTTTCGGCGTGACGCGGACGCGCTCGATTTCGATCTCGCGCGTCCCCGTCTCATCTTGCAGCGGCCCATAGGCGGCGATGTCGGCCGGCGTCTGCGTATAAGAGCGCAGGCGAACTTCGCCCTTCAGCCCTTGCGCCGCGCCGATCTCGCCAACCAGTATTTGGTCCGCGTCTTTGTCCAAGACTATTCGGCCGGTTTGTCGGCTTCGGCCTTGTCGTCAGCCTTGTCTTCGGCGGGAGTCTCTTCAGCCTTGGCCTCCTCAGTAGGAGCTTCCTCGGGCTTTGCTTCTTCGGCCTTGGCTTCCTCAGGCTTGGCGTCCTCGGTCTTGGCTTCCTCAGCAGGCGCTTCTTCAGCTGCAGGCGCTGCTGCAGCTGCCTCGGCGGCGGCCTTCTTGGCCTCTTCCTCGGCTTTCTTAGCGTCTTCCGCAGCCTTGGCCTTCTCGACCGCGGCAGCGGCTTTGGCTTCCTCGCGCTCAAGGCGCTTAGCGCCGGGCTTGGCCTTTTCCGGATTGTTGCGCGGCTTGCGCTTCATCAGGCCGGCGGCATCGAAGAAGCGCAGCACGCGGTCGGTCGGCAGCGCGCCATTGGACAGCCAATGCTTGGCGCGGTCCACGTCGAACTTCACGCGCTCGGCGTCGTCGCGCGGCAGCAGCGGGTTGAACGTGCCGATCTTCTCGATATAGCGGCCATCGCGCGGGAATCGCGAGTCGGCAACGACGATGCGATAGAAGGGGCGCTTCTTGGCGCCGAAGCGGGCCAGTCTGATCTTGAGTGACATTGTTTTCGTTCTCCTAGGCGTTTGATCTCAAAAAATAATTTGTTCAGCGTTTCTTCGATTTCGGCAGGCCGGGAATGCCGCGGGGTAGGCCTCCACCAGGAAGACCAGGCAGGCCCCCCGGAAAGGCGCCAGGCGGCAGGGCCGGCAGATTGGTTGGAAGCTCGGCGCCCGGCGGCAGGTCGGCAGGCATCTCTGGCGGCGTTCCGGCGCCACCGAACAAGGCGCTCAAGGCGCCACGCTTCTTGCCCATGGCCTTCATCATGTCGGCCATCTGGCGATGCATCTTCACCAGCTTGTTGATGTCTTGAACGGATGTGCCGGAGCCCGCCGCGACGCGCTTCTTGCGCGAGGCATTCAACAGCTTCGGGGTCTTACGCTCGGCCTTGGTCATCGAGCCGATGATCGCCTGCTGGCGCTTCAAGACGCGCTCATCGAGATTGGCAGCGTCGAGCTGCTTCTTCATTTTGCCGAGGCCAGGAAGCATGGCGAGCACGCCGCCCATACCGCCCATCTTCTGCATCTGCTTGAGCTGCTCGGCGAGGTCGTTGAGATCGAAGGCGCCCTTCTTGAGCTTCTTGGCCAGTGCCTCGGCCTTGTCGACCTCGACGGTCTCCATCGCCTTCTCGACGAGGCCGACCACGTCGCCCATGCCGAGAATACGTCCGGCGATACGGTCGGGATGGAACTCCTCAAGCGCGTCGAGTTTTTCGCCAACGCCGATCAGCTTGATGGGTTTGCCAGAGACGGCGCGCATGGAAAGCGCCGCACCACCACGCGCATCGCCATCGACGCGGGTCAACACGATGCCAGTGAGGGCGAGGCGCTCGCCGAAATTCTTGGCGAGGTTCACGGCATCTTGGCCAGTGAGCGCGTCCACGACCAGCAGCGTCTCGTGCGGCTTGGTGATTTTCTCGATGGCGGCGACTTCCGCCATCAGCTCTTCGTCGATATGCGTGCGGCCGGCGGTGTCGAGCAGCAGCACGTCAAAACCGCCGAGATTTGCCGCCTTGACGGCGCGGGTCGCGATCTCCGTCGGGCTTGCGCCTTCGACGATGGGGAGCGTGGCCACCTCAACCTGCTCGCCGAGCACGCGAAGCTGTTCTTGGGCTGCGGGCCTGCGCGTATCGAGCGACGCCATGAGAACTTTTTGCTTGTCGCGGGTGGTCAGCCGCTTAGCCAGCTTGGCCGTGGTGGTGGTCTTGCCGGAGCCCTGCAGGCCAACCAGCATCATGGCGACAGGCGGCGTGGCGGCGAGGTCGATGCTTTGGGTGTCGGAGCCCAGCATGCGCACCATCTCGTCATTGACGATCTTGATGACCATCTGGCCCGGGCTGATGGAGCGCACCACCTCATGGCCGATTGCCCTCTGCTTCACCCGGTCGGTGAAGGAGCGCACCACGTCGAGCGCCACGTCGGCCTCGATCAGCGCGCGGCGAACCTCGCGCATGGCCTCGGTGACGTCTTCTTCGCTCAGCGCGCCACGGCCCGTGAGCTTGTCGAAAATGCCAGCGAGACGTTCTGAAAGGGTGTCGAACATCAGCCGGCGTAGTCCTTCACATATTTACGGAAGACCCAGCCGACGCGGCATGGGCCGGTATAGGCGCGCGCCTGTGGCCATGATGTACCGACGCCGCAATCCTCCGTCTTGTGGGAATAGACAACGCCGAGCCATTGGCCGCGGTCGTCGCAAATATGGAGCACGTAGCCGTTAAAGACCTTGTCCCGCATGGCGTAGCCCGAGCCTGGGCCAGCCCTAACAGCGAGGAAGCCGTCGCCACCCTGGGGGTCCAAATCACGCACCAGGCCTTGGCTACCGCAGGCGTCGAAGTCGGCTTCGCCTCCAGCCATCACCGGCATGCTTTTGTCTTGCGCGAGCGTCGCCGCCGGCAGGCAGGCGAGCATCAGCGCGGCAAGAATGCCGTAAGGGCGCTTGAAGCCGGCTATCACCATCGTCGTCTCCTGTGCTCAAGGTGGCCAAAGGCCGGTAGCACAACGAAAAATGCACCCGTGGGCGCATCGCGCTGACGGGTGTTGACCCCCCTGCCTAGTCTCAAGAAACCGAGACCCCAACAGGGCGGCGGCTCGGATTAAGGAGCTGCCTGAATTCCGGCGGAATGTCGGGGACCGGGCCCCTTAAGTCAAGTCAGTGATGGAGGGTCTGCGAAAAGCCTTGCACCACAATGACGCCAACGATGATGAGGCCAAGCCCAAGCATTGCCGGCAGGTCGAGCGTCTGTTTGAACCACAGCCATCCAACCAAGGTGATCAGCACGATGCCTGCACCGGCCCATATGGCGTAGGCGATGCCGACTGGGATGGACCGGAGCACAATTGCGAAGAGAGCAAGCGCCGCTCCATAGGCGGCCAAGCTCACGATGCTGGGAATGAGCTTGGTGAAGGAATCCGACATCTTCAGTGCAGAGGTTCCGATCACCTCGAGGACGACGGCGCAGCCGAGATAGAGAATAGGGCAGAGCGGTCATAGGGGCACTCCTATGTTTGTGGATTTTGCTTAGGTGTTGAGGCGCAGGCGGACGGCCAGGTCCAGCAGGGCCTCATCGCCTCCCTCCCAGCCGATAAATGAGAGCCCAACCGGGCAGCCAGCCGCTTTCGCCGCTGGGATCGAGACCTGGGGCAGCCCAGCGTGGCCAGCCAGACAGGTGCTTTGCAGGGTCACGGTGCGGAATTCGACGAAGGACGCGCCATCGGGGATGTCGCGTTCTGGCGGCAGCGTTGGCGTGGTCGGCAGCATGATCAGGGTCCCTGGCCGCACGATCTCCTTCAGGCGCCTGGTGACGTCAGCGCGCACGCGCCGCGCCGCCTCCACCTCATCCAAGGTGATGGAGGCTGCCGCCTCGAAGCGTTCCTTGATGCCGGGGCCGAGATTGGCGTTGTGGGAGGTCACGAAGGGCAGCAGCGTCGATTGGATCTCAAAGCCCTGGATGGTGGCGAAGGCCTTGCGCCATGCCTCGATGTCCTCACCCGCAATGTCCATATGCTCGGGCTTGGGGATCGTGCCGGCGAGCTTGTCCAACACCTGCCATAGTGCCTGGTCGGCGCTGGCCTCGGAATAAGAGACAATGTCTTGAGCGAGGACGAGCCGCGTGATCGGGGCCTCGACGGGCGCGCCATCCAACAGCACATGACCGACTTTGCGGAACAGCTCCGCCTCACGGGCGAGAAAGCCGATCGTGTCGTAGCTCGGCGCCATGGCGGTCGCGCCGCTCCCATCAATACGGCCATAGGTGGGGCGCAAACCATAAAGTCCGGTGAACGAAGCAGGCACGCGGATCGAGCCGCCAGTGTCGGAGCCAAGCGCGAAGTCGCACTCAGACGCCGCCACAGCCGCCGCCGATCCGCAGGACGAGCCGCCAGTCACGTGGTTGCCGGCGCGCGCATTGATGGGCTGGCCGTAATGGGCGTTGGTTCCGAGCACGGAATAGAAAAATTCATCGCACACGGTGATGCCGGTGCAGGATGCGCCCGCTTCCAGAAGCCGTTCGATCACCGGCGCGGTCGCGGTGGCAGGCGTGGCGTGTTCATAGAAGTCCGGATTGCCGTTTGAGACCTTGTGACCCTTGATGGCGAACAGGTCTTTGACCATGAACGAAAGCCCCGCGAGCGGGCCTTCGCTTTCGCCGATGAGCGGCTCTTTCAGCGTATGGGGGACAAGGGCGCCGACGGGATCGTTGCTCGGAACGGAGATCATGAGGGGCTCTCCTAGTGGTGTGAGATGTTTAAGAGAGAACGCCATAGAAGTGAGCGCTTCGCAACGCCTACAAGCGACCCATTCTCCTTGGCATTAGCCTTCTGCGTCGCCATATGGGTCTGACGCAATCCCCGGTCGCCGGTGCTATAGAGGCGGCAGGATTTGGAGCAATCGATTATGGATGCGGGCGAGTATAGCTTCCGCAAGATGAACGGCCTCGGCAACGACTTCGTCGTGCTGGACGCACGCGCTCGCGCCTTGGCGCTTGGGCCCGAAGCCGTGCGCGCCATCGCCGACCGCAAAGAGGGTATTGGCTGCGATCAGCTCATCGCGCTGGAGCCTTCGGATAAGGCGGATGTGTTCATGCGCATCTGGAACGCCGATGGCAGCGAGGTCGAAGCTTGCGGCAACGCCGCGCGTTGCGTGGCGGCAGTCATTGCCACTGAGCAAGGCTGCCCGCAGGTCAGCATCGAGACCGTGGATCAGGTTCTCGGTGCGGCGGTCAGCGGCGACGGCAACGTCACCATCGACATGGGCGTGCCCCGCCTTGCCTGGGACGAAATTCCACTCGCCGAGCCGTTCCATGACACGAGCCGTATTGAACTCCAGGCCGGGCCGATCGATGCGCCGGTGCTGCATTCGCCCGGCGTGGTCAATGTGGGCAACCCCCATGCCCTGTTCTTCGTGGAGGACACCGAGGCCATTGATCTGGCGGGCATAGGGCCGATGCTTGAATGTCACCCGCTGTTCCCTGAGCGTGCCAATATCTCGCTGGTTCAGGTTCTAAGCCCTGACCATCTGAAGGTCCGCACCTGGGAACGGGGCGCTGGACTGACGAAGGCTTGCGGTACCGCGGCCTGTGCTTCGGCGGTGGCCGCTGTCCGGCGCGATTTGGCGGGGCGCAAGGCCACGGTCACGCTGCCTGGCGGCGATCTCGTCATTGAATGGCGGGAGGCAGACGGACATGTGTTGATGACCGGGCCTTATGAGCTCGACTTCGAGGGCACGCTGCCGGCCAGCCTGCTTGCGCCTGCCGGAGTCTGACTTGCTAGTGGTCTGACTTGCCCATTCTTTCGTGCTAGAAGCCGCCCAAATGTCCGATATCGAAATCATCACCTTCGGCTGCAGGCTCAATGCCTATGAGTCCGAAGTCATGCGCGAACATGCTGGCGCCGCCGGGGTCACCGATGCGGTGATCGTCAACACCTGCGCGGTGACGGCCGAGGCCGTACGTCAGGCGCGCCAGGCGATCCGCAAAGCGAGGCGCAAGAATCCCGACGCCAAAATTGTGGTTACGGGCTGCGCCGCGCAAATCGATCCTGACCGCTTCGCCGCCATGGACGAGGTCGATCGCGTCATCGGCAATCAGGAGAAGCTTGAGGCGAAGACCTTCTTGAGCCTTGGCACCGGCGACACCGAGAAGGTGACCGTCAACGACATCATATCGGTCAAGGAGACCGCGGGCCATCTCATCAAGGGCTTTGGCAATCGGGCCCGCGCCTATGTGCAAATTCAGAATGGCTGCGATCATCGCTGCACATTCTGCATCATCCCCTTTGGCCGTGGGCCGTCACGTTCGGTACCGGCTGGCGAAGTGGTGGCGCAGGTGCGGCGTCTCACCGAGAACGGGTACGCCGAGATCGTACTGACGGGCGTTGACATCACGGCTTATGGCGCGGACCTGCCCGGAGACATGACATTGGGCAAGCTCACGCGCAGCGTGCTCAAGCTCGTGCCCGAGCTGCCGCGTCTCAGGCTGTCATCCATCGACTCCGTCGAGGCCGAGGCCGATCCCGATCTTATCGCGGCCATCGCCGAGGAAGAGCGGCTGATGCCGCATCTGCATTTGTCGCTGCAAGCCGGTGACGACCTAACCCTGAAACGCATGAAGCGCCGTCACGCGCGCGCCGACTCCGTGGCGTTCTGCGATGCCATGCGCCGCGCCCGTCCCGACATCGTGTTTGGCGCTGACCTCATTGCCGGCTTCCCCACCGAGACCGAAGAGATGTTCAAGAATTCGTTGTCGCTGGTGGATGATTGCGGGCTCACCTTCCTCCATGTCTTTCCGTTCTCGGCGCGCGAGGGCACGCCTGCCGCGCGCATGCCGCAAGTGAATGGCGCGGTGGTGTCGCGGCGTGCATCCGAATTGCGCGGCAAGGGTGTCACCGCATTGCAGCGCCATCTCGAAGGCGCCAAGGGGCGGCATATTCGCGTGCTCATGGAGAAAGGCGGTCACGGCCGTTCGGCGGACTTCACCCCCGTGCGGCTCGATGCCTGCGCGGCGAGCGCCGGCGTGCTCGTCGATGCGGTCGTGTCTGGCGACGACGGGGCATCCCTTCTGGCGGAGGTGGGCCGTTGAGCGAGAAGTCTGCGCCGCCCGAGGCTAAGCGGGGTTGGTTCGCGCAGCTCAAAGCCGGTCTTTCCCGGACCTCGACTTCGCTGTCGGACAATCTCACCAGCGTTCTCACCAAGCGAAAGCTCGACGCGGACACGCTCGACGAGTTGGAAGAAGTGCTGATCCGGGCCGATCTCGGCATCGCCATGGCCGACCGCATTCGCGACGCGATTTCAAAAGGCCGGCACGAAAAGGGGCTGACGGCGGACGATGTGCGCCAGGTTTTGGCCACCGAGGTGGCCCGCGTGCTCGAGCCGGTGGCGAAGCCCTTCGAGCTCGATGAGAACGCCAAGCCCCATGTCATGCTGGTGGTTGGGGTCAATGGCACGGGCAAGACCACGACAATCGGCAAGCTGGCGCATCAATTTTCACGAGCCGGCAAGGGCGTCATGCTCGCCGCTGCTGATACATTCCGGGCCGCGGCCATCGATCAGCTTAAAGTTTGGGGGGAGCGCGTTGGCGCTGAGGTGGTCGCCAAGGATGTGGGCTCCGATCCAGCCGGTGTGGCTTACGAGGCGCTGGAGCGCGCCAAGGCGGAAGGAAAGGACGTTCTCCTCATCGATACTGCGGGGCGCTTGCAGAACAAGGGCGACCTCATGGATGAGCTGGCCAAGATCATTCGCGTGTTGAAGAAGATCGACGACAGTGCGCCGCACTCCGTGGTGCTCGTGCTCGACGCCACCACGGGGCAGAACGCCATCAGTCAGGTGCAGATTTTCCAAGAGATCGCCGGCGTGACCAATTTGGTCGTGACCAAGCTCGACGGCACGGCGCGGGGCGGCATTCTCGTCGCCATCGCCGAGCGCTTCGAGCTTCCCATCAATGCCATCGGCGTCGGCGAAGGGCTCGAAGATTTCGAGCCATTCGATGCCCATGATTTTGCCCGCGCAATTGCCGGGGCAGGACGTGAAAACGATGCCGCAGCCTGAGACCGAACCCACGACCAAGACGCCGGCAAACAGCAAGCCCGAGGAGCCGGCGCAGTCTGTCCTCGCCAAGCTCGCCATCGAGCTTGGCCCATTGCTCGTGTTCTTCGGGGGCAACGCCGCCGCCGGTATTTATATCGGCACGGGCGCATTCATGGTGGCGACGATCCTGTCTCTCGGTTTCGCGTGGTGGCGTTATCGCAAAGTGCCGATCATGCCGCTGGTGAGCGCGGCGCTCGTGCTGACGTTCGGCGGGCTGACGCTCTATTTGCACGACGACACCTTCATCAAGCTCAAGCCTACCATCGTCTACACGTTGTTCGCGGTTCTGCTCTTGGGCGGCCTCGTCTTTCGGAAGCCGGTCCTCGAGCTTCTGTTCGGCCCGGTGTTCGATCTCACCGGCGAAGGCTGGCGCAAACTGTCTCTGCGCTGGGCCGTGTTCTTTCTGGCGATGGCGGTGATCAACGAATTCGTGTGGCGCAATTTCTCGACCAATATCTGGGTCAGCTTTAAGGCGTTTGGCTTCCTGCCGCTCACCTTCTTGTTCGCCATGGCGCAAGTGCCGCTATTGCAGCGCTGCGGCCTGCCCCAGGACGAGTCCTCCGAATAAATCCCGATTGCCTAAGGTTACTCCGTAGAGGTATGTTCTCTTCTACTTGTAATGGGGGGGCATCTACCGCCATACGTCGCAGACTACTTCGGTTGCAAGTGGTTGTATTTCTCTGCCGCAGGTTATTATTACAACCTAGAGTGTATTCGTTGCACTTGGAAGGTTGCATCGAGAGCCGCGCGGGTCCCCAAAAACGGTTTAATTTGTTGAGGCAGACCCAACGTTCGTTAGGAAATATTGGTGGCGCACGCTTAATGGCAAAAAACGGAAATCCCCTGAATCGTTCGGCAACGCATTTGTTGCACAAGGCCGGTCAACGGGCCGCGGACACTTTTTTCGCCGAGACTCGCGAGGGCGGGCCGACGCCGCGCCAATTCGCTGTGTTGATGATGGTGGCCGATGAAGAGGGTCTCACGCAGACCGAACTCGTGGAGCGGACCGGTATCGACCGTTCGACGCTCGCCGATATCGTTGCCCGTCTGCTCAGCCGCGGTTTGATCCAGCGGCGCCGGGCCAAGGGTGACGCCAGGGCCTACGCCATCAAGCTCAGCGCGCAAGGGGCCAAGGCTTTGCGCCAGGCACAGCCGGGCGCGAGCGCGGCGGATAAGCGGCTGCTCGCAAATCTGCCAGCGGCCAGGCGGCAGGAGTTTCTTGAGTCTCTCAGCATGATCGTCTCGGCCACCGAAGAATAGCCGCGCTGTTGCCCGCTACTGTGCGGACTTACTCTGCTGCACCAGTGGCAGAAGCTTCGTGGCGATTGCCTCCTCGGTGAGGGGCCCCACATGGCGGTAGACGATCTTGCCGTCGCCTGAAATCACATAGGTCTCCGGCACGCCATAGACGCCAAACTCGATCGCCGTGCGGCCGGAAGCGTCGGCGCCTGCGCGCGAATACGGATTGCCGTAGCGGCCGAGAAAACGCCGGGCCGAAGCAGGTGCGTCTTTGTAGTTGATGCCGTAAAGCCGCACGCCGTTCTCCTTGGCGAGCGTCATGAGCAACGGATGCTCCACCAGGCATGGCACGCACCACGATGCGAACACGTTGACGATGGTGGCTTGGCCGGTGGCGAGGTCGGCTGCGTCAAAGCTCGGCATAGCAGCGCCGTCTTCGGTCTTGAGACCTTCGAGCGGCGGCAAGGTGAATTCCGGGACGGACCTGCCGATCAGCGCTGACGGCAACCGCGATGGATCGCCGGTCTGCAATGCGTACCAAAAGAGGCAGGCAAGCCCGGCAAAGATGAGGAATGGCAGCGCTACGCCCCAACGGCTCGGGGCGAGCTTTTCCGTCCGCTTTGTGGTCTTGCTCTTAGCCTTGGTTGCCTTAGTTCTTGTTGCCTTGGCTTTGGTCGCCGTGGGCTTGGTGACCTTGCGAGTCATAGCCTTGGCAGTCTTGGCCCTGGACGTCTTGGCTTTGGACATCTTGGCCTTGGCTGTCTTGGCTCTGGACGTCTTCGTTTTGGCCGCCGTCGTGTTTGTTTTCACCGTCATGAGCGCGTCTTCCGCGCGCGGGCCGGCTTTCGCTTCGCCCCTGCTTTCTCGGGTTTAGATTTGGTCATCTTCACTCTTGGCGTTGGCGGTTTCGCGGCCGAGCGCCGCCTGATGCCCTTACGCTCCAGCTCGATCAGTATGCGCCGTTGCTTGCGGTCGTTCGCCACGGTGACGAGCGTCAGCACGCCGAGCATCACGAAGGCCACGGCATAGGCGCCAATAATGAAGGCTGCATGCGGGCCGAGGTCAGGCATGGGTCTCGCTCAAGCTCCCACCAGCACGGCATGTTCGACTTGGGTTTGCTGGAGCGCACGCACGCGGCGGCGCAAAATCTCGGTGCGCATGGCCAAAAGATGCAGCAGCATGAACAGCGCGGCGAAGGCGGCGCCCATGACGAAGAGCGGCGTCAGCAATGCAGGGTCGATGCTCGGTCCGTCGACGCGGAGCACGCTGGCCGGCTGATGCAGCGTGTTCCACCAATTCACCGAGAATTTGATGATGGGAATGTTGATGGCGCCAACCAGCGCCAGGATCGCGGCGGCGCGTCCGGCGCGGCCTGGCTCCTCGATAGCCTGCCACAGCGCGATCAGGCCGAGATAGAGCAGGAACAGCACCAGCATCGAGGTGAGGCGCGCATCCCATACCCAATAAGTGCCCCACATAGGCTTGCCCCATAGTGAGCCGGTGACCAGGGCTACGAAGGTAAAAGTGGCCCCGATCGGCGCGGCAGCCTTGGCGGCGACATCGGCGAGCGGGTGCCGCCAGATCAACGTGCCGAGCGCGGCGATGGCGATCACCAAATAACAACCCATGGCAAGCCAGGCGGCGGGCACATGGACATACATGATGCGGACCGTCTCGCCCTGCTGATAGTCAGGCGGCGACACGAAGAAGGCGAGATAGAGCCCGGTGCCGAGCAGGATCACGACGAGCGCGGTGAGCCATGGAACGACAGCGCTGACAAGGCTCAAAAAGCGCGTGGGATTGGCAAGGCTCATGATCATGGGGCTGATCTAGTGGGTTTGGGGTTTGAGCGCAATTGGGCCTACCGCATGGCCGTGCGCAAGGCGGCCGCGGCGGCAAGCGGCGCCAGCACGATGCTGGCGAGGCTTATCGCGCACAACATCAAGAAGGGCGGCCAGGGCGAGCCCGGCCCGACAATGGCCATGGACGCGGTGGAAACACCGAAGATCAACACCGGCACGTAGAGCGGCAACACGAGCAGGGCCAGTAGAAGCCCGCTCCGCCGCAAGCCCAATGTCAGGCTTGCACCAATCGCTGCGACGAAGCTCACTGCGGGCGTGCCGGCCAGCATGGTCAGCACCAGCAGCGGCATGGCATCGAGTGGCAGATTGAGCAGCAGTCCGAGCACGGGCGCCATCAGCGCCAGCGGTATGCCTGTCGTTAGCCAATGGGCGAGCGACTTGATGGCGGCGACCATAGGCAGCGACTGGGGGCCAGTGGCGAGCACGTCCAGTGTGCCGTCCTCATAGTCGTTGTGGAAAATGCGGTCGGCGGAGAGCAGTGCCGCCAGTAGCAGCGCTACCCACAACATGCCCGGCGCGATGTGGGCCAGCAGATTGAGATCAGGCCCGAGGCCGAACGGCATGATGGCCACGACCACGAGATAAAAGCCGAGCGCCACGCCGATGGCGCCGCCTTCGCGCCATGCGAGTTTGACGTCGCGGACAAGAAGCGCGAGGGCCGGGCTCATGCGGCGCGCTCCTGGCCGAGGGTGAGTTCCTGGGCGAATTTGGTCTTGAGCTTCACGTGGGTGGACACGAGAGCGATGCCACCTGTTTTCAGATGATCGCGGATCGCGGCGTCGAGCAGCTTGACGGAAGCCGTATCGAGCGAAACCGAGGGCTCGTCGAGAAGCCAGATGGGACATGGCGCGGCAAACAGACGCGACAGCGCCAATTTCCGCCTTTGCCCGGCGGAAAGCAGCCCGGCGGGAAGGTCGGCGAGGGGCGTCAGCCCAAAAGCGGCCAAAGCTTCGGGCAGCGCGCTCTCGTCCGCGTCCAGAAAATCCGTCCAGAAGGCAAGATTTTCCCCCACGCTGAAGCTCGTTTTGATCGCGCTCAGATGGCCGACATAGTGACAAAGCTCCGAAACCGGCGTGCCGGCCTCCGCGCCAGTCGCGGTAAGGCGCCCCGCAGCGAGTGGCAAAAGCCCGGCGATCTGCCGCAGCAGGCTGGTCTTGCCGGTGCCGTTGGGCCCGCTGATGAGCAGCGCTTCACCGGGCTCTAACGTGAAGCTTAAGCCCTGAAATAGCGTCCTTCCGCCCCGTTGGCAGGCGATGTCATGAGCCGCGAGGGCAATGTGAGAGGGCATTTGCATGGGTTGGCGCAAGCTTGAGGCAGGGGTGGGGCTTTGACAACGAGCCAGGGCGTCTCTTGTCGTCGCAGGGCATCTCTCGGCGTCATTGTCTCTATGCCGCAAGGGCATTTATAATGGCTCCAAGAGTACGCATCCAAAAGCCAAGAATGCCCTGCCGCGAGATGGTGGAAGCTTCATCGTGGACAGTTGGCCATGCCTTTGCGGCTCATTTGCTGGGACCTGCCCTAACACGGGCTTTGAAGGAGACGTCATTGACATCGGCGACATCGGAGGATTCGACCTCGCTCGACAGCTTTAAGTGCCGGCACACGCTCAAAGTGGGCAAGCGCTCGTACGACTATTTTGACCTCAAAGAGGCGGAAGCGGCCGGGCTCGACGGCATTAGCCGCTTGCCGTTCTCGCTCAAGGTGCTGTTGGAAAATCTCCTGCGCCATGAGGACGGGCGTACCGTCACGGCCGACGACATTCGTGCCGTCGCTGCCTGGCTGAAAGACAAGCGAAGCGATCGCGAGATTGCCTTCCGCCCGGCGCGGGTGCTGATGCAGGACTTCACTGGCGTTCCGGTCGTGGTCGACCTTGCGGCCATGCGCGACGCCGTCGCCAAGCTCGGTGGCGACCCTCACGAGATCAATCCGCTGGCGCCCGTCGATCTGGTCATCGACCATTCGGTGATGGTCGACGCGTTCGGCTCGGGCCTCGCGTTCAAGTTCAACGTCGAAAAAGAATATGAGCGGAACCGTGAGCGCTACGCATTCTTGCGTTGGGGCGCGGAGGCGTTCGACAATTTCCGCGTCGTACCGCCAGGCACCGGCATTTGCCATCAGGTGAATGTCGAATATCTGGCCCAGACGGTGTGGACCAAGAAAGACGGCGACACCAAGCTCGCTTTCCCCGACACGGTGGTCGGCACCGACAGCCACACCACCATGGTCAACGGGCTCGCGGTGCTCGGCTGGGGCGTGGGTGGCATCGAGGCGGAGGCCGTGATGCTTGGCCAGCCGGTCTCCATGCTGATTCCCGAGGTGATCGGTTTCCGGCTGACGGGTGAACTTCCCGAAGGCATCACCGCGACCGATCTCGTGCTGACCGTGACCGAGATGCTGCGCAGCCGCGGCGTGGTCGGCAAGTTCGTGGAGTTCTTTGGCTCCGGGCTCGAACATTTGCCGCTCGAGGACCGCGCCACCATCGCCAACATGGCGCCGGAATATGGCGCCACTTGCGGTTTCTTCCCCATCGATAAGGAGACGCTGGCTTATCTTGAAGCGACCGCGCGCAAGGAGTCTCGCGTTGAGCTGGTCGAGGCCTATGCAAAAGCGCAAGGGATGTATCGCAAGGCTGACACACCTGACCCTGAATTCACCGACACGCTGGAGCTTGATCTAGGCACGGTGGAGCCATCGATCGCTGGGCCGAAACGTCCGCAAGACCGCGTGCCGTTGCGGCTCGCCGCGCCCGCTTTCGCCGAAGTGCTCGACAAGGAATACGGCAAGGGAGCGGAGGCCGGGAAGCGGGTGCCGGTGAGGGGCAAGAATTTCGATCTCGGCCATGGCGACGTGGCCATCGCCGCCATCACGTCCTGCACCAACACCTCGAACCCCTATGTCATGGTGGCGGCCGGCCTGCTCGCCCGCAACGCCGTGGAGCGGGGCTTGAGCGTCAAGCCTTGGGTCAAGACGTCGCTCGCGCCGGGCTCGCAAGTGGTCACGGACTATTTGGAGAAGGCTGACCTGCAGCGGCACCTCAACAAGCTCGGCTTCAATCTCGTCGGCTATGGCTGCACCACGTGCATCGGCAATTCAGGGCCGCTGGCACAGGAGATTTCCGACACCATTCATGAGCATGACCTTGCGGTCGCTTCGGTGTTGTCGGGCAATCGCAATTTCGAGGGCCGGGTCAATCACGACGTGCGGGCAAACTATCTTGCTTCGCCGCCGCTGGTAGTGGCTTACGCGTTGGCTGGCTCTGTCATGGTCGATCTCACCACCGATCCGCTCGGCACGGACAAGGACGGCAAGCCCGTTCATCTCAAGGACATTTGGCCGTCGTCGAAAGAGGTGACCAAGCTCGTCCGAAAAGCGGTGAAGAAGTCGATGTTCAAGGAGCGCTATGGCGACGCGTTCCGTGGCGATCCCGAGTGGCGCGAGATCGAAGCCACCGGCGGGCTTACTTATGATTGGGACACTAAGTCGACCTATGTGCAGGAGCCGCCATATTTTGACGGCATGACGACCACGCCGGACCCGGTCACCGATGTTGAGCGCGCGCGTATTCTCGGCCTGTTCGGCGATTCCATCACCACCGACCACATCTCGCCGGCGGGCGCGATCCATCGCGACAGTCCTGCTGGCCGTTATCTCGCCGAGCACGGCGTGGCCCCGCAGGACTTCAATTCTTACGGGTCGCGGCGTGGCAATCATGAGGTGATGATGCGCGGCACCTTCGCCAATATGCGCATCAAGAACCAGATGGTGCTGGGCGTTGAGGGTGGCGTCACGGTGCATTACCCATCCGAGGAGCGCATGTCGATCTACGACGCGGCGATGCGTTACGCGGATGAGGGCGTGCCGCTTGTTATCTTCGCCGGCAAGGAATATGGCACCGGGTCATCGCGCGACTGGGCGGCCAAGGGCACGCGGCTTCTCGGCGTGCGCGCGGTAATCACCCAGAGCTTCGAGCGCATTCACCGTTCGAACTTGATCGGCATGGGCGTCTTGCCGCTGGTGTTCGCTGAAGGCATGTCTTGGGAGTCTCTTGGGCTCACTGGCAGCGAGACAGTCTCGTTGCAGAATTTGAGCGAGATCAAACCGGGTCAGTGGATTGAAGCCGATATTACCTATCCAGATGGCGGGGAGACACGGGCCGTACCGCTCCAGGTGCGGATCGATACACTCGATGAGCTCGACTATTTCCAGAATAGTGGAATTCTCCACTACGTGCTGCGGCAGCTTGCGCGGGAGGCCGCCTAGGTCACCGAGTTGTGACCCTTCGTGCGCTATTTTTGACGGAAATCACCGCCGGAGTCCGGCATGTTAGGGCTATGAGATTATCCACTTTCATTGCCGCGAGCGTGGCCGCGGCCGTTGCTCTGTTTGGCCTGGTGGGGTTGAGCCAAGCTCAGCTGCCCAAGGCTGGGGCCGGCGAACCCGTCCTGCTTGAGCTGTTCACCAGCCAAGGCTGCTCATCTTGTCCGCCTGCGGACAAGATGCTCGCCGATTACTCTAAGAAGCCCGGTGTCATCACGCTCTCCTTCTCCGTCGACTATTGGAATTATCTCGGGTGGCACGACACGCTGTCGAGCCCGGAGAGCAGCGAGCGTCAACGCGAATACGCGCGCACGCGCGGCGACGGCCGCGTGTACACACCGCAAGTCGTGGTCGACGGCATCTCCCATGTGAACGGCGCCAACGCGGTGGCGATCGATATGGCGATACGCAAAGCCACCGAGCGCCTCAAGAAGGTGCGTGTGCCGGTTACGATGCATGCCGAGGGCGATACTCTCGTGATTGATATCGGCGCCGCACCGAAGGCCTCCAGCATGCGTGAGGCGACGGTCTGGCTTGCCGTCGCCAAGGAAAAGGAGACGGTCGCCATCACGCGTGGTGAGAACCGCGGCAAGAAAATCACCTACACCCATCCGGTGAGAGATCTGACGCCGATCGGCATCTGGAAGGGCGAGAAGATGACATTCAGACTGCCGCTCAAGGATCTTCAGACTATCGGCGGCGACTGCTTGGTGACGATGTTGCAGGTTGAGAACGCAGGTCCGGTCCTCGGCGTCGCCGCGTATGAGCGCATGTAGGGCTCGGCTCGGCCCCTTCCGGAATTTCTTCTTAAAAGCAAAAGGGCCGGCGTAAGCCGGCCCTTTTTAGTGGCCTCTGAAAGTGAAGTGGCCCGGTCCGTGAGAAGACCCCGGGGGGGCTGGGGGGCTTAGTCCGAAGCCGCTCGTATAGACCGGGCCGAGAGGCTACTCCGTTAATCATAAGGAGTTTTGGGGCGCGCCAAGGGCCTAACTGGGGCGGAACTGTGATTCATATTTCGTAATGTTACAGCCCGTGT